>DASSCV010000327.1:0-14444 GCA_035697505.1 Rubrobacter sp.
GTAGCCGGGGTCGGCGTGGAGCACGCAGCCGTCCTGCACGTTGGTCCTGGCACCGATACGGATGGGCTCCGTGTCGCCACGCAACACGGATCCGTACCAGACACTCGATTCTTCGCCCAGGTGGACGTCACCGATGACGCACGCTCCAGGCGCGACCCAGGCAGACCGTGCGACCTGCGGGAAGGTGTCGCCGTGCGGGAACACATTGCCCCTTTCGTTCAGATCCAACGCCGCGCCCTCACCTTCGCTCATCTCCACGGCTCCATTCGGTTGCCCTTTACACACGCCTACGTCTACGCTGGAGCGCGCCGTATGTTGGGACGGTTCGCGAACCGTCCTACGACGTCGCTCATACTTCCACCAACACCGCGTCGCCCTGGCCGCCGCCGGAGCAGATGGCGGCGAGACCCTTTCCGCCTCCCCTGCGCCGCAGCTCGTAGAGGAGCGTCGTCAGGATGCGCGCTCCTGAGGCTCCTACGGGGTGGCCTAGCGCCAGGGCGCCGCCGTTGACATTGACGATGTCGGGGTCGACGCCGAGTATGCGTGTGGAGTGGATCGCGACGCCGGCAAAGGCCTCGTTTATCTCGACCAGGTCCAGGTCGTCCGAGTCCCATCCGGCTCTTTCGAGCGCCAGCTTGCCCGCGTTGCCTGGCACGGTCAACAGGTTGGGCGGTTCCTCAGCCACCTTCGCGTGAGCCACGACGGTGCCTAGCGGTTCGAGGCCGCGCTTTCCGGCGAAGCTCTCGCCCGCGAGCACGAGGGCTCCGGCGCCGTCTGTGACACCAGGGGCGTTGCCCGCGGTCACGGTGCCACCTTCGTCTATGGGCTCGAGGGCGGCTAGCTTCTCCATAGTTGTGTCGCGCCGAATCGGCTCGTCCACCTCCACGTAGTTCGTCTTCCCCTTCTTGCCAGAGACTTTGACGCCGACTATCTCTTCGGCAAGCCGCCCTTCGTCGGTCGCTGCGGCGGCGCGCTTGTGGCTCCTGAGCGCCCATTCGTCCTGCTCTTCGCGGGAGATATCGTACGCTTTCGCCCCTCGTGTGCCGAAACGGATCATGTTCACGTGCTCGAAGGCGTCGAGCAGGCCATCGTGCATCATGGCGTCGAGCGCGGGCATGTCGCCCATGTGCCCACCCCATCGGGCTTTCGGCAACAGATAAGGGGCGTTCGACATGCTCTCCATACCGCCGGCCAGGATCACGCCGAAGTCGCCGGCACGGATCAGGGTATCAGCGAGCGTCGCGCTCCTCAGCCCAGAGGCGCACACCTGGTTGAGTGTCTCCGTTGTCAGCGAGAAAGGGAGACCCGCGTGGAAGTTGGCCTGGCGGGATGGGATCTGCCCTATCCCGGCCTGCACCACGATACCGAAGATGGAGTGCTGCAGGTCTCCGTCATCGATGCCAGAGCGGTCTATGGCTTCCCTGATCGCAGCCCCACCGAGCTCGGGGGCGCCCAGGGGGGACAGCGCGCCGCCGAACCTGCCGAAGGGCGTCCGCGCCGCCCCGAGGATTACCGTACGTTCCAATGCGACTCCTCTGTCTGGAGGACCAACGTCCATAGTTTAAGCCTTCCTGTGACGAAACGCGCGTTTCGTAGATCAGGCGCTGCCGGACATAGAGTCGAGACCGAGGCGACTCTATACGGAACCCGCATGATCACTCTTTCGTATAGAACGTGGGCGAGCGCAACTTTCACACCTTGCTCAGGGCATAACCGTCATTCTCGCTTCCTCTCTTGTCATTCCCACTCAAGCGGGAATCCACAGCGGCTGGCGCTGCGTACATTCATCCAGAAGTGATCTACCAGATTGCGTACTACATGCTATCTTCTCGGAGGATAGCGGCATGACAAGGAGAATCCATGAAGGTAAAGAGGTTGGATCACATAGCACTCTACATGGGCGATAGGGATGCCGCCGTCGGGTTCTTGACAACGCACCTCGGGTTCCACGTCGTGGACCACACGGAACGTTACACCCTGGTAGGGGCCGGTGGCAGGCTCGGCAAGCTCACACTCTTCGACGCCCCGCCGGGCACAACACCCTCTCCGGGGGAGATCGAACGCATAACCATACGCGTGGCCGACCCGGAGGCCGCCGCAGCGAGACTCCCGCGAGAAGCCGGGGCTGAACCGCGCGACGGAGGGTACTCTTTCACAGGCCCTGAAGGGCTTCCGCTCGCCCTGGTTCCCGGGGAAGGAGAATTCGCGGACTACGACCTCGATGGCTTCGTCCTGCGATCGGGATCGCCCGAGGAGTCAGCGCGCACTCTCGCCGAGATGGGCTTCGCCCCAGGAGACGGGGCCACCACCGTGAAGGCTGGCGATTACCTGATAAGCCTCAACGACTCCTCGCCGGATGCGAACGGCGGAGGCATGCTCTTCCACGTTGGCTGCCTTGTAGACTCGGCGGAGGATCACCGCAAGGAGGCCGAGGAGCGGGGATTGGAGGTCCAGGACTTCGTCGATGGTCCGAATACTCTAGCTGTCTTCGTCCGAGGACCCGACGGCGTGAGCGTCGAATACGTGGAGCACAAGTCTACGTTCTCCCTGACCTAGAGGAGAGCCGTTGCGCGTCGTCATCGCCGGCGGCGGGCTCGCTGGCCTGACCGCCGCCCTGAGGGCCACGGAGCTTGGCGCGCAGGCAACCCTTCTGGAGAAGGGCGCCGGCCCCGGCGGATCCTTCGTATACTCCAGCGGCTATATCTGGTCGTATGTGGATCTGCCTACCTTCCGCAGGGAGGCGCCAGGCGGGGACGCTATTCTCCAGAGGCTCATCTTCGAACGACTCGGGTCCTGCCTGGCCTGGCTGGAGGGCGCAGGAGGCGTTCTCATGGCGCGAGAGACGGGGAACCCCCTCACATTCGGTGCCCGCTTCGACCCTGAACGAACGGTCTCGGCGCTGGTAGACCGTTTGGAGGCCACAGGTGGAGAGATACTTACAGAGACTGCGTTCGAGGCGCTACTGGAGGATAGTGAGGGTCGCGTTACAGGGGTTCGGGTTTCATCCTCCGGAATGACGCACGCTGCGGACGCCGTGATCCTTGCCTCTGGGGGCTTCGCCGGCGACCCCGAGTTGGTCGGGCGCCACATAATCGGGGGACCTGGAAGGATGCGGGTACGGGCGCACCCGAGGAGTACGGGCGACGGTTTTCGGGCGGCGCTGCAGAAGGGCGCGCTCGCGAGCGCCGGTCTCGATGAGTTCTACGGCCGCAACATGCCAGCCCCCCCGGCAGATTTTCCTCCTGAACGGTTCGTGGAAGTCTCCCAGCTCTACGGCCGCTACGCAGTGGCTGTCAACGCCAGGGGCGAACGCTACGCCGACGAGGGCGCGGACTGGTCGGAGACGGCCCTGACACGGGCCACGGCACACCAGCCGGGACTCTACGCCTGGTATGTGCTCGACGCAAGAGGGCTCGAAGGCAGCGTGCGCGAGCGGACCGCGAAAGAGATGGTCGAGAAGGGAAGGAGCACGGGCGGAACCGTCGTCGAGGCCGCGACTCTCACGGAGCTTGCGGATAGACTCGCTGAACGTGGCGTGCCCCGCGAAACCTTCCTCCACACCATGGAGGAATACAATGCTGCCGCCGTTGCGGATGGACATCCCTCTCCCCCGAGGAGTGGGCAGGTATGGCCATTGCGCGTTCCTCCCTTTGTGGCCGTTAAGGTCGCGCCATCCATAACGCACACGGTAGGCGGGCTCGCCGTGGACGCGGGCTGCAGGGTGCTGCGCGCGACGGACGGACAGCCTATCCCGGGCCTCTACGCCGCGGGGGTCGAGGTAGGCGGGGTCTCCGCAGGCGGGTACACGAGCGGCCTGGCCTCTGCCCTCGTGTTCGGCGGCACCGCCGCGGAATCGGCGGTTGCAGACGGATAGGAGCATTTCAGCACGCGCCCCAGCTCGTTGTTTTCGCTGATTGCCGAATGGACGATTCGCAGTTCGTCGATACCGCCGCTAATCGCTTTAGTACAATGCGGGTCTGGAAGAGTACCTTTGGGGAAAGGTGAGGGACCTTGGCGAATATAGGGGATTACGAGAGGACCTACGCAGACTTCGACTGGGAGACGCCGGAGAGGTTCAACTTCGGGCGTGACGTGGTCGACCGCTGGGCCGAGCAGGACCGAGCGGCCATGGTCTGGCTCGGAACGGGCGGCGAGGAACGCCGCCTCGACTTCGCCCAGTTTTCTGTCCTCTCGAACAGGTTCGCCAACGTGGCCAGAGCATTGGGTATAGAGCGTGGCGATAGGGTTATGGTCCTACTCGGCAAGGTGCCTGAGTGGCACGCGATTTTAACGGGTCTCTTGAAGCTAGGGGCTATTGCCATCCCGTGCGCCCCTCAGCTCAGGGCCGGCGACCTGAAGTTCAGGGCCGAGCACTCAGGCTCTGTGGCCATGATCTCGGGCCCGGAAGGTGTCGAAGAGGTCGAGAGGATGCGCGAAGACGTCCCAGATCTAGAACGCTTCATCTCTGTAGGCGAAGTGCGCGAAGGCTGGGAATCCTACGAGACGCTTATGGATGGGGCCTCTGAGGACTTTACGGCTGAGGATACGACGGCGGACGAAGGTGCCTTCATCCTCTACACCTCGGGGACGACAAAGCATCCCAAAGGCGCTCTGCACACCCACGGCTACACGCATGCCAAATGGATGGAAGCCAGGTACTGGCTCGACCTCAGGGAGGGCGACAGGCTGTGGTGCACCTCGGGTACGGGCTGGGCAAAGAGCATCTGGAACGTATTCCTGGGGCCGTGGAGCCAGGGGACGGAGATCTTCTTCCACGAGGGCGGTTTCGACCCTGCCGAACGCCTGGAGCTGATGGAGCTCTACGACATTTCGGTCCTCTGCCAGGCCCCGACCGAGTACCGCCTCCTCGCGAAGACCCCCGAACTGGAACGCGCAAACCTCGCCTCCATCCGCCACGCCGTCTCTGCGGGAGAACCGCTGAACCCGCCTGTCATCGAGCGGTGGAAAGAGCTTCACGGCCTGACGATCTACGACGGCTACGGGCAGACCGAGAACACCCTGCTCGTCGGCAACTACCCAGGCCTCGACTTACGACCTGGCTCGATGGGCAAACCGTCTCCTGGCTGCGACGTGAAGATCGTCGATCCCGAAGGTAACGAGTGCCAGCCTGACGAACCTGGCGACATCGCCCTCTTCGGGCGTATACCCGCGCACTTCAAAGAGTACTGGGAGCAGCCCGAAGCGACCGAGACTGTTTTTCGTGACGGCTACTATCTGACAGGCGACAGGGCTTACAGGGACGCCGACGGCTACCTCTGGTTCGTAGGCCGTTCCGACGACGTGATCCTCTCTGCCGGTTACCGCATCGGGCCCTTCGAGGTCGAGAGCATTCTCATCGAGCATCCCGCGGTCGTCGAGAGCGCCGTCGTACCTCTGCCCGACGAGGACAGGGGAAGCGTCGTCAAGGCGTTCATAGTCGTCGGCGAAAACTACGAACCGTCGGAGGATCTGGCGAAGGAGATCCAGGCCTACTGCAGGGAGAACACGGCCCCGTACAAGTACCCGCGCAGCATAGAGTTCATCGACGACCTACCCAAGACGACGAGCGGCAAGATCCGTCGTGTCGAATTGCGCCAGGAATGAAGGCTACAGGTGTCAGGGAAAGGTTTCTCGAGAGGCTGTCTTTCATGCAGACCTGTAACCTGAGGCCTGATGTGGGTGAGTGATCTTCGTGGCCTCGCGGAAGAAGACTTCTGTTACCTGACGACGACGGGGAGGGTAACGGGAAGGCCGCACGAGATCGAGATCTGGTTCGCCCTCATACCGGAGAGACGCACCCTCTACATGCTCTCGGGAGGAGGCGACCGCTCGGACTGGGTAAAGAACCTCAGCCGCGATCCTGATGTGGAGGTCCGCATAGCGGGGAAGCGTTATAGCGGTCGCGTCCGCGGGGCCCAAGACGCGGAAGAGGACGAGCTGGCACGGCGGTTGCTGGTCGAGAAGTACGAGAGCAGTCCGGGTCGTCTAGAGAGCTGGCGCCGCACAGCGTTGCCCCTGGTGGTGGACCTCGCACACTAGGGGCTAGGCGGGAGTGGCGCCAAAGAGTGAGGACTGCGCCCGGAGGGCACGCTGGGGTTATCTGGAAGAATCGAGGTGAGGATAAGATCGTGCGAGCCAGAGCAGCCAGTTCGGAAGACGCCAAAGCCATAGCCCGCATCTATAACGAGGGCATCGAGGAGCGCATCGCGACGTTCGAGACCAGCCCGCGGGCGGCACGGAAGATACAGGCCTGGTTCGATGGGACTCACCCTGTCGTGGTTGTGGAGGAAGAAGGGGAGGTGATCTCCTTCGCCAACACCACGGCCTACAGCCCCCGCAGGTGCTACTCCGGCGTGGCCGAATTCTCCGTATACACCACCAGCGAGGCAAGGGGCAGCGGTGCAGGCACCCTGGCGATGAAGACTCTTATTCAAGCAGCGGAGGAAGCCGGCTTCTGGAAACTCGTTGCTCGTGTCTTCGTGGAGAACGAGCCGAGCCGGAAGCTACTACTCGCTTTAGGCTTCCGCGAGGTGGGAGTCCACGAGAAACACGCCAGGCTCGACGGAGTATGGCGCGACGTTGTAGTCGTCGAGCGACTTCTTCCGGCCAATCTCTAGACGTCCTCGAAGATGCGCTCCGAGGCCGAGATAGGGTCGAGTTCCCTGTTGTAGACCTTCTCGACGAGCTCCGTATCCTCGCGGGCCAGGCGCTCGTGCATCTCTTTCTCCAGGCGGTTCGTGGCCCACGAGATGACGAAGTCTCTAAGGGCGGCCCGCCGCCTCTTACCAAGCCTGCCGTCCTGTTCGAGGAACCGACGGTGCTTCGCTATGGTGTCTTTCAGTTCCTGGACGCCCTCACCTGTATCGCCTCGGGTCATCACGATAGGCGGGAACCACGGGTCGGGGTCGAGTTCGTGTCCGATCTCCAGTATAGAACGCACCTCTGAGGCGGCGTTCTTTGCCTGCGGGTTATCCGCCTTGTTGATGCAGAAGACGTCCGCTATCTCCATGACCCCGGCCTTGAGCGCCTGCACCGAGTCCCCCGTTCCCGGCTGCAGGCAAAGCACCACCGTGTCGGCCGCAGAGGCTACCTCGACCTCTCCCTGCCCAACCCCGACGGTCTCGTAGAGGATCACGTCGTAGCCGCCGGCCTCCATCGCGATGGCGGCGAGTCGCGAGCCGCCGGCGAGCCCGCCAAGGTGTCCGCGGCTACCCATCGAGCGGATGAACACTCCGGCGTCGAGAAAGTGATCAGAGAGCCTTATGCGGTCGCCAAGGATAGCACCCTTCGAGAAAGGGCTCGAAGGGTCGACAGAGACCACCCCCACCCGCCTGTCTTCCTGCCTGTAGAGTTCTATTAGCTTGGCGATGATGCTGCTCTTGCCGACACCGGGCGGTCCCGTGAAGCCTACGGTCAGAGCATCACCGGTCTCAGGGTAGATCTCTGCAATTATCCCGGCCGTCTCCTCGTCTTCGCGCTCTATCTTCGAGATCACTCGCGCCAGTGCCCGCCGGTCGCCCGCGAGCAACCGTTCTACGAGCCTATCCTTCCCGTTCAAGCCGGTTCGCGATCTTCTACGCCCACTCCGTCTGGAGGTCCGGTGTCTCGGCCAGCGTCTGGAAGACGACGCAGTACTGTTCTGTTTTCTGGCGCAGGTCCTCCAACTGTTCTTCGGCAGCCTCAGGCGCGACGATGTCGAAGGTGGTGCGGATAGTCTCGAAGCCAACTGGGACGTCCTCGGAGACGCCGAGCGTCCCGGCGAGGTCCATCTCCCCCGCCACGGTGACCTCGATGCTTTCCGCCTCTATCCCCATGGCCTCTGCGACCATCTGACAGGTTACCTGGGCACAGGCTGCCAACGCTCCCAGCAGAAGATCTCCGGAACAGGCGACCTCTCCTGTACCGCCTGTGCCTGCATGGGCTTCGGCTTCGTAGACGGCGCGGCCTACATCCACTGAGCAGGAGATCGGGGTGTCCTGCTGGCTCGCTTTGGCTTCGAGCGTTATCCGGGAAGATCCCGGCTCATCGCGGTACCTTTTCTTTAGCGGCCTCTGCACCGACCGTAGATCCATGATCGTCCTCCCGAGGTAGCGGCCCTACAGCAGCCCAATATAGCCTCTTACACCGAAACATTGCGTGCCACCCGCAGAACATGTGTCGCACTCTTTCATAGCTATTCCGGTAGATCGTTTGGGGCTTGAGGCCCCGCGAGCATGACGGAGGCTCTCATGCTTCTAGCCTTCCAGCAGGAGCGATTCAGGGTCTTCGACGAGTTCTTTGATGCGAACCAGGAAGCTGACCGCCTCGGCGCCGTCTATGACGCGATGGTCGTAGGAGAGCGCGAGGTACATCATGGGACGGACCGTAACCTCGCCTTCGACGACGACGGGGCGCTCCTGGATCTTGTGCATCCCCAGTATCGCGACCTGGGGCAAGGTGAGGATGGGCGTAGAGACTAGCGAGCCGAAGATGCCACCGTTGGTTATGGTGAAAGTTCCCCCGCGCAGGTCATCTAGTGTCAACTTGCCCTCGCGGGCTTTTGTGGCCAGGTCGGCTATGCCCTGTTCGATCTCCGCGAAGTTCTTGTGGTCGGCGTCGCGGAGGACGGGGACGACCAGTCCCTCGTCCGTGGAGACGGCCACACCGATGTCGTAGTACTTCTTGAGGATGAGCTCGCTCCCCTGCAGCTCCGCGTTGACCTTCGGGAAGGCCTTTAGCGCCCCGATGGCAGCCTTGGTGAAGAAGCTCATGAAGCCGAGTCGCGCACCTGTCCGCTCCTGGAAGGACTCCTTGCGTCGCTTCCTCAGCTCCATGACCGCGCTCATATCGGCCTCGTTGAAGGTGGTGAGCATCGCCGCGGTCTGCTGCGACTCGACCAGCCTCTGGGCGATGGTCTGGCGTCTGCGGGAGACGCGCACCCGCTCCTCCAGCGCCGCCCTGCCATCCGCAGAAGCGGCCGGCGCTGGCTGTGCTTCGCCATCCCGCTCGGGTTCTTCCGTCTTCTCTGGGGCCGCGGGGCGGGATTGTTCGCGGATCAAACGCTCCACGTCGTCGCGGGTGATGCGTCCGCCGGAACCACTACCAGTGACCTCGGCAAGGTCGACCTCGTACTCCTGGGCCAACTTTCTAACGGAAGGAGAGGCGCGGCCGGCGCCGTCCTCGAGCTCGCGGTGACCGTTGGACGTTTCGTCGCCGGATTCCTGGGCCTCAGGCTCCTCCTGTTCGGTCTGCGGCTGCTCTTCTTGTTCTTCCCCGGGGGCGGCACCGTCGCCTTCGCCTATGGTGCCTATTACCTCGCCGACGTTCACGGTCTCGCCTTCGTCCTTGGAGATGGATTCCAGGACGCCGTCCTGCTCGGCCTCGACCTCGAAGTTGATCTTATCCGTCTCTAGCTCGACGAGCGCCTCGCCTGACTTTACGGCTTCACCCTCTTGCTTGAGCCAGCGCCCGACCGTCGCATCGGCGACCGACTCCCCAAGCTCGGGAACGTGTATCTCAGCAGCCACTGCTCACTCTTCCTCTCTGACTCTCACTCACTCGGGGCGGAGGCGCGGACCTGCGTCTCCTCCACGGCCTGTACTTCATCGAAGTCCTGCCCGACGTTCTCGAAGGCCGACCTCACGACGCCGGCGTGTTCCTGTTTGTGGAAATTGGCCGAGCCCTGGGCTGGGCTTGGGCGCGGAGGCTTTCCGACGTAGAGTACGGGCAACTCGCCGCGTGAGATCTCACGCAGCAGCGGATCGACGAACATCCAGGCGCCCATATTCTTCGGCTCCTCCTGGACCCACAAGATCTCGCGCAGGTTCGGGTAACCGTCGATTACCTCCCTTACCCTATCCTCGGGGAAGGGATAGAGGAGTTCTATACGGGCTATGGCCGTGTCCACCGCCTCGTCCCTGTACTCGCTGCCCGTCAGCTCCGTGTAGATCTTGCCGGAGCACAGTATGAGCCGCTCGACGGATTCGGCTCTCTCTCGCGCCCCTTCGTCGTCGAGTACGGGCTGGAAGGAGCCTTCCGAGAGGTCCTCCAGACTAGAAGCGGCCATGGGATTCCTGAGGAGGCTCTTGGGCGTCATGATGACTAGGGGACGCTTGTTCTCCTTGAGCGCGGCCTGGGCGCGAAGCAGGTGGAAATACTGGGCCGCCGTGGTGAGGTTTGCTATGCGCATGTTCTCGTGGGCGGCGAGCTGGAGGTATCGCTCCAGTCGCGCGCTGGAGTGTTCGGGGCCTTGGCCCTCGTAGCCGTGCGGCAGGAGCAGTACGAGCCCCGAGGTCTGGCCCCACTTCGCCTGGCCGCTCACGATGAACTGGTCGATCATGGGCTGCCCGACGTTGGCGAAGTCCCCGTACTGGGCCTCCCAGAGGACTAGCGCGTCCTCCGAGTTGACCGAGTAACCGTACTCGAAGCCGAGCACGGCGATCTCGGAGAGCGGGCTGTTGTAGATCGAGAACGAAGCGCTTGACTGGGGGAGGTTCTGGAGTGGGACGTAGCGCTCGTCGGTCTCGGCGTTATAGAGAACGGCGTGGCGCTGGGAGAAGGTCCCGCGCTCCGTGTCCTGCCCCGTGAGGCGGACAGGGGTGCCTTCCTCGAGCAGCGCGGCGAAGGCCAGCGCCTCGGCGTGCGCCCAGTCTATGGAGTCCAGATCTCCGCGGTTCTTCTGGAAGAGGCGCTCGAGCTTGGAGTTCGGCGTAAAGCCCTCGGGGACCTCGAGAAGGGCCTCGTTCAGCCCGGAGAGCCTCTCGGCCGCGACGGCCGTCTCGGGGATCCTGACGAGCGGCGTGTACAGCTCGTCCGCGGCGAAGTCTTCTTCCTTGAGTTCGTCAGTGGGCTTCTTTTGGACCTCGGCCAGGTCGGACATGACCCCCTCGAACATAGCCTCTGCCTCGCCCTCCTCCAGGACGCCGCGGCGTTCGAGCTCCCCGGCCCAGATCTTACGCACCGTGGGGTGGTCGCGGATGGTCTCGTACATCACCGGTTGCGTGTAGGCAGGCTCGTCGCCCTCGTTGTGCCCAAAGCGGCGGTAGCCGACGAGGTCGATCATGAAGTCCTTGTTGAACTTCTCGCGGTAGGCATGGGCCATCCTCGCCGCCGCCATGCAGGCCTCGGGGTCGTCGGCGTTGACGTGGACCACGGGGATCTCGAATCCCTTGGCCAGGTCGCTCGCGTAGGTCGTCGAGCGGGCGTCCTGTCGCTCTGTGGTGAACCCAAGCTGATTGTTGGTGATGATGTGGATGGTGCCGCCGGTTCTGTAGCCTGGCAGGCGGCTCAGGTTCAGCGTCTCCGCCGAGACCCCCTCGCCGGGGAACGCCGCATCCCCGTGCAGCAGGATGGGCAGGGACGCGTCGACGTCCTGCTGCGGCGGGCCTGCCTCGTCCAGCTCCTCCTGGGAGGCGCGGGCCATCCCCTCGACCACGGGGTTTACGTGCTCGAGGTGGCTCGGGTTCGGGGCGAGGTGGATAAAGACCTCCTCGTCGGCCTCTTCGTCCGCGAGTTGGAAGCCCCTGACACCGAGGTGGTACTTGACGTCCCCGACCCAGGCGTCGCCGGGGCGGCCAGCGGCCGAGGACTGCTCGCCCTTCTCGGGCTGCTGGAACTCGCCGAAGATCTTGGAGTAGGGCTTGTCCATAACGTGCGCCAGGACGTTGAGCCTCCCCCTGTGCGCCATCCCGAGGGTGACCACGGGCGTGCCTACGTCGGCGGCGGAGCGGATGATCCTGTTCAGCATCGGAACGACCATGTCGTTCCCCTCCACAGAGAACCGCTTCTGGCCGAGGAACGTCTTGTGAAGGAACTTCTCGAAGGCGTCTACCCTCGTGAGTCTCTCGAGAAGCCGCTTCGCGTTCTCACCCTCCATAGTCTTGTCGAAGCGGCCCGACTCGACGGACTCGCGCAGCCAGAACCTCTCCTCAGGGTCGTGGACGTGCCCGAAATCGTATCCCGTTGTGTCGCAGTAGATCCGGCGCAGCTCCTCGGCAGCCTCCCTGGCGTTGGATGTACGCTCGGCGATGGGTCCGCCTATGATAAGCGAGGGCAGGGTCTCGAGGTCCTCGTCCGTTATTCTGTAGAAGGTCGGGTCGAGCGTCGGGTCTCCGGGCGGCTCGCTCCCGAGAGGGTCGAGCTTCGCGGCCCGATGCCCGAAGTCTCTTATGTGCCTGACGTGCTTGGAGGCCCCGACGGCCTTCTCCACGTCGACCTCGGGGGCGACCTGCTGCCCGTTGGCGTCAGGCGTCCCCACCCGCGGTGGGCTCCAGGACTCGAAGAACTCCCTCATCTGTCCGTCGACGGAATCGGGGTCCTCCCTGTAGTTCTCGTAGAGTTCCAACACGTAGCCCAGATTCGGCCCGAAAAACTGGTTGTTCGTCTCTCTCTCCAACCGGATCACACCCTCACGTGACGATACCCTCTTTGGCCCGAGCGCCGCGCGAAGAGGCCCTATACCCTTCGCGGGCACCCCCCAAAAGCACTCCTGCAAAGCGATCAAACATCTCGATCTTTCCTATGATACCCCACATCCCCGGTACCGTACCTACCCTCAACTGACCTGGATAACTGGTCCATTCTACCCGCTCGACGCCGGCCCGGCGCCCCTTGACCTATACTGGCATAGACGAAACTTGAAGGGAGGAACCTCGTGGAAGACAGGATAGATTATTTCGAGCGGATGCTGGCCGACAACCCCGACAACCCGACTGGATTGCTGGCATTGGCCAACGAGTACGAGAAGGCCGGACGCGACGAAGACGAAGCGGCGGTTCTGGAGCGCTACCTGGGCGTCCACGACGACGATGAGGGAAACGCTTACGCGCGTCTCGGCAGCGTGCTCTCCAATCTAGGGCGCAAAGATGAGGCACGTGCCGCGTACGAGAAGGGAATCGCCCAGTCCGAAAAGCACGGCCACAGCGGTATGGCAGAAGATCTCAGGCTCGCACTTATACAGTTGAGCGAGTAAATCCTATTCCAGACAATGCGGCCTGGCGGCATGCCGGGAGCACCGGAGTCCATAGAATTTCCCGCGCCGTAACAAAATCGGTACACGGGCGTTACCATCCTTTAACGTACATGGCCCGATAATGCCTGCAGGCTCCCCGGCGAAGTAGAGGATCCCCCTCCGCTTGCACAACACGCCGGGGAGCGATCTTTCGTCCGGCCCATGCGCCCGTCCTGAGTAGACTTCCTGAAGATGCACGGATATTCTCCTGGCGTGTCATGACCGGAGATACAGAGCCCCAAGGAGGAGACGATGGACCTGGGAACACGTCCTAAGGCGCATGAGGTCAAGGCTATGCTCGGGAGGTAGAGCTATGACGAGGCGGTACGACGCCGTCGTTGTGGGCGCCGGGCACAATGGGTTGACGTGTGCCTGTTACCTCGCGAAGGCGGGACTGAAGGTGCTCGTCCTCGAGCGCTACCATGAGGTAGGAGGCATGACGCTCACCGAGGAGTTGACGCTCCCGGGGTTCAGGTCGGACGTCCACGCGAGCGGCTACCAGTTGGCCAATCTCTCGCCCGTTCCAGGGGAACTTGAGCTGGAGAAGCACGGCCTGGAGCTCATCGAGCCTGACCTGGTCTACGCCCACGCCTTCCCCGATGGCAGGGTTTTGGCCGTGAGCAGGAGCCTCGAGAAGACCGTCGAGAACATCGGCCGGTACTCCAAAAAGGACGCCGAGACCTGGCGCGCGCTGGTCGAGCGCTACAGGGCGGCGAAAGGCAAGATCGTCGCCTCGCTCTTCTCGCCACCGCCGGCGTTCTCCGCCGAGGCTGCCACGCTGGAGCAAAGCTCCGCCGGGATGGAAGAGTACCGCTTCGGCCTGCAGAGCATGCGCTCGTGGTGCGATCAGACCTTCGAGTCCGAGGAGGTCAAGTGCCTGTTCGGGGCCTTCGCCCTGTTCATGGCACACGCCCCCGACGACGCAGGCGGCGCAGAGCTCGCCTGGCTGTTCGGCACCGTGCTGCAGGACGCGGGTAACAATCTGGTGAAAGGCGGTATGCATCACGTTTCGCTGGCCCTCGCCGACCACCTCCGTTCCCTTGGGGGTGAGATCAGGACGAACGCAGGAGTGGAGAAGATCCTCGTTGGCTCGGGCAGGGCTACGGGGGTTCGGCTGGAGAGTGGCGAGGAGATACCCGTTGGGCGTCTCGTGGCCTCGGGAGTAGATCCCGGGCAGCTCGCGCTCAGGTTCCTGGACAAGGAGGTGGTCGGCCCTGAGATAGCCGGCAAGATGGAACGTTATGAATGGGGAGATCCGGCATTCGTGATCTACGCTGCCCTGGACGGGCCCGTCGAATACAAGGCCGGACCCGATGCCGGCGCCGCCTGCCACGTGCACCTGACTCCCCCGGCGTTGGATCCCGTGGCCAGGGCTTCGGTCGAGTGCCGCGGGGGAGAGTTGCCGGCCACACCCCTCGTGGTGGCCTGGAACGACTCGGTGATAGACCCGAGCAGG
>DASSCV010000328.1:0-8800 GCA_035697505.1 Rubrobacter sp.
CGGCCCGCCGGAGCACGCGGCGGGCTTGCTCAGGGTCTTCGGGTTCGCCTAAGATACCCCGCCCCGTCAGGCGCATGGCGCCGAAGCCCAAGCGATTGATGAGGAGGTCGCCGCCCAAGGAAAACGTGCCGGCTACCGCTGCGTTCGGTGTAGCATCTTGGTCGGTCATGCGTCACCCTTCCGTTTCGTATCTTACCGATTCTACCGCTGTACGTTCCAACGGATAGGCGCGTTTCACGGACCTGGATGCGTTGAGCAACGTCTTGACGAGCGCGGTAGGGAAGACACTGCAGCCTGCCCACGTCTCGCTGTGGCTGCGTGAACCCGAGCTACCGGAGCTGAGGGCAAGAGTAGGTCGCCTAGCCCAATGGTTCGTCCATCCCGTCGTCCGTGCTGCGTCCGTGGACGGCATCCAGTGAGAGTAGTGGTCTAGGATTGAAGGTTGTTTGAAGAGGGTCGACATAGGTGGTCAAGAAACATCACGCCACTGCCTTGTAGGGTGCCCGCAGGACTAGAGTCCTGCGAAAATCCGATCCTTTGGCTGTGCCACTTTCTCCACGTTGCCATTACACTCAGGTTGTAAGGCAACCAGTCTACGGAGAGGGGAAAGTAAATGAGTGAGCAGACAACGCCACCCGAAATCGGTCCCGAATCCCCTGGGAGGATTTCTTCTGACGAAGCGCGCCCCCTACCCTACAGTGCTTATCCGAGAGCACGGGATGTCTCCCAGCACGGGATACAGCCCCTGCCGGCTTCCTTACCACTCGTAGATTTCGCGCGGGCCGCTCCCCACCGCAGCACCAGGTATTCTACGGTCGTCGCGCCAGACCTGACGCCGGCCCAGATGCTGCAGATGGCGTGGGTGATAGCCGCGGGATTCGCCCGCCGCGAACCGCAGGCCCGTCACCTCCGGCCGCCCAAGCATCCACCCGCGGGGCTCATGGAAGTGCGCCACACCGATCCTTTCGGAACCGACTCGTTCGGTTCGTGGGACACCGAGACGCAGATGTATTGGATAGTACGTCTCACTGCCCTTACCGACCCCACCAGTTCAGGCGACGCCATCGAGGTCAACGAGGATACACTGGTGCAATCCCTAGCCATCCTGGACGGGCAGGGACGCGTCGTCGGTGCGGCGTTCAACGAGACGATGCCGCCCTTCGACGTAGAACCCCCGTTCCGGGAGGACGATTTGTTACTCGACACCGTGGTGTCGGTCTGGGAGCCGGTGTACGGCGCGTTGGGCGCCCAGGACGCGGAGGCGCTGACGGCTCTCTCCGAGCGGTACCCGGAGTTTAGGGAGGCCTACGAGAAGGGCAAGGTCAGCCACCACATCTTGCTTGCCCGCTCCGACGATCTTCCGAAAGAGGACACCTTCGAGCTCGTGGCCGCGGGCGCGGAGCGCTGCCGGTCGCTCGGATACGAATATGTGGTCACCGAGGCTACCAACCAGTGGACGGGGGCGGCCTTCGAGGCCCTGGGCGGGGTGCGCGTACACTTCCGTCCGTTCAAGGTTGAGTCCGCCGTTCCCAAGAGCGACGAGCCGCTCGAAGACGTCACGACGAGCCCGAACGGGTTCCTGTCTGACAAGGACAGCGGGGGCATGTTCTACGTGATCCGTCTCGCCTAGAGAAGGAGTAATTCTAGCGTTCAGCACCTGGCAGAGAAGGAAGGTAGGCGGCCCCGAGCGTGCGCGATGGTTGGCTGGTGCTTTTATTCCTGAATTGGTAGCGTCAGGAGTCGAGTCCAAAGGTCGTGGGTGCCGATCCTTCCCTACTATCAGCTCTCCGGTCGAGCTCGCCTTGCTGGACCCGGAGCGTGTTCGATCGCCGTCGCTCACCTTCCTATGTAGGTAGAGCCCGAGAATCTATAGGCGCAAGTCGACTTTCGCTGACGGTATCGGGATCGCCATAAGGTGCAACGTATGGGGATGGCCATGATCCCTCTCTGATACGCCAGAGGTGCACAAAGGGTCAGGGAGCATCCTAGCGAGAGAAGGCTTGGTAGGTAGCTAGGGAGATGTCCTGAATCGTCTCTCTGGCCTCCTCTTGCGAAGCACCTTCGGAGAAGACGACGATGTAGTACTCCTGACCCTTGCCGCCGCTCTCCTCGGGGAACACTATCCCGGCGTCTGAGAAGGTGCTCTCGTAGGACCCGATCTTGTGGGCCACGCGGGTTTCCTCGGGAAGCGGCCGGGGCAGGCGATCCTCGAAGGACGTATTCGTCATGAGCTCGAGCATCTCGGCCGAGAGCTGTGGACTAGTGTAGGAGGGATCGGCAATCTTCTTCAGCACGAGCAAGATATCGTTTGGGGTAGTGGTGTTGATGGGATGCCAGTAGCGTGTTGAGTCCGCGCCTATTCGGTGAAGCTCGGCCTCTATCTTCTCCTCCTCCAAATAGCCGTTGAGCATCAGCTCTGCGGTGTTGTCGCTCTCCTTGATCATGAACGTTGCGCACTCGCGCAGGGTCATAGTGTAGCCGACAGGGTATTTGTAGAGCACGCCGGTGCCGTAGGCCCAAACATCCGAGTAGCGCATAGTGATCTCGTCGTCCAGGCTTGACTCACCTCGGGAAGCGGCTCTGTAGAGCGTAAGTAGAGCGTAGAGCTTGCTAAGGCTTGCAGCCACGAAGCGCCGATCAGCGTTGAGTGAGACCGTCTCGCCAGAATAGGGATCGAAGACCACCACCCCATGGGTCCCTGCGTGAGCCTGGGAGATGCCTGGGAGCCTGGAGCGCAGCTCCTCTACGGCTTGGGCTCGGGCGGGTGCTGGAGGTTGCGGTGGGTTTGTAGAGGTTGGGCGCTCCACGGACCCAATCGCTGTGGTCTTGGCCGATGGCTCGGAGTCCCACAGAAGGTAATTGGCTACCAAGAAGCACAACAGAGAGCCGAATATCAGCAGCGGCCAACCTCTGCGGCGTCGTTGGCGGCGCCTTTGGTTCCTCGCGTGCCGACGCGTTCGGTCCCTCACGGTACGCTTGTAAGATCTCCTCGGTCCTCGGGCCATAACTAGTGCGCACTTTAGCAGTAACCTCCAGCCCAAGTACTTCTTGCAAGAATTGCTTGTTCCACCAGCTCCTCGGTTAATGAGGGACAGGAGATCCTTTGTCTCCGCCTTGACCCTCGGCACGATAACCTTCGGAGGTCAGGGGGGGTTTAGCAAGGTCGGCTCCACAGACGTCGCCGGGGCGAAAAGGCAGGTGGACATGTGCCTGGACGCAGGGATCAACCTCTTCGACACCGCAAACATATACTCAGGAGGCGAATCCGAGGAGATACTCGGAGAGGCTATCTCCGGCCGACGAGACGACCTACTCCTTGCAACGAAAGTACGCATGCCCGTGGGAGACAGCCCGAACGATACCGGTCTCTCGCCTCGCCTCTAAACATGTCGTGCGAGAAGCGCCCCGATCCCTCATCCCCTACGAGCGTCACGCCGTTCTCGCTCGCCACCCTCCTCGCCCTCGCCAGCAGCCAAGTGGGACTTGCTGAGGTATCCATTCTGAACGTTCTTGCCATGCTAGTCTCGCGCCAATTATAGGCAATTATGCGTCTTCGCTACTTCTATTACCGTACACACGTTTTTCCCTCGAGATCGAGAAAGTGCAGGACGCTCCAAGCAGGTGGAGGGCATCTGAAATCAGGGACGCTGAGCAAGCTAGAGGCAACTGATGCTGTATGTAGAGCTTCTTCCAAGCACCCGGTTGAATAAAGGCTCAAAGCCCCTCTATGTGGAATACATGGAGCCTCTTTGGGGTAGAAAGACACCATCAAGGGAAGGAGCAAGCGCCAATGACGACTGAGCAGGCGCGCAAGATAAAGAACAAGGCCATCCCCGAGTGGGCCGAGGGGCTCTACTACAACAAGGGGCTCTTCTCCGAAGCTCTCGTCTACCACGACGATGAGTCCATATACTTCGAGTGCAGGGGCAAGGAAAGTGGCATAGTGCGCTTCACCTTCGAGATGATCGAAGGTCTGAAGATAGTGGAGGAAGAAGGAGAGCAGGGGGACTCCGCAAACTCAACACAGTAGCGGCGGATCCACCTGCCGAGGATGCCGGCTAGACCACCTTCTGAGAATGCACCTTCCACGCACTCGGGTGAATATGAGCTAGAAGAGAAGGGCTGGGATGTAGCAGTCCGGCCCTGAAGCAAGGGTCGGTAGAGCGTAGCCTACCCCAGAAGCTCTTTAGCCTCCTCATTCCTCCTTCGGTAAGGCTCCTCCTGCCGGTTCGCCTGAGGAGGAAGGTCCCTCTGGCAAGGCTCGGCGAAGAAGCCCTTCTTGAGCTTGCTCTCCTGCCTGGCTCAATACCTCCTTGAGAGTGTCTCGAACATCCTCTAGCCTGCCCTTTAGCAACTCGTCGACCGTGCCACCCTCCACCAGGCTCCCAAGGACATTCTCAAGCGTGCCCAGAGCATCCCCCAGTCTGCCCGTCAAAACCTCGTCCAGAGCGCGGGTGAGGATCCTAAGTATCTCTGGATGCTCCGCCACAGTCTCCAGGGCCTCCTTGAGGATGGCACGAACGTCATCGAGGCGGACCTTCAGGAGCACCTTGGCCCTTACCCCCTCTATCTCAAGCTCGACCTCGTCCAGCCTGGCGTGCACTCCTACCTGCAGGTAGAGGAGACTTGCGAGCTCAGCAAGGACGGAGACGTGCGCCCTGAGATCCTTGACCGTCAGCTTGATCCTATCGACCTCGAGCTCCGATACATCCAGAAGCACGTCGACGTCTTGACGGGCGGGCGTCTCTTCTTGAGCACCGTTGTTATTGGTTGGTGGTGTATCCTCGGCCACGATCACTCCTCCTTGCTGTTGGTTGGCCACGTGGCGGCGGGCGTTTACACAGCAAGGAACATGATGCTCCCCTCAAGAGCCCCGCGCGACCTTACGAGAACTCTATCAAGGCGAAGTTCGCAGAGCACTCCTTTCACGCACTCAGGTGGTCCGCCATCCGGCGAACGCTCTGGTGATGCTCGATATAGAAACGCTCGAGCGCCCAGAAGATGTCATCCGCGCCACCCATCTCTTCAGATAGGGTTGCCCCGCGTAGCAGAGCCTCTTCACTTCGGAGAAAGCCCGCTCCACTGCAAGGACGATCATCCGCGGGGAGGGAGAGATCCTCGGTCCGCCTCCCTTCGAAGCGGCGAATTATGGTGCTTCTACTGCTGAGACCTAGGACGAATTGCTGAAAGCTACTGCATGGGGTGGGACACACCTACCTCCCACCCCTCCTATTAGGGGTAGATGAGAGAGAAGAAGCGAGCATGGGCGGGGAAGATAACAGGCTAACTTTGCAGGCACCGGCTCAGAGATCTCCCACCTTGACGAGTTCTTCAGGTTCGACGTTTAGGGCCTCCGCGAGCTTGCGTATGGTGCTTCCCCGCGGTTCGACTTGGTTGCGCTCGACACGGACGATGGTGGCTGTACCCACACCGGAACGGTCGGCAAGCTGCTCCTGAGTGAGTAGCTTCCGCTTCCGTAAATCCCTGAGCCGGTCCCCAATGTAAAGCACTTCGGCAAGCATTCTAGCTAACCCATCTCTGACTACTGATAGTTTATCATATTATTTGCAGTAATGATTGATTTACGATAAAAAATATTGACCCTGGAATATTGACTCTGGATAAAGGATGGCCCCGCAGGTGCTGACTACCCCGGGACCCGGCCCACAGAAAAGGGGGAACGCTGTGGACACCACTAGAGTACCGCAACCCCACCGTTGCCACCACGACCACCAGGACGAGCGGCCCCACGCCTGCAACGACGGCTGGATAACGCTAGGCCAGCCCGGGGTCGACCCCGAGACGAGCAAGGAGTGGGAGGAGTAGGCGCTTTACCTCTGCCGCAAGTGCGCGGAGCGAAGCCAGGGCGTAGAGAGTACGGCCTAACATCCTACGGGGTCCTGGCCCTTGAATTTGGTTTGTAGGCGCTAAAGAGGGTCGGCCGCGCCCCCTCCACATTCGGCAGCCGACCCAGCGCCGCACATATTAGCAACGTAGGTGGGTGCATCTCAACCCTCCTTGCACGGAGCAGATCACAAACCCCGCTCTCTGGGCAGAAATCGCACATCTGCGGTAGGTGCCTCGGCCATCATTGGTGCCGCGATCTGATCATCGTCGGGCTAGCCGCTCCTCATCCCCTCCGAAGAATTATGCAGCCTGCACGCGACCGCGGATATAAGCTTCCTGGTCGGTGGGTCGGGCTCTTGCGGCATACGGGTGTCGGATTCCGGCATCTGCCTTCTATGCTTCCAGTATAAGGTCCCTCGGGGAGCCGGTGAGGAACTCTCCCCGCGCCAGCATTAGTGCAGGAGATCACGCTTTTGCAGGGCTTTGAGGCTATCGGTAGCTTACTCCGTCCGTTTGTATCCACGGGGTGCTCCGACCGAGTGTCAAGCGGAACTGCAAGAAGCTAAGTGCCTGCAAGCGCAAAGATGCCGGCAATAACCGCCGCAAGAATATTTCCTGCTGTACCCATCAACGTCAGCGCTAAGGGACTCCACTGTTTGCTGGCGAATCCCGCAGCCGGCGTAGGACCGGCCACTCGGCGGCGGTTTGCGTTACCTATTAGTGCGCTTGATAGGAAAGCGAGGGCCACGGGGAGCCACATCTGTGTAGCCTCGAAATAGTTCGTGGAAACCTCGTTAGAGGGCAGTAGGCTGGTCCTGACCTGAGGGATACTGAAAATGGCGTAAGGTAAGAAACCAGCTGCAACCGCAAGCAGCGCAGTTACCCCTACATGCCGCCAAAAGTTGCTACCTCTAGGCCTTCGTCCAATCTGGTAGCCGAAGACGATGGGCAATAGCAAGGGTAGGCTCCACGCCGACAAAAATCTAAGTGCCTCGCTCTCAGGCAACCCAGGTCCGAACTGCTGGAGGATACGGTATCCGACGGCCGATTGCACAAGAAAACCCGTCATTCCTACCAGCAGTACTCCCAGCACATAGCCCCACACAGATAGTCTCTTGAAGGCATCGGGCGCCTCCGTTGTCTCATCCCCAACTTGGGAGGAGCTACCTCCAGGTGACTTGCTGTGAAGCGTCTGAGGACCCGGTGCCGCGGGCCGGGGCTCTACCCTCTCTGGATCCTCTTCGAGGGTCTCGGAGGCTTTTGAGTCCTCCTGTGGCGCTGCTATGGCCGGAAAGTGCTCCACCAGTCCGGCGATGATCCTTCGGGCTTCGGCGTGGGCCTGGCGCTCAGCCTCCAGCTGCTCTCGCAGCGTGCCGTTGTGCGCCCTGAGTTCGGATATGAGTGCATCGCGCTCATGTGAGGTGGACGCGTCTGCCCCTTCATGGGTCACAGTGTCTGCCATGGTGTTCAGGTAGACGTATCGCCTGCCATCTGGGCCTTTGTCTGAGCGCAGAGTGCCGCGCGCCACGCGTTTCCTAATGGCGGACTCTGAGACATCCAGTGCTGCAGCGGCCTGTCGTAGGGTGAGCCTCGTGTCCGTCACCCTGTCCGCCCCTTTCCCACGATGGTGATACTAACCTATTGGGCTCGGACGTGCAGGACGGGAGAAGCCAACCTCACACACCTGGAGCTGACGACGAAACTCCGAAGCTAAACCTAAGCTAGATATGCTTAAGCTTGGGTCAAAGTAGACGGTGCGCGGCATCTTGGTAAATGCTAGGGTCGCAGTCGATGGGTGCGCCACCTTACAAGGGGGAACAAAGGGCTCGGCGCCCCATCACCTTAGAGCCCGGTCCAGACCGAATCTCCCCTCCTACGAGAGCCTCTACGGTCTATCACGGACCGGGCTTCGCAAACGCCCCACTGGAGGCAAGTGCAGGCCATTACAGAAATCCTCGCTGCTCTTGTGGGAATTCATCGGCGGTTCATCGTCCCGCGCTACCGTAGAGGGTGCCAGGCGGCGGTCGCCTTGCGAACCCGAGACTTGCACTATACGGCCGCCGGGTTCCTCTTGCGGAACGTCGAGCTCGTTACAAGCTGGAGGTGGGAGCGAGAGGGGAAGCTCTGGCATGAACGCCCTACTGGCCTTACGTTTTCACTTCCTGTAGTTCCAGATGCGATAACTATTTGGAATTTTCCTGGTCTGCTCACCTAAACGCGGAGGGCGGCTCCTTGCCCTCTCTTAGGACTTCGATGCGTTCCAGTAGAGCATCAACCGCCCTACGGAACCGCTCGCTGGAGACGCGGTAGGGGTCCTTGAATGTAGCCATCCCGTCCTCCAGGGCGTCTGCCAGGGTGTCGAGGTCCTCTGATGAGATTAGGTCAACGCCTCGGGTCCGCTCGTCGGTTCTTTTATATCTCTGGTTGGTAGTGAAACGTGCAATGCAAAGGAGGGGTTTGACGCTTACCTGGCAACCTTGATGCGAACCCAACGATCCGTAGAGATCCAAGGGGCACCGGAGCCCAGGGCATGGTGGTAATTGTTGGCGGGTAGAGCGGCAACGGCTACGACCACGGTATAGAATCTGTGAAAGGCGTGAACGACTGCTGGAAGATGCGATCGCTAGCGGGATGCAGATCTGGCGTCGTCGAGAGGCGAGGATCCCGGGGATGGCAACCGAAGGTTCTACTCGAGGGATCGCGGCCGAGTGGTGGGAAGAGTTGCGGGAGTTCCGGACCACACACCCGCCGAAACGCGTCACCGTCGACGGGGTAGGTTGGGAGTACATCGCCAGCGGTGGGGGAGAGGAGGACCTCCTGATACTGCCGGGCGGGGCGATGGTCGCAGAGGCCGGTTTTACCCGGATCCCGGCCTCGGAGGACCGCTACCGGGTCATCGCGCCGAGCTACGCTTCCGTGTCCACTGCGGCCGAGCTCCTAGACGGGCTGGCGG
>DASSCV010000329.1:0-3052 GCA_035697505.1 Rubrobacter sp.
AGAATGGGCGCGCATGGGCGCCGAGTGGCTGGTAGAGGAGCTCGGCGGCGAGGGCGACGTGGTGGTGATCAACGGCCTCGCTGGCCACCCGGCCAACGAGGCCCGCTACGACGCCGTCAAGGCGGTCTTCGCCGAGAATCCCGGTATCGAGGTGGTCCAGGAGACGAACGCGAACTGGGATCAGGCGACGGCCCAGCAGGAGATGTCAAACATCCTCGCCTCACAGCCGAACATCGACGGCGTCTGGACGCAAGACGGGATGGCGCGCGGCGTACTGCAAGCCGTTCAGGCTACCAACCCCGACGAGTACCCGGTGATCTCCGGCGAGGCTCGCTCGGGCTACATGAGGTTGTGGCAAGACGTACGCCAGCAGAACCCGGACTTCGCCTCCTACGGGCCGGTGAACCCGCCCGGCGTCGGCGCGAGCGGCTTGCGGGTGATGGTGGAGCTCTTGCAGGGCAAGGAGATCAAGCAGAGCGAGCTCGAGGGGGAAGCGGGCAACACCCTTTACGTGCCGATACCCGGCGTGGTGACCAACCAGAACCTCGACGAGGAACTCCAGAAGATCGACGTCGAGGGTGAGTACGTGCTCGACGGCATCATCAGCAGCAAACAGGCGCAGTCCTACTTCGAGTAGGCGGGCAGCGATGGCTGAAGTCTCCCTCTCGGCTCAACACCTCGTCAAGCGCTACGGTGGTGTGGTGGCGCTCGCCGACGGCGGCCTGGACGTGGAGTCCGGCGAGGTGGTGGCGCTGATGGGGGCCAATGGTAGCGGCAAGAGTACGCTCGGCAAGATCATCACGGGAGCGGTCGTTCCCGACGGGGGACGGCTGCTCCTGGACGGCGAGGAGGTGCGCTTCTCTTCGCCCCAGGCGGCTCGCCGGGCGGGGATCTCCGCCGTCTACCAGGAGCTCAGTCTCGTCCCGGACATGACGGTTGCCGAGAACATCTGGCTCGCCAACGAGCCTGTAGCCCTGGGCCGGGTTCGGAAGAAGGAGCGCAAGGAGCGCACCACGCGCCTCCTCTCTCTCTTCGAGGACGCCCTGGGGCCGTTCGTCGGTCCCGACTCGCTCGTATCGGACCTCTCGCCCAGCGACCGACAGATCGTGGAGATCCTCAAGGCGTTGAGCCGCGAGCCGCGCGTTATGATCTTGGATGAGGCGACTGCGAGCCTGGGGGCGCGGCAGGTCGAGCGGCTTTTCGAGCTAGTCAGGGAGTGGAAGGCTCGGGGCATGGCCCTCATCTTCATCTCGCACCGCATGGAGGAGATCTTCCAGATCGCCGACAGGGCGACCGTGCTCCGGAGCGGCAGAACCGTCGGCGCGGCAGGCCTGAAGGAGACGAGCGAGGAAGAACTGGTGGGGCTCATGATAGAGGGCGGCGTCGCGGAGCGCCACATCGAGCACCCCGCAGATGCCGATGGCGAGAAAACGGTTCTGCTTGAGACTGAGGATCTCCGCTCGTCAGTGCTGAACGGGGTAAGCTTGCAACTCCGGGAAGGCGAGATCCTGGGTCTTGGCGGTCTGCAAGGACAGGGGCAATCGGATCTACTTCTTGCTCTTTTCGGAGCCGTCCCCCACTCAGGAACTGTCCGGCTCACGAGCGAGGAAGTCGACTTTTCCCACCCCCGGAAGGCGATGCAGAAGGGCCTCGCTTTCGTCCCCGGTGACCGGGGCGGCGAGGGCCTTCTGCCGATACGATCCATATTGGAGAACCTCCTACTGCCCTCCTGGTCACGCTACGGGGCATTCCTGAACATGCGCAGGGCGAGGGAAGACTCCGAAGAAGTGTCGCAGGGCCTGAGGCTCAAGATGGGCTCGCTGGATCACCCGGTGAGCTCTTTGAGCGGCGGCAACGCCCAGAAAGTGGTCCTCGGGAAATGGCTGATGCGGGACCCGAAGGTGCTCCTCCTCGACGACCCGACGAAGGGGGTTGACGTGGGCGCCAAGGGAGAGTTCTATAAGATACTCTCCGATCTGCGCCAAAGGGGGGTGGCGATCCTGCTCCACAGCAGCGACGACGAAGAGCTCTTGGGCTTGTGCGACCGGGTGCTCGTGATGCGTGATGGTGTGGTGCGGAGGGAGCTCTCCGGTGGCGACCTGAACAAGTCGGCCCTAGTCTCCGCCAGTGTGGGTGCGGCTTCGAGTTCCCCCGATAGCCCGCCTTCCGGTGGGGCGGCATGAGCGCGGCTCCGGCCTCCGTAGGATCACGGCTGCGCCGGGTGGCGCTGAGGCAGTCGTACGCCTTTGCGCTCATACTGCTAGTGGTGACCGTAGCGATCAATTACTATCTGCAGCCGAACTTTTTCCAGCCAGGGATACTGAGCGGGAACCTGCTGCTCTTCGTGCCGCTCATGCTCGTCGCCGTTGGGCAGACTGCAGTCGTGATCGGAGGCGGCATCGATCTCTCATTAGGCGCGATCGTCTCGATGGCGAACGTGATCTTCGTCAGCCTCATGGGCCAGGAGCCTTCTCTGTCCCGGATCCTGCTGGCACTGGCCGCGGGGTTCTTGGCCGGCATTCTGGCGGGGGCGCTGAACGGCTTCTGCGTGGCCGTGCTGCGCTTCCAGCCAATCGTGACGACTTTTGCGACGAGCTTCATTTTCGCGGGGCTGGCGCTCTACGTGCTCCCCGAGCCGGGTGGCACTATGCCGCCGGGATTGGTGAACTTCTTCTACACCAATCCCCTCGGACTGCCAATGGTGCTGTGGGTGGTAGTCATTTTGCTGCTGCTTTGGGGCTTTCTACGGTCGACGCCCTACGGACCGTACCTGTACGCGACGGGGGGACAGGATCTGTCAGCGTTTGTCAGCGGCGTGCCTGTATCGTCGGTGCGCTTCCTCTCGTACTGTATCGCGGGGCTGCTGGCGGCCGCCGGGGCGCTCGCGCTGGCCCTCAGCACCGGGACGGGAAACCCCATCGGCGGGACAGACCTCATGTTGCAGTCCATTGTGGCGGTCGTCTTGGGGGGGACTCGTCTTAGCGGCGGACAGGGCGGGGTGGTCGGATCGATCATCGGGGTGGTGATCTTGAGCCTCATCCAGAGCATCGTC
>DASSCV010000330.1:0-8882 GCA_035697505.1 Rubrobacter sp.
TGCAAGATGCGTTCTTCGAAGTCCGGATACGAGGTCCTGTACAGTGCTGGCCTATCGGACCGGGGATCAGACTCTTCCTCCGGTCCGACTCTTCTCGTCGTGGGTACTTCAGGATCACCGCTACGAGATGGTCGATGCTAGGGCTTGGAGGCAGGTCAAAGACGAGGAACGAGAATCCCCTGTGACTCTCCTGCAGTACCCCACCCACCCCTTCTAATAGGTAGCGGAGGCCCTCAGAAGCCATTCTCGTGGCTCCCAGAGGGGAATTCACCATTAATACTGAAGCTAGTGAAGAGACTTGTGTTCCCTACCTCCACATCCTCGGTGCCTCCTCATGCCCTCGTGGTCGCTGGTGCGGGCGGACATTCTATAGGTATAGGAACTTCTCCTCGTAACGGTTGTCGTAACGCTTAGGAGACGGTAGTGCTGTAGAGTGGTGTTGTGACAGAAGGGGCAAGAGAGCAGGGTCGAGTAGTCGGTGGGATGAGCCGCCGCACCACAGCTTGGCTCGCATGATCGGTGTGGGCGCTCTCCTTGCCCTTCGCCGCATTCAGTTGAGTGCTAGGTTTCCTTACCTTCTCTAGCCAGCCCGGATTCAACTACAGCTTTTCCGTCCTCATCTCCTTGTTTGCCTTCACGTTCCCAATAGTCGGCGCTTTGATCGCTTCGCGTCGCCCCAAGAACCCCATAGGGTGGATTTTCTGCGCTGGGGGTCTTCTCTTCGGTGTCATAGTCGCCGCTAACAATTACGCTGAGTACGCGCAGTACACAAACTCCGGTCTGCCGGACAGCGTAAGATATGCGACCTGGTTCTCGACATGGGCCTCGTTTCCGGCTCTGTTCTTGGCTGCGACGATGCTGTTCTTGCTGTTCCCTGATGGCAGGCTGCCGCCCCCTCTCACTCTCTGGCGCCTAGTGGCATGGACCGCGGTTAGCGGGAGCGCAATCGCCGCCTTTGGAGACGCATTGGGGCTTGAGGATCTAGGCAGTGACTACGGTTACGCAACCAACCCGGTCGCGGTTGGCGGTGCCCTGGGCACCTTCCTACAGAAGCAAGGCGGGTTCGGCTCCTGGACCCTTTTTGTCAGTTGCTTAGCCTCTGTGTTTTCACTATTCCCTCGTTGGGATCGAGCGAGTGGGCAGGAGCGCCAGCAGTTGAAGTGGTTCGCCTACGCCGCCGCCATCATGACAGGTGGTTTCATATTGGCGTTCTCGTTCGGTGGATGGGCAAGGGCTTGGAATATAGGCATGTTCGTGGGCGCCCTCGGGTTCGGGTTGCTCCCTGTCGCCACGGCCATCGCCATCCTCAAGTACCGTCTCTACGAAATAGAACGGATCATAAACCGCTCCCTCGTCTATGGCTCGCTGACTGCTATGCTCGCGCTGTTGTACTTCGGAGGCGTGACGGCGACCCAGGCTCTCTTGCGCACCCTCACCGAACGAGAGCAGTTACCGCAACTCGTCGTCGTTGCCTCTACCCTCCTGATCGCTGCCTTGTTCAACCCCTTGAGACGTCGCCTCCAGTCCTTCATCGATAGACGCTTCTACAGAAGGAAGTATGACGCTAGAAAGACTCTCGAAGCCTTCTCGTCCAAGTTAAGAGACGAGACGGACCTGGAAGCCCTCAATAACGACTTGGTGAGTGTGGTGAGGGAGACGATGCAGCCTGCCCACGTATCTCTGTAGTTGCGTCCCGACACGGCTCCAAAGGGCAAGCAGGCAAACTAGCTGCCGGAGGTCTGACTACAACACATGTGCGCCTCTGGGTCTACGTGTTGTGGAAGTAGGCTGAAGACGCCGCTCATCTCAGTGAGCACATCTCAAAGTCCCAGGGGCCTGCCTGTCCTGACCTCACAGTCGGCCTTCAGGCTCTCTATCACCACATCCCGCTGGGTCTCATCCTCCCAGAGATCACGGAAGAGTAGCTCCTCCTCGGGGTAGTCCTCTCCAATGCGCTCCAGGCATCCCTCTACCCAACCCTCTACATAGTGTGGATCAAGTGCCAACCCAAGGTAGAAGATTTTTCCGTCGTAACCATGGTCGTACCCGATAGCTGCCCTGCCCGTGAAACCCTCTTCGCCTCCCCCACCGGATGATCCGCTCCCGACCATGGTGTCATGATACGCACACAGCGGGCAATGATTCAGTTGGCGAGGACCACAGCCACTCGTTGAGCACTCAGGGGCAGATTCCTCAACCTGCATGTTGCACGCCTGGCCTGTAAAGGCCTTTGTTACTATCGAATATAGATCCTCATATATGGGGCATCGACGAATGGGGGGAGCGTAGATTTGCGTTCACAGTTGACGTTGACCTAGGAGAGCACGCCACCGCCGAAGGTGTCTTGGCCACACGTCCGCAAGAGGTAGACCACTTACGACACAAAGGAAGGGAAAGTAAAGCAGATACATTGCAGGGCAAGTTGTACAGGCCACAGGAACTCATGGGAGAGGAGGACGGGTAATGGCTAAACGGGCCAATGGCGAAGGAACCAAGATAGTGAAGGTGCCTAACCGCAACCTTTACAATGCACGCTTCACCGACGCGAATGGTAAGAGGCGCTCCGTCTACGGCAAGAGCAAGTTAGTGGTACGTCAGAAACTCATTGAGTCGTTCGCAGACCGTGATAAGGGTTTGACCTACGACGGCGACACAGTGACGTTGAGAGAGCATCTGGACCGCTGGCTGGAGACGTCCGCTAGAGGGTCAGTAAAGCCCATAACGTACGAGGCCTACGAGAGGATGTGCAGGGTTCAGATCGTTCCTGCCCTCAGCAAGGTCAAGCTGTCCAAGCTTCTATCAGGAGAAACTAAACTCCGGACTTGCACCCGCAAGTGACAGGTACATGCACGCCACTTTGCACCGCTCCTTGAAGCAAGCACATCGATGGAGACTAGTCCGAGAGAACGTAGCAGCCGCCACTGACCCGCCCGTACCCCAACCCGAAGAGATACGTCCCTTGAGTGCCGAACAGGTCAAGGTCTTGTTATCAGCGGCATCCCGTGGGAGGTTAGAGGCGCTGTTCGTCGTAGCTGTAACGGCAGGCCTACGGATTGGTGAGCTGTGTTCCATCCAGTGGTCAAACCTTGACATAGAGGACAGGACGCTTCGAGTACGCCGGACACTCTCACGAGCCAAGAACGGACCACGCTACACTACGCCGAAGAACGGCAAGGGCCGGAGTATAAAGCTAACCAGCATGGCTACAGAATCGTTGAAGCGCCACAAAGCACGCCAGAACCCTGAACGGTTGCAAGCTGGTGCTAACTGGCAGGACGATGACCTCATATTCTGTCGGGAAGATGGCAGACCACTAACAAGGGATATTGTGGCACGCTCTCACCTGAAGCCAATACCAAAGCGTGCAGACTTGCAAGAGGTCTGTACGCCACACCAGTTGAGGCATACTTGTGCCACCTTGCTCCTGAGCCGTGGGGTACATCCCAAGTTCGTACAGGAGCTACTTGGACACGCCACGATCGTACTGACTTTGGATAGGTATAGTCACTGGATACCGAGCATGGGCAACCAGACAGCAACGGCTATGGAGGCCGCGTTGAACTAGCGTTGGCACACACGTTGGTCTACAAAGGGTCGGGCTTGTAACCCGACCCTTTACTTTTTCCTGCAAAGGGAGGCTTTAGTGGCGAGTTGACTTGTAGTGAGTCCAATTGGCTATGATACGCCAGCAGGCACGCTAGAGGAAAGGGTTCGCATCTTGAGCGAGGAGAGAAGCGGCGACAGGAGGTTCAACTCGGCGACCGACGCGGAGATCCTGAAGGCCGACGTCGCAGACTCCTACTTCCACAGGACGATGCAGATCCTGCGCGCCCGCGGCCTCGAGGATACCCCCGTGCACGCCGAGCTCGCGTACAAGACCTCGGACCCACACGAGTGGTTCGTGGTCGCCGGCCTCGATGAGTTAGCCTACCTACTCGACGGCGTCGAGGTCGATGCACGGGCCGTCCCGGAAGGTACGATCTGCCGTCCCCACGAGCCGGTCCTGACGCTCTCGGGTCCCTACGGCGCTTTCGCAGAACAAGAGACTGCGATACTCGGTCTGCTCTGCCAGGCTTCGGGCGTGGCCACGGGGGCGGCCCGCTGCCGGCTCGCCGCCGGTGAGAAGCCTGTGATCTCCTTTGGCGCGCGCAGGATGCACCCGGCCGTCACCCCCATGATCGAACGCGCCGCCTACCTGGGTGGCTGCGATATGGTCGCCGTCGACCTTGCCGTCGAACGTCTCGGCATCCCCGCCACGGGCACGACCCCCCACGCCCTGGTCCTGATCCTCGGCTCGACCGCCGAGGCGGCCCGTGCTTTCGACGAAGTGATAGAACCGGAGGTGCCACGCACCATTATCATTGACACCTTCGACGACGAGAAATTCGGTGCGCTACTGGCCGCCAGAGCAATACCGGATTCTATCTCGGCGATCCGGATGGATACGCCGGGCAATCGCCGCGGCGACTTTTTGGACCTTATGCGTGAGGTCCGCTGGGAACTGGACCGTAACGGATTCGAACGCGTGAAGATCTTCGCCTCAGGAGGCATCGACGTGGAGTACATCCTCTATCTGAACCCGGTCTGTGACGCCTACGGTGTCGGAGGCGCTATAGCAGACGCCCCGATGATCGACTACTCGCTCGACATAGTGGAGGTGGACGGCGAAGACCGCTCGAAACGCGGCAAGCGTGGCGGACGCAAGCGCCTCCTGGAACTGGACGATGGCAGGCGCATGATCCTCCCTGCGACCGCCCCCGCCCCAGAGGGCGCAAGCGAGGTCCTGAGCCCCCTACAGGAACAGTATTTCTCCCCACCCGATATCGGTGCGCTGCGCCGGCGAGTGCTGGATCAGCTGCATACCGGCGACTTCGAACTCTGAAGCCTCATCCTCACCGTCTAGACCAAATAGGCTAGTGATAAATCACTCATTTGAGTGATGTCAGATCGTATCTTCTGGTCCATGATTATGGTGTGCTCAAAGCGACAAGAAGGGAGGCGTCATGGACAACTCGAACGGCGGACCCAGGACCCTGACGTGCCCCTTCTGCTCGGAGACCGAACTTCAAGCCTTCGGACGCAACTCCCTCCGTTGTGACGAGTGCGGAGGCGTGCTCGGGGGAGCGCTCCTGGAGACCCTCCACATGATAGTCACGCTTCCCGACGCGTTCGGCGGCCACGCCTGCGAGTGCGGCCACCCCGAAATGAGGCACCTTCCCGACGGCGTTTACCGATGTCCGGCCTGCGGATCTGAAGTCACGCCCATCTCCGCCCCGGTGTGCTGGAAGTCCCCGGATCACACCGAAGCATACTGGTGCGGCTGGCTCGACGGCCGTTACGGAGATCCGGAATTGTTCACGAACAACCCCCGTCTGGCCAAGTGGGAAGGCTCTTCAGAGCGCCTGGACTACTACCGCGGCCACCGCGCCGGCTACGAAGCCCGTCTGCGGAAGACCAGGTTCGTCGAAGCCTCATAGCACTTCGTCACGTTCCTCGCGAGCTGATCACCAGGTAGTAGCTACACTCCCCCTCACCGGCGTTGTCGAAGCGGTGCCTCACGTCAGCCTCGAAGTACAACGCATCTCCCTCCACGAGCATATACTCCTCACCACCTAGCATCGCCCTCAGTCTCCCCCGCTCGACGACGATGTGTTCCTCGACGCCCCTGCGGTGCGGCGGAAACTCGCCCGAGGTGGAGCCCTCGGGGATCGCATTCCGGATGAACTCAACACCCCTCCCGACGAAGTTCGGCGAAAGGAGCTGACGCTCGAAACCAGTCTCCGGGTCGCGCATGACCATGCGCCTCTCCCTGGGCACGACGACGACCTCGCGCCGCTCCTCCATTCCAGCAAGCTGCGAGAGCGTTACGCCAAGCCCCTCTGCCAGCTTCGCCGCGACCACGAGCGTGGGGTTCTTCTCCCCGCGCTCGAGCTTCGAGATCATAGCCCGACTCACCCCAGACAGCCCGGCCAGCTCCTCCAGCGTCAGAGCTCGCCTCCGGCGTAACTGCTTTATGTGCCCCCCCAACCGCCCGGAAGAGACAGCGGCGACCATCGTAGAACTCCCGCTTGCAGCCCTATCATCCATTTGGTAGAAGTTATTCTATCATGGTAGATCTATTTGGGATCTTGATCTCGGCGATGCCTTTCGCGGTCGCCGCCGTGGGGCTGGCGGGGCTGGGGTGGCCTGCGTCCACGGCTGGTGGTGCGTCGCTGGCTGTGGCTGTGTTGGGGGCCCTTGTGTGGCCGGGTCTGGAGGCCACCGCGGTGTCTGGTGCTCTCTTCGGGGGACTCGGGACCTCGGCCCAGGTGCTATACGTGCTGTTCGGCGGGCTAATGCTCTACAACCTGCTCTCGGCAGGAGGGGCTGTGGAGGCTGTGTCGCGGTTTCTCGGGGGCCTGGAGCCTGACCGCGTGGCGCTGGCGGCGGGGGTCGTGGTAGGGGTGGCGCCCTTCTTCGAGTCCGTTACGGGATTCGGGGTAGCCGTGGTCATAAGCGCCCCGATCCTGCTGGCCGCGGGGTTCACACCGCTAAGGGCCGCCGTACTTGCGAGCTGGGGCCAGTGCGCCGTGCCATGGGGCGCCCTCGGTGTCGGGACGGTGATCGGGGCAAATCTTGCGGGGATGGGCTTCGGGACACTCTCCGACGCGAGCGCATTCTTGAGCATCCCTCTCTTCCCTATCTACGGCGTCGCCGCCGTCGCGCTTGCGGGCGGGTGGAGGGGGGTACGCCGGCACGGCGCGGAGGCGATAGTGCTCGGGCTGGTTACAGGGACCGGGACGATCCTTACGAGCCTTTACCTCGTGCCTGAGCTCTCCGGCGCCATCGGAGGGCTCGTTGCTACTGCGGTCTTCCTGGTGAGGAGGCGTAACCGGCTCGCAGGAGTTCCTGTGCGTGCGCTGCTTCCCTACGCGTTCCTGCTCACGCTGCTAGCGGCGGCGAACGGCATCGGGGCGCTGCGCTCGGGCCTCGAAGAGCTAGGTCCGGTCTTCGACGGTCCAGGCCTCCCGTTGCTCATTTCGGGGGCGTTCGCGGCGCTGCTGTTGGGTCTCGGCGGAGACGAAGTGGGCGCCACGGCGCGGAGAACCGCGACGCAGTGGCTTCCGGTGGCAGGGGCCGTCCTCACGTTCGTCCTGGCGGGAGAGGTGGTGGCAGAGAGTGGGGCGGCGGAGTTGCTTGCCGGAGGCGCAGAAGCCCTTGGGACCTTCTTTCCCGCGGTCTCGCCCGTGCTTGCGGCCCTGGGCGGCGCCCTCACCGGCTCCAACGCAGCCTCGAACGCCTTGTTCATGCCGCTTCAGGTCGAGGCGGCGCGGGGACTCGCCGTATCTGAGGTGCTCACGGCTGCGGTGCAGAACGTCGCGGGCAGTCACGCCAGCATGCTCGCCCCGCAGCGCATAGTCCTCGCTGCCACGGCCGCTGGCCTGCTAGGCAGGGAAGGCGACATCCTGCGTGCCTCGGTCGCCCCCGTAGCCGTCTCCATCGGCCTGCTCGCGATCCTCGGGATGGTGCTTCGCTAGGGCGTTGGGCGAGACGACCGTACCGACTCGCCTCTTCCAGCCAGATTTCGACCAGTTGGGGAATTCTGCCGGTCCTGGCCCCGCGCTGGCGTTACACGGTTGTTGGCGCGGTCTCGGCGGTGGGCTCCCGACTTTCGATCCTGCACTTCTCGAGAAGAGCGATGGCCTTCTCGTAGAGCTCTTCTTCACTACAGGCGTACTGACCGCCCTCGAAGCCTACTTCCTCATTGTTACAGATTTCTTGCATCACCAGGAGGCTACACGTTGCAGCTTGCTTTGAGGTTACAGAAGTGCAACATTCCGGTAAGAGCCTGATAACCTGAGCGAGGGTTCGGCCCGACCGTGTTACCCACTCGGTGGTTCGCGAGGTAGGTAGGACATACACCTATACTGATCGAGTACCGGAAGCGGGGAGACCATAACGAGTTCGACTCTGGATCGTCCGAACGTGAGCCGGCCTGACGGAGGTCGCGGACCGTGAGAAAATCGTGCACAGCCCGTTCTGCAGGACTCCTGCATAAACCCGGTCCGACTTGGCTGGGGCCATCGGACCCTTTAAGCTACGGAGAAGTGGAGCGTTAGCGAACCAGGGAGCATGGATGGGCGAGAAGCCAGACAGGGACGTCGAGAAGGTCTACTCCACTTCGGAGTTCGTGGCGAAGCTTAGAAGGCTCGCCGATGCGCTGGAGGCGGGCGCGCGGTTCGAGATCCAGGTGGCCGGGGAGAGAGTCTACGTTCCCGCCCGCGCCGAGTTCAACATCGAGCACGAGCGGGAGGGGGACGAGGAGGAGATCGAGTTCCAACTCAAGTGGACCAACTCCTCGTGAGTTCAAATCCCGTGGGAGACTCGTAAGGAGCCAACCGCGCGAGCATGGTGCACACTGTGCATCGGAGTGAGAGCTACCCTTGGAGAACCACGTGACGGCCCAGAAATCAATTATCCGACCGCGCCAGACGTCATCGTCCTGGGCTACGAGGGCATCATAGGCGGGCAGGAGCGCCCCCTCGACTCACGGGACCACATTCGCAGCGGAGTGCTCGCGGTGAAGGGCGCCCGCGATGGGCTCTAGGTTCACGCGACGCCGGTTTCTAACGGCGGCGAGCGCAGGCGCCGCTTACCTGGTGTTGATTCCCACGGTGGGCTGCGAGCCGCCCGAGCGCTCCTCGAAGGTGAGATCCTCGCGCACCCCAAGGGTCAAACCCTTGCCGGGCGCTCCATTCCCGCCGGACGGGGTGTGGGCCTTCCGCTCACGCCCCGACCTCAACCCACCCGCCGTCGCGGTGGCCAAAGAGGCGCACGATGAAACCGCCCCAGGCTATATCTTCGTCGCCCCGGAGAAAGGCGGCGCAGGGAAGGGGGGCTCG
>DASSCV010000331.1:0-21184 GCA_035697505.1 Rubrobacter sp.
GCGGTCGAAGAGGGAGCGACCGTGGTCAGGATCGGGCGGATGCTAATAGAGGAGGATGGGCCCGTAAGGAGGCACGATGGGAGTTAGGGACCGTCTGGACCGGATCGCGGCCTGGTTCGGGTTCGGTGTCGATGACGAGGATTACTATGAGGACGAAGTCGAAGAGGAGCGCCGTTACGCTGGCGAAGCTTACGCCGGCGGCGCGCGCGGCGCCGAACCAGGACCGACCGTGAGACGCCTCGGCAGGGCCGAACGCTCTTCGGCCTTCGGTACTTCACTGGGGGACCTCTTCGGTAGTGAGGGGTCGGGGAGGGGAGAGAGCTACGGCGGCCAGAACCCGCCCTCGCACCTGCGGCCAGTCCCCGACCAGCGTACGACCCGCGTAAGCGTCCTCGAGCCCTCCAGTTTCAACGATGCCCAGAACCTCGCGGACCGCTTCAAGCGCCAACAGCCGGTGATCCTGAACCTGCAGAACGTCGACGGCGACCTCAGCCGCAGAATGGTGGATTTCTGCTCGGGCCTGACCTACGCGCTCGACGGCAACATCCAGTCGGTTGCCAACAGGGTCTTCCTACTTACGCCGCGCGACGTCGAGGTAAGCGCGGAGGAGCGCAAGCGCATCGCCGAGCGGGCGTTCTTCAATCAGCTCTAAGGGTTTTCCAGGGGTACTTTGAAGAAGGTCGGGATAATTGGGGCGGGTAAGATCGGAGGCTCCCTACTCCTCAGACTCGCCGAGTCGGGCGGTTTCGACCTCGGCGCGAGCGACATTCATCCCGAACAGCTGAGGCCCTACGAAAGTGTCGGCGTCCGCACGACCTCTTCGAATAGGGAACTCGCCGAGGCCAGCGACCTCGTTATCGCCGCCGTCAAGCCCTGGGACGTGGCGCAGGTGATGGAGGAGATCTCACCCTCTTTCAGAGACAATAGCAAGGCCGTCACGAGCGTCGCCGCAGGCGTCTCCATCGAACGCATCTCGGAGAGCCTGCCGCAAGGGACGGCGATCCTGCGCGTGATGCCGAACGTGTGCGCTTCGGTGGGATTGGGCTCTGCCGTAGTCACTTCGAACGAGGCAGGCCGCGCGGCGCTGCCCACGGTCATGGATATCTTCCGCCACGTAGGCGAGGTGCTGGAGTTACCAGAACGCCTCTTCGACGCGGCTACGGCCCTCCACGGTTCCGGACCAGCCTACGTCGCGCTCTTCGCCGACGCCCTGATACAGGCCGGTGTAAGGGAGGGCATACCGCGGGATGTCGCGCGCAGGCTCGTGATCGGTACTATAGGCGGGACGGCGGTGCTGTTGAAGGAGCGGAGCGCCCACCAGGTTCGCGACGAGGTGATGACGCCGGGCGGCACTACGGCGGCGGCGTTCGTCGCGATGGAGAAGGCAGGGTTTGTGGCGGCGGTCTACGACGGGGTCGAGGCGGCGACCGAGAGGGCGCGGAGGCTCGGCTAATGATATTGGCCGTCCTGCAGCAGTTCGGGTTCTCCGTGGCGAGCCTTCTTGCAGGGGTTGTTAACTATACCTACTACATACTGTTCGGTTTCATCATCGCCTCGATACTCTTCTCCTGGTTCCCCGGCTACCCTTCGAGCACCTTTATGCAGGCCATTTACGACGCGGTCAGGGCCGTGACCAACCCCATACTCTGGCCCATAAGGAGCCGCATACCGATGCTGCAGCTCGGCGGGTTCGGTATAGACCTCTCGCCGATCATCGCGATCCTCGGGCTCTCCATCGCAAGGTCCTTGCTCTTGATCATCATTGACAACTTCATAGCACCTATTACGAGGTGATCCAAGATGCCGGTACAACCCGTCGATGTAAGGCGCAAAGAGTTCAAGAGCAGCTTCCGCGGCTACGACCCTAACCAGGTCGACGATTTCCTCGACGCCGTCGCCGACGAGTTCGAGCGCAACTACACGGAGAACCAGAGGATGCGCGAGGAGGTGTCGAGCCTTCGCGACCGCCTGCAGCAGTTCGAGGACCTCGAAGGTTCGATCCGGGCCGCCCTCGTCCACGCCGAGCAAGCATCCGATGACCTCCGCAGGACCGCGACCCAGGAGGCCGAGGGCATAAGGCAGAGCGCCCAGAGGGAGGCGGACTTCACCATCAGGGAGGCGCAGAGCCGCTCCCATCAGATGCTCGCCGACTCCTCAGCACGCATAGAACGCGTCCAGGAGTCCTACACTGCGCTTCAGGAGGCGAAGCTGCGCTTCGCGAATGACTTTCGACACATCCTGAAGACCTACACGGATGTGATGGAGAACATGGAGGTGGCTTCGGCCAGGGAGATCGAAACTTCCCTGCGCGAACGCCTCGACACCGAGTCAATCGCCGTCGTCCGCGAAGCCGCCCAGGAAGAAGCGCGGTCCGCAGAAGAGGAGATGGTTACGGCACAGGCCCCGGATGCGCAAGACACGCTCTCGGGGCTCGAGCCCGCGGAAGAAGATTGGGAGATCCAGGAAATAGGGTCGGCAGCGGATAAGCAGCCAACAGCGGTGATTCGGGCGGAAGGGAGTGAACCCCTCGCCGACGAACCCGAGACCGAAGTACCTATATCCGAACACCCCGAGTTCGTGGAGCCATCCACGGCGCAGGACGAGACGGACCAGACAGAGGTGGTTCAGGAGCCTCCTTCCACCGAGGCGGCAAGCGAAGTAGAGCGGGAGGAGCCGTCACTGGCCGAAGAGAGCAGCTCGCAACACTTCTTCGATAGGGAGGGCGAGCAGTCAGACAGCCGCATCTTCAGGGCCAGCCGCTTCCTGCGCCGGCGTGAGTGAGGGCTTCGTCCAGACGAGAGAGGGAGCCCCGTACAGAACTTCAGAGTAGACTCTGCAGAGGCCGGGGAGCGCGTCGACAGGCTGGCCGCCAGGCGGCTCGGGATCAGCCGCAGCCTCGTACAGCGACTCATCGAGGAAAACCTCTTCCTCGTCGATGGCAGCAGAACCTATCCTTCCTACAGGGTCAGGGGCGGACAATACGTGGAAGCGCGCGTCCCCGAGGAGCATCTCTCGCCCGAGGAGATCCCCGTCCCCGTGCTCTTCGAGGACGAGCATGTCCTGGTAGTGGACAAACCGGCAGGGCTCGTGGTGCACCCAGGAGCTGGCAACCCGTCGGGCACGCTCGTGAACGCGCTCCTGAACAGGGGCATTGAAGGTGGGGATGACCCGTTGCGCCCTGGCGTCGTTCATCGTCTCGACCGCGACACATCAGGCCTGATGGTCCTGGCGAAAAGCGAGCCGGCGTACTCCAGGCTCGTCGGGATGTTGTCGGCCAGGCGAGTGGGACGCCTCTATAGGGCGATCGTGGAGGGGGAGGGGCTGCCCCGGACTGGGACAATCGACTCCCCTGTCGGCCGAGACCCAGAAAACCCCACCCTCATGGTCGCGGGCGTAGGGAAACCGGCTGTCACGCAATTCGAGGTGCTTGCGGCCGCAGCAGAACATACGATGTTGCGCGTACGGCTCGAGACGGGAAGGACACACCAGATCAGGGTCCACTTCTCGGCCATCGGGCATCCCGTTTACGCGGACCCCCTGTATGGCTGCCCGGTCCCTGGCCGTCGTCTCTGGCTGCACGCCGAGCGGCTCTCCTTCGAACATCCTGTAAGTGGTGAGGCGCTCGAGTTTCACTCTGAGATCCCCGGGGACTTGCGGCACTCGGCCATGGGGCTTGACGGCTCCCTCGCCGTCTGGTAGCTTGACCTTCGGCGTACCGATCCTTTAACGGCGTCCCGTGAGACGCGAAGGAGGCAGGCTTGAGCCGAACCAGCGTCTACGAGCACGCTCATGCGAAGGTGCTCGCCCCCGACGGGCTGAACCGTTCTCTACGCCGCATCTCGCACGAGATTCTGGAGCGCAACGCCTCATGCCTCGACGGGCTCGCGCTCGTAGGAGTGCTTACCCGCGGGGTACCGCTAGCGCGGAGGATCTCGACGAACATCCGCCAGTTCGAGGGCCTCGAGATCCCCGTCGGCTCTCTGGACATAACGCTCCATCGCGACGACCTCGAAAAAGAGGATCCCGAAGTGCGGGGCAGCAGCGTGCCGTTCGACGTGACAGGCAAGACCGTCATCCTCGTCGACGACGTTCTGTACACGGGAAGGACCGCGCGCGCCGCGATGGACGCGCTCCTCGAGCTTGGTCGGCCTGCCGCAGTCAGGTTGGCGATTCTCGTCGACCGCGGCCACAGGGAGTTGCCGATCCGCGCCGACTACGTCGGAAAGAACGTGCCAACCGCGCGCCACCAAAGAGTGCTTGTCAACCTGGAGGAGACCGATGGGGAGGACGGGGTGATCGTCGTTGGAGACTAAAGGCTTTCTTACCCTAGAAGACGTTGGCCGCGAGGACATCAGGGAGATCCTCGACCTGGCAAGGGAGTTTGCGGAGGGACGTGTCAGGAATGCGCTCGAGGGCAAGACCGTTTGCCTGGCCTTCTTCGAGGCGTCGACGAGGACAGCCGTCTCCTTCGAGCTCGCCGCGAGGCGGTCTGGGGCACATGTTATCTCACTCTCTGAAAGAGGCTCTGCTATCGCCAAGGGCGAGTCCCTTATCGACACTGTGGTCACCCTCGACCGTCTCGGGGCCGACGCGATCGTGCTTCGGCACCAGGCCGCCGGAGCTGCGGTCCTCGCCGCCCGCCACACCTCGGCGCCCGTGATCAACGCCGGCGACGGCTGCGGCCAGCACCCCACCCAGGCCCTCCTCGACCTCTACGCCCTCTGCGAGGCGCTGGGCGGCTTCGAAGGGCTGCAGGATCGACGCGTCGCCATCGTCGGCGACGTACTGCACAGCAGGGTGGCGCGCAGCGTCATACCCGGCTTCTTGCAGGCCGGGATGGAGGTTGCCCTCGTGGCCCCGGGGACGCTTCTGCCGCCGGACGAAGGTGCCCTTGACCTGCCCGTGCTAACCTCGGTGGATCAGGCGCTCGAGTGGGGCGCTGACGTTCTCTACATGTTGCGACTCCAGAAGGAGAGGATGACGGGCGCGCGGATTCCCTCCGTAGCCGAGTACGCCAGGTTCTACGGTGTGTCGCGGCGCCACCTGGAGGGCGGCGCGCTGGTCATGCACCCTGGCCCGGTCAACAGGGGAGTCGAGATCTCGGGCGACGTCGTGCTCGACGCCTCGTCGCTCATCCCCGACCAGGTCGCCGCCGGCGTCTGTGTCCGTTCGGCGGTCCTCGCCCTCACGACAGGCGCCACCCAGAGGGTCGCCGCGTGATGCTGGGGGATAGCTCCCCCGCTGAACTGGTCATCCGTCACGCCCACGTGCTCGACCCTGCTTCGGGACTCGATGGGCTCATGGACGTACGCCTCTCATCCGGCCGTATCGCGGAGGTCGGCGATGGCCTGCGCGGGCCACGCGAGCTGGACGCAGATGGCCTGCACCTGTTCCCCGGCTTCGTCGACGTCCACGCCCACTGGCGTACGCCGGGGCGCGAGGATGAGGAAGATATCGAGAGTGGCTCGGCCGCTGCAGCAGCAGGAGGCTTCACGGGCGTCGTCATGATGCCGAACACGGATCCCATCGTTGACCGCCCTGTCGTGGTAAGCGCTCTGGTCAGTCGCGTGGAGCGGGAGTCGAGGGTGCGGGCGCGTGTTTCGGCGGCCCTCCACGTCGGGCTCGCTGGCGAGAGGCTGACGGAGATGCGCCTTCTCAAGCAGGCGGGAGCCTTCTGCGTCTCCGATGACGGCCTGGGAACGGCTTCGGCAGGCGTCCTCAGGAACGGCATGCTCTATGCCCGTTCGGCGCGGCTCCCCGTGATCCTGCACTGCGAGGATCACACGCTGGCGACGGGCGTCGTGCACGATGGGGTGGCCGCCTCACTCGCCGGACTTCCAGGCTCTCCGGCCAGCGCGGAAGACGCAGCCACGGCTACGGCCCTCATTCTCGCCGCCGAGACGGGGGCCAGGGTGCACATAACGCACGTCTCCACAGCCCTCTCGGCCGCCCTCGTCGGCTTCTTCCGGGGCAGGGCCGACGTCACCGCCGACACGACACCCCACCACATGACTCTGACGGAAGATCTCGTCTCGACCCTCGACGGACTCTACCGCGTCAACCCGCCGCTCAGGCCCGAGCACGACCGCGCCGGCCTCGAGCTGGCCGTTCGCGACGGCGTCCTCGATTTCGTCGCGACAGACCACGCGCCCCACGCCTCGGAAGAGAAAGAATTGCCAATTGAAGAGGCCGCGCCAGGGTTCCTCGGCCACGAGACGGCCTTCGCCGCGCTATATACCGAACTGGTCCTCGGCGGCAGGCTCCCCTTGAAACGCCTCGTCGAAGCGATGAGCTGCGCCCCTGGCCGCTGGGCCGGTACAGGAGGCAGCCTGGACGTCGGCGCGCCGGCAGATCTCACGCTCGTCGACCTTTCGGAGGAGTGGACGGTAGGGAGGGGTACGCTCGTCAGCCGCTCGTCCAACTCCCCATATCTCGGACGGACGCTGAAGGGCAGGGTCGTGGGTACTATAGTGGGTGGAAAGCCGGTATACGAAATGACAGGAGTGAAGTTTGGTGCACGTGCGTAATGGAGTGCAGGGACGGAGCCGGGCGACGCTGGTCCTCGAGGATGGGGCGGCCTTCCAGGGATGGAGCTTCGCCGGCGCCGGCGAGGTCGCCGGCGAGGTAGTCTTCACCACGAGCATGGTGGGCTACCAGGAGACCATCACGGACCCTTCTTACAGGGGACAGATCCTGCTCTTCACCTACCCGCTAATCGGCAACTACGGTGTGATCCCAGGCGACGACGAGTCACGCAAGGTCCAGGCAGCCGCCGTCCTTGTCCGCGAGTACACGCCACACCCGAGCAACTGGGCGAGCGAGCGTTCACTGGCAGACCTGCTCGACGAGTGTGCTGTAATCGGCGTGGAAGGTCTAGATACCCGCGCACTGACGCGGCACCTAAGGGACAGGGGTGCGATGCGCGGTGTGATCTCGACCTCAGAGTCAGACCGTAACGTCTTGCGCGCTCGGGCGGAAGGTCACCCTTCGATGGTCGGTCTCGACCTCGCCTCGACAAGCTCGGAGCTAACGGAGCCCACGCAGCTTCCAGCCTTCGGAGAGGAACGCTGTCGCGTCGTCGCCATCGACTTCGGGGTGAAAGGTTCTATTTACCGAGAGCTCCGTAGCAGGGGTGCCTCTATACTCGCGATGCCTGGCTCCGCCGGGTCTGAAGAGATCCTCGCCGCCGAGCCAGACGGCCTCTTCCTCTCCAACGGCCCAGGCGACCCGGCTGCCCTCGGAGCCGCGGTCGACACCTTGCGTCCGCTGCTCGGTGAGATCCCGACGTTCGGGATCTGCCTAGGACACCAACTCCTGGGGCTCGCCCTCGGTTGTGAGACCTACAAGATGCCCTTCGGGCACCACGGTGCGAACCATCCCGTCAGGAACCTGAAGTCGGGACGCATCGAGATAACGAGCCAGAACCACGGCTTCGCCGTAAGAGAGGATTCACTCTCGGAAGACGTCGAGCTGACCCACCGCAACCTCTACGATGGCACCGTCGAAGGCATCGCGAGCCCGGGGAAGAGAGCGTGGAGCGTACAGTACCACCCCGAGTCGAGTCCAGGTCCGAGGGACTCGGGCTACCTCTTCGAAGAGTTCGTGAACAGTATCTCAGAGAAGGCGCCGGCCTAGCGTGCCGCGGCGCGACGACATCTCGAGCGTCCTGATCATCGGCTCTGGTCCGATAGTGATCGGGCAGGCCGCAGAGTTCGACTACTCGGGCACCCAGGCTTGCCACGCCTTGCGCGAGGAGGGTTACCGAGTAATCCTCGTAAACTCCAACCCGGCGACCATTATGACGGACCCTGAGGTCGCGGACGCAACCTACGTCGAGCCCCTGACGGCCGAAACCGTCGCAGAGATACTGCGCCGCGAGCGCCCCGACGCGCTGCTCCCCACCCTGGGAGGCCAGACCGCGCTCAACCTCGCCGTCGAACTCAACGAGGCGGGCGTTCTCGACGAGACAGGCGTCGAGCTCCTTGGAGCGTCCATCCCGTCGATCCGTAAAGCCGAGGACCGCAAGCTCTTCTCCCAGGCCATGCGCCGAATCGGCCTGAACGTACCCCCCAGCCGCACGGTTCGCAGCCTAGCCGAAGCCGAGGAACTCGCAGCGGAGATCGGCTTCCCACTTATAATCCGCCCCAGCTTCACCCTGGGCGGCAAGGGAGGCGCCACCGCCACCGACCACCGCGACCTTCGCCGGGCGGTCATCGACGGCCTCGAAGCTAGCCCCGTGGGGAGCGCCCTCGTCGAAAAGAGCGTCGCGGGCTGGAAGGAGTTCGAGCTCGAGGTCATGCGCGACTTCGCAGATAACGTCGTCGTGATCTGCTCCATAGAGAACGTAGACCCTATGGGCGTCCATACAGGCGACTCCATAACCGTGGCCCCGGCCCAGACCCTCTCAGACCGCCAGTACCAGACTCTCCGTTCCGCATCTTTACGCATAATACGTGAGATCGGGGTTTCCACCGGGGGGTCCAACATCCAGTTTGCGGTCGACCCGAAGAGTGACGAGTACTACGTGATCGAGATGAACCCGAGGGTGAGCCGGTCGAGTGCGCTGGCGAGCAAGGCTACGGGGTTTCCGATAGCGAAGATAGCGGCCAAGCTGGCGGTGGGGTACTCGCTCGATGAGATTCCGAACGACATTACGCGTGCTACGCCTGCCTCGTTCGAGCCTGCGCTGGACTACGTGGTTACCAAGATACCCCGTTTCGCGTTCGAGAAGTTCCCTGGCGCTGTGCCCAGGCTCACGACCAGGATGCACTCGGTGGGCGAGGTAATGGCGATAGGGAGGACGTTCACGGAGAGCCTGATGAAGGCTATGGCATCGTTGGAGGTGGATGCCCAGGACGTCTATGCCGGCCTCGACCAGCCGAGCCCGTACCGGGTATTCGCCATCTTCGATGCGCTGCGCGCCGGGATGGACATACCCCAGATCTTCGAGCGTACCTCAATAGATCCTTTCTTTATCGCTTCCATAGCCAGGATCGTGGCTGCGGAAGGCTCAGTCTCTGTGCCGTTCGGCGTGGAGGACCTGCGCGAGCTCAAGAGGTTCGGACTGACCGACGAGACCATCGCTACGGTTTCGGGGACTTCGGTCGAGGTTGTACGGGGCGTGAGGCGGGCCCTCGGTGTCTCGCCGACATACAAGTCCGTCGATACTTGCGCCGGTGAGTTCCCTGCGCGCACGCCCTACTACTATTCCACCTACGAGGAGGAGGATGAGGTCAGGCGCGAGGAGAACGCCTCCGTCGTGGTGCTCGGCAGCGGCCCCAACCGCATCGGCCAGGGCATCGAGTTCGACTACGCCTGCGTCCACGCAAGTTACGCCCTGGAGGAGAGCGGCTACGACGCGGTCATGGTCAACTCCAACCCGGAGACCGTCTCCACCGACTACGACACCTCGACTCGCCTCTACTTCGAACCGCTCACCGCAGAACACGTGCTAGAGGTCATAGAGCGCGAGGAACCCGAAGGGGTCATCCTGCAGTTCGGCGGCCAGAGTCCCCTGAAGCTAGCGCACGAGCTGGAAGAGGCAGGAGTGCGAATCCTCGGCACCTCACCCGACGCCATAGACCTTGCGGAAGACCGCTCCAGGTTCGGACGGCTCCTTGCAGAGCTCGGCATCCCGCACCCAAGGTTCGGGACGGCATCGAGGGCCGAGGAGGCTAGGGAGGTGGCGCGCGAGCTCGGGTATCCGGTCGTCGTGAGGCCTTCCTACGTCCTCGGCGGGCGCAGGATGGAAATCGTCTACAACGACGATGACCTCGACCTCTACCTCAGGACAAGCGCGGGTGCGGGACCTGGACACCCTACCCTAATCGACAAGTTTATGGAGGACTACACCGAGGTCGATGTGGACGCGGTCTCGGACGGGGAGGAGGTCTACGTCGGCGGCATCATGGAGCACGTCGAGGAGGCCGGTGTACATTCAGGCGACTCCTCATGCGTGACGCCCCCGATCACCATCCACCGGGAGTTATTGCAGAGGATCGAAGACTATACCAGGCGGCTGGCCCTCTCTGTCGGGGTGATCGGGCTTATGAACGTGCAGTTCGTCGTGAGGGGTGACGATGTGCTCGTGATCGAGTGCAACCCTCGTGCCTCGCGTACCGTGCCATTCATCTCCAAAGCGACGGGCGTGCCGCTGGCCAAGATAGCGACCCGGGTCCTCCTCGGCGAGAAGCTCGGGGATATGGCTCTACGGGCTTCCACCAACGGGCATTTCTCCGTCAAGGCGCCTGTCTTTCCCTTCGAGAGGTTCGCTGACGTGGACCCCTTGCTCGGGCCCGAGATGCGATCGACCGGTGAGGCCATGGGCATAGACCGCACTTTCGGCGGGGCCTTCGCGAAGGCGCTCACGGCGGCGGGGCAGGAGCTTCCCCTCTCCGGGAGGGTCTACATCTCCGTCGCCAACAGGGAGAAGCGGGCCGTCGTGCTCATAGCCAGGGCCTTCGCCGACCTGGGGTTCGAGATCTCCGCGAGCGAGGGGACGGCCGAGGTACTCAAGAACAATGGGCTGCCGGTCATGATCGTGCCCAAGATAGGCGAGCTGGGGGAGGATGTTCTTGGCCTCATAGAAGCTGGTGGGGTAGACCTGATCGTGAACACCCCCTGGGGTCGCGGGCCGCGCACTGATGGGTACCTGATCCGGCGCCGGGCCCTCATGCACGGGGTCCCCTGTATCACCACCCTCGCGGGGGCCGCGGCCGCCATACAGGGCATAGAAGCCAGGGTCCGCGGCGGCACCAGGCGCGTGAACTCGCTCCAGGGCCTCTACGCGGCGCGAGCATGAAGTTCTACGGCGTTGAGGTCGAAGAGCGTCAGGAACTCGGCTCCTACACGCTGCTCAAATACCCCTGGACAGATGGACCCGTAGAACCGGGGCAGTTCGTGATGGCGAGGGCAGCGGGCTATCCCGCGACCCTTGACCCATTCCTTGCCCGCCCCTTCTCCTTCTACGACTACGACGGGAGAATGGCGAGCCTCCTCTTCGAGGTGCGCGGCCGCGGTACTATGCTCCTGGACCTAGCATCGACCATAGAGGTAACAGCGCCTCTAGGCAAGGGCTTCCGCATCGAACCCAGGCTGGGACGCGCAGCCCTTCTGGGAGGCGGCATAGGCGTGGTGCCGCTCAAGATCCTGAGACGCCGGCTGAACGCCATGGATGTTCCCCACGACGTCTTCCTCGGGTTCGCCGACGCAAGGCCGGCGGCTGTCGCCAGGGAGTTCCCAGGCGCAGGGGTGGCGACGATGGACGGCTCGGCAGGGACACACGGGACCGTGCTCGACGCCACAGACTCCCTCGAAGTATACGGGGCCGTCTACGCCTGCGGGCCCAACCCCATGTTGGCCGCGGTCAAGCGCGCGGCAAGGGAGAACGGTCTCTGCCAGCTCTCCGTAGAGGAGAGGATGGGGTGCGGGAACGGCTCGTGCAACGGTTGCGTGGTCCCCGTGCGTGGAGGCGGCTACATCAGGTCCTGCATCGAGGGGCCCGTCTTCCATTCGGATGTTCTGGCATGGTAGTGCGCGATCAAAAGGCCGGTGTCGACCTCGCGGTCGAGCTCTGTGGCCTCCCGCTGCGGACCCCACTGATCCCGGCTTCCGGAACACTCTCCAGAGAAGCCCTGGGCGAGGTCGAGGGAGTGTACGGGGCGATGCTGCCCAAGACGACGACCCCGGCTACAAGGGCCGGCAATCCACCGCCCCGCATCGCCGAGACCCCGGCAGGGATGGTCAACTCTATCGGCCTCCAGAATCCAGGTGTACACGGCTTCTTGAAGGGTCTGGACGCGTTCGACCTCGGTATCCCTATCTTTGTCTCCGTGGCCGGTGATACTGTCGCCGAGTTCGCCCTTCTCTGCGAGATCCTCGCCGGAGACGATCGGGTCTCCGCCGTCGAGCTCAATCTCTCGTGCCCGAACGTGGAGTGCGGTGGCCTGGTCTTCTGCGCGGGGCCGGCATCCGTCGAGCAGGTTGTCGCTGCCTGCCGCGCCGCCGTACCCGGCAAACCCATCCTCGTGAAGCTCACTAACGAAGGTGTCGTCGAGAACGCCCGCGCTGCCGAGTCGGCGGGGGCGGACGGGCTTACGGTAATAAACACCATCCCCGCTCTCACCTTAGACGCCCGCGCCCGCAAGGTTCTGGTGCGGGGCGGCCTCTCGGGACCCGCGATAAAGCCTGTCGCACTCCGGGCCGTATACGACGTATCAGGTGTGGTGAACGTACCCGTGATAGGTAGCGGGGGCGTGGTGAGCGGGACGGATGTGGCCGAGTTCATGCTCGCTGGAGCCACGGCGGTCCAGGTAGGCACAGCGAGCTTCGTCAGGGACCCGCACGAAATCCTGGACGAGTTCGCATCCTACCTGAAAGAAAGCGGTCTGGGTGCGGCAGAGCTGTCGGGAGCCTTGCGGAGCGTTCCGCCATGACAGGCGGTCAAATGCCTGGCAAGGAGATCGGACCGAGCGTCTTCCGGCGATGATATACTAACCCGTTGATGTTAAGGCGGGCACCAGAACGGACGGCTGACGAACGCAGGGAAGCGCTCGAGGAGGCCAACAGGGTACGATTCGCCAGGGCCGCCACCAAGCGTGACCTCAAGAGCGGAAGGTTGGGCATCTACTACCTTCTAATGGACCCTTCCGAAGAGTTGAGGGGCGCAAAGGTCGATGAGATGCTTCTCGCTGTCAAAGGTATGGGCCGCATCAAAGTCACGCGGGTCATGAGGGACGCAGGCATAAGCCGCTCCAAGACCCTCGTAGGGCTCACGCACGGGCAGAGGGACCGTTTGATCAGGGCACTAGGGTGCGAGGAAGGCTGATCGTCGTCTCCGGCCCCTCCGGAGCAGGAAAGTCGACCCTGATAAGAGCCTCTCTGGAGGAGGTGCCGGAGTTGGCTTACTCCGTCTCGGCGACCACCCGGAGGCCTCGTCCAGGCGAAGTAAATGGTATAGACTATATCTTCCTCTCCCGCCAGGAGTTCGAGCGTTGGATCCAGGAGTGCCGCTTTCTGGAGTGGGCCGAATACTCTGGTAATCTCTACGGGACGCCGGAGCGGAAGGTCGAGGAGTTTCTGGACGAGGGAAAGTCCGTGATCCTCGAGTTGGAGCTACAGGGCGCCAGGCAGGTCCGGGTAAAACGTCCTGATGCCGTGATGGTTTTCGTCCGCGCGCCTTCGCTGGAGGAGACCCGCCGCAGGCTCACAGGTAGGGCTACCGAGTCGGAAGAGGCCCTGGAGAGCCGGCTGGCGACCGCCGTAGGGGAGGTCGCGGCCAGGGACGAGTTCGACCACGAGGTAATAAACGAGAACCGGGAGCGGGCCCGCAGGGACATGATCGAGAAGATGGAGTCGATAGTAAGAGGAGGCAAAGATGCTGCACGACCTTAAGATAGACGAGCTGCTGGACAAGGTGGACTCCCGTTACGGCTTAGCTGTAGCAAGCGCCAAGAGGGCGCGCCAGATCAACGAGTACACCTCGACCCTGGGCCTCAATGATGCCCTCGGCATCCCTGGCCCGCAGGTCCACACCCGATCCCAGCATCCGCTGACCATCGCTATCGAGGAGTTGCGCCAGGACAAGCTGGACGTCTCCTTCAGGCAGCCAGCAGAGGACATGGACGAAGAAATCGGGGCTGCTGATGCCGATGACTTCATCAGCCCGCCCGCCGGCCCCGGCGTCCCCCAGCAGACTGCTGTCGACTCAGGCGCCCCGGGCGACGAGGGCGCAGCCTGAGACAAGGGCACAAGCCTTAACACCTTGATCCTTCTCTCTGTCGGAGCTTCTCCGGGGGCCCTGGCGATGCCCGTTGTGGCCAGCGAGATAGCTGCGACTGGCAACAGGGTGGAGGTGATCCTCGGCCAGAGAGCCCGTTGCTTCGTCGGCCCCGCAGCATTCCGTGATGTAGCCCTGGTAGATGATCCCTCAGAAACGCCCGAGGCTGTGCTCTTCGCCCCGGCGCCCGCGGATACTCTGGCCAGACTCGCCCGCGGCATGGACTGTCGCTTCTCGGCGAGCACAGTCGTGGCCCCGGATCTCGACGCCGGCACGGCAGGCCACCCCGCCGTGCGAGAGAACCTTGCTCTCCTCCGAGAAGACGGTCGCCACATCATAGAGGGACAGGATGGCAGGATGGCCTCCACGGGAGAGATCGTCGCGGGGCTACTCGGTAGTCTCGGCGGCCCGATGAGCGGGCTGCGGCTGCTCGTGACCGCTGGCGGCACCAGGGAGGCTATAGACAGCGTGCGTTTTATCGGGAACCGCTCCTCGGGGAAGATGGGGCTCGCAGTTGCCCGCGAAGCTTTGCGGCTCGGCGCCGGGGTTACCGTGGTGGCCGCCAACGTAGATAGGGTCGAGCCGGGGACCAGATACCATACGGTCGAGACCGTCGAGGAGCTGCGGGAGGCTGTACTAGATCTAGCCGCTGACGCGCACGCGCTCGTCATGGCCGCAGCGGTCTCGGATTTCAGGCCGGCCTCGCAGCTAAGGGAGAAGATCCGGCGCAGCTCGGGAACGACGAGCCTGGAGCTTGCCCCCACGGTCGACATACTCGAGGCCGTCAGGGAGCGGTATCCCGACCTCTTTGTGGTAGGATTCGCGGCGACGCACGGGGACCCCCTGGCCGACGCCCGCGAGAAGCTCGCACGAAAGGGAGCGAACCTCGTGGTGGGTAACGATATCTCCAGAGAAGGCGTAGGTTTCGGCGCCGCCGAGAACGAGGTCTACGTCGTCGGCCGCGAGAAGGAACGATTCGTCCCCAGGGCCTCCAAAGAACAGGTCGCCCGTGTCATCCTGGACATCATGATGGCGGAGATGGACGAGGAGAGATAGAGATGGTGGAGAGAGCGGCAGGCCCGACCACCTGGAACGCGGCAGACGACCAGAAACTGAGGGCCACTCACCTCTTTACTTCAGAGTCCGTTACCGAGGGCCACCCCGACAAGATAGCGGACCAGATCTCCGATACCATTCTAGACGCGGCGCTCGCGGATGACCCCATGAGCAGGGTGGCCTGCGAGACGCTGGTGACGACAGGCCTCGTCGTCGTGGCGGGTGAGATAACGACCTCGACCTACGTGGACATACCAACCCTCGTGCGCGAGAAGGTCTCCAAGATCGGCTACACCAGGGCGAAGTTCGGCTTCGACGCCGAGACATGTGGCGTGATCGTCTCCATAGACCCGCAGTCCCCAGATATCGCCCTGGGGGTGGACAGGGCTCTCGAGGTAAGGGAGAGCGAGGGTCTGGACGAGATAGGGGCCGGCGACCAGGGGATGATGTTCGGCTACGCCTGCGAGGAGACCGATGAATTGATGCCGCTCCCGATCACACTGGCACACGCCCTGACGCGCCGTCTCTCCGACGTCCGCAAGAGCCGCGTCCTCGACTACCTCAGGCCGGACGGAAAGAGCCAGGTTACCGTCCGCTACGAGGGGGCCAGGCCAGTCGGGATCGAGAAGATCCTGATCTCGGCCCAGCACCGCGAAGGGGTAGAGGCCCACATAAAGGATGATCTCCTCGAAACGGTCATACGCCCCGTTATGCCTGAGGAACTCTTCGACCCCGGCGTGGCCGAGATCATGGTCAACCCCACGGGCAGGTTCGTTACGGGAGGACCTCAGGGCGACACGGGCGTCACGGGGCGCAAGATCATCGTGGATACCTACGGGGGTTCGGCCCCGCACGGCGGGGGCGCTTTCTCGGGCAAGGACCCGACAAAGGTCGACCGCTCGGCCTCCTACGCCGCGAGGTGGGTGGCGAAGAGCCTCGTCGCAGCAGGGCTAGCAGGCAGGTGCCTGGTCCAGGTGGCTTACGCGATCGGCGTCGCCCATCCTGTGAGCGTGATGGTCGAGACGTTCGGCACCGCAAGGACTGACCCGGCGACCCTCGGCGCGCTGGTGCAGGAGCATTTCGACCTCAGGCCTGGCGCCATAATCCGCGACCTGAACCTGCGGAACCCTATCTTTGCGCGGACCGCGGCATACGGCCACTTCGGACGCAGCGAGCCAGGGTTCACCTGGGAGGAGACCTCGCTGGCTGATGATCTCCGCCGCGCCGCCGGCTTCTAATTGGTAAGGAGAGTGGACCGGGCGTCCTCCCGCGCCACACGAAAGCCGCACGCGGCCCGAGTAAGCCTGCTTATACCCACGCACGCACTGCCTCCCCTTAGCTACAGGATACCTGGGCGCCTTAGGGCAAAGGTTCGGGTAGGAACAGCAGTCGTCGCGCCGCTCTCGGGAAGGCAGCGCCTCGGCATAGTCGTCGGTACCGAAGACGTGAGTGAACGCGCCCGCGAAGCGGTAGTCTCCGTGGTGCCTGATCTCTCGCTGCAACCCGCACTCGTACGGCTATGCCGCTGGATCCACGCTAACGCAGCTGTCCCTTTGCCGGCGGTATTGAGGGCCGCCCTGCCGCCGGGCATCGAAGCGGGACGCTACCGTGTGATACAGCCTTCTTCCGGCTGGCCTTGGGACGTTGACACTAAGGTCACGCGCGCGGCCCTCGAGCGCACCCTCGGACCCGATGGACTGCGTGCGGCCCAGGCGGAGGGGCGGGTCGTGCTCGTCCCGTCAGCGCCGCAACCGGCGACGGTGGAATGGACAGTGATCCGTGCCGCCGCAGAGCCTGATTTGACCCGTGCTCCACGCCAGCGCGTCCTGTTCGAGACTTTGAAAGAGCGCGGCGGCTCGAGTATGACCTCCACCCTGCTCTCGGAGACCGGCGCGAGCCGAAACTCCCTGAGGGAGCTCGTGCGCAGGGGCGCAGCAAGGTTGGTGCGCCGCCAGGAACCCGCGCCCTTACTGGCCACCATCGGCCACGCTGGCGTCCCTGAACACCTAGTTCAGGTTTTACGGACCGCACGGCGCGCCGTAAAGGGTGGCGGCCCTTTCTTGTGGAGGACGACCGGGCGAGAGGAGCACGCCGCGGTCGCGGCCATAGTGAGGGCCACGCTGGAGGATGGGAGACAGGCCTTGGTACTTGCGCCTGAGGTAGGGGTGGTAGAGCGGCTGGTGGATCTCCTGCGTCTTGTACTCCCGGAGGGACACACCCTAGCCCCTTACCACAGCGGCCTGGGCCGTGGCAGGGTCGCTGTCCACGAGGCTGCCCGCAACGCAGACGTGGACGTCGTGGTCGGGACCAGAACGGCGGCCCTGCTCGGGCTGGCGCGCCCTGGTTCGATCTGCGTAGTCGACGAACCGAACAGCGCGCACAGGGCCGAGCAGGGTCACGAAGGTCTTCCTTTGCACGTGCGGGACGTAGCGCTGGAGCGCGCGCGCCTCGAGCGGGCGGCGGTATTCTTCCTCTCGCCCTTCCCATCGCTCAGGATCTACGCCGCCGAGGTCCGCAGACGAGAGCGCATACGCGAGCTTCCCACGGAACGATCCGGGCCGTGGCCGGCGGTCCGGATCGTAGACATGCGCCGCTCGGGCGCGACGTTCAGCCCCACCCTCGTAAACGCCTGCCGCCGCTGCATAGAAGGAGGGGGAAAAACGGGCGTCGTCCTCAAGCGGCTGGGTTATGCGACCGCGGTCTCCTGTAGCCGCTGCGGGACGATAAAGATCTGCCCGAACTGCGGCCTGCCGCTCGTCTCGCACGGACGGGAAGGACCCCTGGTCTGCACCCGTTGCGGATACACAGAGGAGCCGGGCCCGTGCGTCACGTGCGGTTCCGCGCGTATGCGGCAGACGGGTCTCGGTGTCGAGGGGGTGCGCGATGAGCTCTCGGAGGTCCTCGGAGTGCGGGTCGGCCTCATCACCGCCGAAGGCCAGGACAACGCCGACGCTCCTGTAGTGGTGGGGACCGCACCTCGCATTCTGGTAGGCGAGTGGGACGCGGTGATCTTGCCTGATGCAGACGCGTTTCTGGCGGGAAGCGGCATCGGTGCTGTGGAGAGATCTTTCAGATTGTTCTACGGCTCGGCGGAGGTGGCCAGAAAGCTGCTTCTCATCCAGACGCACGTCCCCGAGCATTACGCCCTGCGCGCTGCGGTAAGGGGTGACTACGAGGCGTTCGCCGCCGCGGAGCTCCCAAGACTGCGCGACCTTGGCTACCCGCCATTTGCGTACGCCGCCTCTCTCACCTTCGAGGGTTCCGAGGCAGCGCTCTTCGGTGCGGTAGAATCCCGTTTGCGGCCGGCTCTCGAAGCCGGGGTCGAAATGTCGGGCCCCGTTCTACTCGGGCGCACCGGAGAGACTACCGCCTGGCGGATGCTGCTCAGGGCCAGGAGACGGCCCGCCGTGGCCCGCGCGGCGACGCTGGCGGCCAGGATAGCAGCCCGCACACGTGGGCTTGAGGTTCGCGTTGAGGTGGATCCCGAGGAGGTATAGCAAAGGTGGCACTAGATATCAGGAAGTTCGGAGACCCCGTGCTCAAGACCCGCGCCGCGCCGGTCGAGAGCTTCGACGAGTCGCTGGTCCGCCTCTCGCAGGATATGCTTGCCACTATGCGCGACAAAGAGGGGGTGGGCCTGGCAGCCACCCAGGTCGGACGCCTCAAGCGGGTGTTCGTCGCCGCCATCGAAGACGATGAATACGTTATCGTCAACCCCGTCCTCAGTGATAGGTCGCAAACGACCGAAACCGCAACCGAAGGATGCCTCTCCATACCGGGGATCCAGGTCGACGTCGAACGTCCTATAGCCGTGACCATCTCGGGCCAGGACGTCTCGGGCAAGCCGCTGCGAATAGAAGCTTCCGACCTGCTAGCCAGGGTCTTGCAGCACGAGGTCGACCACCTCGACGGCGTCCTTATACTGGACCGCACGGACAGGCAATCACGCAAGGCCGCCATGCGCGAGTGGCGGGAGCAGTTGTTCGCCCAACAGGGCTGACAGGACACCTTGAAGATCGCCTTCGCAGGTACCCCACACTTCTCGGCGACCGTCTTGCGGGGTCTGATCTCCTCTCCCCACGAGGTGGGACTCGTGATCTCTCAGCCAGATCCTCGACAAGGCAGGGGACGTAGAACCAAGAGAACCCCGGTCGCCGAACTCGCCAACTCCTACCACCTCCTCCTGCGCCAACCGGCCAGCATCTCCGAAATCAGCGACGAACTCTCCGACTACGACGCCCTGGTCGTCGCCGCCTACGGACAGATCTTGCGTCCCGAAACCCTCTACGCTGCCTCCGAAGGTGCCTGGAACGTCCACGCCTCTCTTCTGCCGAAATACCGCGGCGCAGCCCCCGTCGAACGCGCTATTATGAACGGGGAGACCGAGACCGGCGTGACCATCATCCGCATGGACGAAGGCCTGGATACAGGCCCGATCGCACTCAAGCACCCCGTCACAATACTACCCGAAATGGACGCCGGAGAATTAATCGACCTTCTCGCCCATACCGGAGCTAAAGCTATAGTAGAGGGTTTGGATCGTCTCCAGACAGATACCCTGCCCCTTGTCGATCAAGACAGTCGCCATGCTACTTATGCCTCCAAAATTTCGGACCAGGACAGGATAATACATTGGGGAATGGAGGTTGGGGAGGTGCATGACCTGATAAGGGCCCTGGCCCCGCACATAGGTGCGAGGACGTTCCATCCTGATGTGGAGGGGCCGGTCAAGATCTGGCGTTCCGCGATACTCGACAGTGCAGCAGTACCTTCCCAGGCAGGATACATAGACGCCAATAACGGGCATATCACGGTGTATTGCGGGAAAGGTTGCCTCGAGGTGCTGGAGCTCCAGGTACCCGGCGGGCGACGACTCCAGGCGCGTGATTTCCTACTCGGTAACTCCCTCGAAGGTTCCTTTAGCTAGCCGTATACCCCTATTTAGAGTAGCGTGGCAGCGTGCGGGCGCATGGCGTGGGCACAGGAGCAACATGCCAGCAACGATGCTAAACTTCCTGGGGTATCTGGAGTGATCTCTGTCGGAGGGAGTGGGAGATAAGAGAGCCCGAGACCACTACCGGCGTGCCTGAACCCGAAGTCGAGGTGCAGCGGCTGGCCTTCGATGAAGAGATAAGAGTCGCCATAGTAGGGGCCGGCGGGTACGGAAGGGTCGCGCTGGACGTGCTATTGGCGGGTGGGTTGGGAGATCGCGTGCTCGGGTTTTACGACGACGCCCACGCGGCGATCTCGGAGAGGGTGAGGGGGTATCCGGTTCTCGGGGACGTCGAGATGCTCAAGAGCATGCTCTCGGTCGAGCCGGTGCATGTTGTAGTGGCGATCACGGACAACACAGCCAGGTTGCGGGTGGCCAACTCCTTGAGGGGCCTTGGAGGACAGTTCTTCACGGCCGTACATCCGCTCGCCTACGTCTCTGGCGTCGCCACGATCGAGGGCGGTTGCGTCATCGCGGCGGGGGTGGCCGTACATCCCGATACGGCTGTGGGGAGCCACTGTTTTTTGGGATCCGGGTCCGTAGTGGACAGGGACGCGGAGGTAGGGGCTGGGAGCTGGATCTCCGCTGGCGCGGTCGTAGGTTCCGGGGCCCGAGTCGGGGCGAGAGCGGTCCTCGGTCCCAACTCCAGCGTCGGACGCAAAGCATCTGTGAGGGCCGACGCGGAGGTTGCCGCGCTCAGGCACGTCGCCAGAGAGGGCGTTTGATCGCACGGTCCATCCACACGGTTTCCCTTCGGCGCTACAGAGCACAGATCTTCGCGCTGACTCGGGAGTTGGCGTAGTGGCGAGGTTGCCGGGCTTCGGGGGGGCGAAGACCGTCGGCCTCGACATAGACCGCGGGTCCATCAAGGCCGTCCAGATCTCCGGCGCCGGCGGCGGGTACACCCTGCAGCATGTCGGCTATCACAGGCTTCCCCCGGGGACGATTCTAGATGGAGAGGTCGCCGACCACGACCTCCTGGCCGCCGAGATCAGGGAGTTCTGGGATTCGCATTCGTTCAACGGCAAGGCCGTCACCCTGGGCGTCTCCAACCAGAAGGTAGTGGTCAGGCTGCTCGACTTTCCGCACATGGCGCAAGCCGACCTGCAGGGCGCCATAAGCTTCGAGGCGCAAGACCACATACCGATGCCGCTCGATGAGGCCGTTTTGGACTACGTCGTGCTCGGTCCCAGGGAGGAGCGCTCGGATCTCGACCGCGTTCTTGTGGTTGCCGCCCAGAGGGAGATGATCTCACGTTACACCTCGGCGGTGCGGTCCGGTGGCCTGCGGCCTGCCGGCGTGGATGTCAAAGCGCTCTCGCTGACGCGCTCTACCCTCCCTGATCCCTTTTTCGGCGA
>DASSCV010000332.1:0-19475 GCA_035697505.1 Rubrobacter sp.
GCCAGATACTTCGCAAACCTCTCGTAGCGTAGTGTAGTCCGCTCGGCTACGAGGTAAGGTGCAAGGCGAATGATGTTCTCAGCTCCTGGTATGGTCTGTCCACCGGGTGCCGTTACAGTTCATCTGATCTCTCTAGGGTCACCAGGGTGATATCGTCCTCCTGTTCCCAATCTTCACCGGCGAAGTGGGTGAGCTCGGAGAGGAGGAAGTCGATCAGTGAAGATCCGCCCGAGCGGTGAGTCCCTACCAAGCCTTGCAGCTTCGGGAAGCCGAACATCTCGTGGTGCGAGTCGTGCGCCTCGACCAACCCGTCGCTGTAGAAGAGGACGCTCTCGCCCCTCTCCAGGGTGATCTCTTTCTCCTCGTATTCCATCCCCGGCATCAGGCCCAAGGGCATCCCCCTCGCCCTGAGCTCCTCCACGTCACTGCCGTTGTGCCGCAGGTAGGGTGGGTCGTGTCCGGCGTTGGCATAGACGAGACGCCCGCTCTCGGTATCGAGGATGGCATACAAGCAGGTGATGAACATGTTGGGTGGGATGTCAGGGACCAGTGCTTCGTTCGTCCGCTTCAAGACCTCCGCCGGCGGGAAGAGACGTTGGGCTGAGACACGCAGCATGGTGCGGGTCGTCGCCATCACCAGCGCGGCGGGTATGCCCTTGTCCGTCACGTCACCAACAACGAGACCCAGGCGTCCACCTTCCAGCTCGAATAAATCGTAGAAGTCTCCACCTACCTCGCGCGCGGGTTGGTAGTAGGCTGCTACGTCGTATCCAGAGAGCTCGGGCAATGTCTTGGGCAGAAGGGTTTGTTGGATGAGGCGCGCGATCCTGAGTTCCTGCTCGATGCGTTCCCTCTCCTGCGCCTCTCGCTTCTGCTCGGTGACATCGTACTGGACACCCAGCCAGTACAGGGGTTGCCCTTCCTCATCGCGCACCAGGGTCGCCTCATCACGCACCCACACCACCCGGCCATCCCCTGCGATGACGCGGTACTCTACCCTGAAGGGTTCGCCGGTCTGGTCAGTCCGAGCTTCCTCCGCCAGCACCCGCTCTCGGTCTTCGGGGTGCACTATGCTGTTCCAGTGCTCCTCGTCGATAATCTTCGACTCTGGAGGGTATCCGAGGATGGTTTCGTACTGTGGGCTGATGTAAGTCACGGCTTTTGGATTGCTGGACTCGACAGGCTCCTGTACGTAGGTGATGGCAGGGGTCTGCTCCACGAGGGTCCTGTAGCGAGTCTCGGCCTCCTGCTGCTGACGCACGAGCCGAGCAACCCGCACGGCCGGAGCCGCCTGGGTGGAGAGGTCGCTCAGGAGCTTGCGGTCGTCGGCCGAGTACTCCTGCTGCGAGAGGCGCGACCCGAGGTTCAAGAGCCCGATCAGCTCGCCCTGGCTTACCAGCGGCACGACCAGCTCGATGTCCGCGGACTTCATCGCCCTGAGCGCTTGGGAGTCGAGGGCGAGCTTCTCTACCTCCACGACCCCCGAGACGTTCGCAAGGTACGCGAGGATCGAGTCGTCCGGCGCTATCTCGATCTCCGGTACCTCTATCGCCGCGGTCGCCTTCTCCGTAGCCTCCCTGGCACGCTCGGGAGACTTCAACCACAGCGACACGCGGGTCGGCTGCATCGTTTCCCTTATTACCTCGATGAGATCGCTGCTCAGTGCGTCGAGGTCCGTCTCCGTTCGCAGCTTGGCCGAAAAGGCTTCCAGGGTCTTTCTGGCATCGTACTTCCTGCGGTAGAAGCGTCGATCGATGAAGGACTGGATGCGCAACCTCAAAGGGGTGAATAATGCGGCTATCGCCAGGGTTGAGACCACTACCGCAAGCTGTGATTCCTGACCGGTGAAGGCACGAAAGAGCGCCTGGAACAGGACGATGATACCGAAGTACACCGCTGCAAGCACAGCCGTGAGCGCACCGTAGACGAGGGTTCGGTTCAGGAGGAGATCAATGTTGTAGAGGCGGTACCGAAGGATTGCTATGCCCACTGCAACCGGCAAGCCCACGACACTGGCAATTACCAGCATGAAGCTGACCCACTCCAGCCACACCACCCTCACCGATTCAGAGACTACATAGGCGAGGATGGCGCTTGTAGCCAGCACCGCCACGGCGTAGGCGAACCACTTTACCTGCTGGCGCTTCACTCCCACAGATCGGCGCAGCCGTACCAACAGCGAGGCCGCTGCTATGAGCCCGAGGGCGTACAAGATAGTCTCCACCGGGTTCACGGTGTCTGTTGCGACCTCTATGCCGAGTGGGTGGTTGACGAGATCGAATCCCGCAGCCGTCTCGGGCCATATCGCGACAGCAACCGTACCTGTGACGAGCACCACACCAACAAGCCACCCAAATGGTCGCCAACGCGAGGAAGGAAGTCTGCCATCCGGGAACAGCAAAGCCAGGAACACAAAGAGACCAATAAACGAAACCCACAGCCACGAGGAGATCCAAGCCATAACTTCTCCGCCCGGCAGCATAGCCGGCACCGAGCTGGGCTCCGCCAGCAACGTCACGATGGCGTACTCAGAGACAAAGAGGCGCACCCCTGCAATCACTCCAATGAAGCAGAAGATCCAGCCTATAGGGTTCTGAGGAGGAAGGCGGGGAGTGATTATGGCCCCTACCGTCGAAAAGCTAATAGCTATCACGGTGGTTTCGAGCCAGTAGTCGTAGACGGGGGCGCCCGCGTAGACGGGCACTCCCACAGGAGACCGGCTCACGACCAGGAGGAAGAGGCCGAGTACCGTCAGCGTCAAAGAGACGGCGCACAGGCACCTAGCCAGCAAGGCCGTCGCACGAGGGCTCAGCCTAGCAACTCCTCGCTCGAAGCTCTCCTCTCCAGCGCCCGTTGTCATAGTGAGCCCATGATACTGCCCCACCGATCATTCTAGGCAACAATGATGACATTTCGGGCGGGCGGTCGCATCCCCAAAATGCGTCCTTCGGCACTGATGTGCAGAGCAACCTCCGAGAACCTCTCTTTCACAACGTTGGTGAATATGGCCCAGCGGGTGCAAGTGGATGACAAGCCCGCCGGGCACACTACTGGGCTCGGTGTCAGTCCTTCTTCGACGTGCCCTTCCGCAACGGGGAGAGGGAGAAGCTCACGTGGGTCCACATCCCCGTCTTCCTCCTGGCGAGGAGAACCATTATGACATTCTGTAGGCTTGTGATCAGGGCCGCTGCGGCAGCCACTCCTATGGGTCCGTAGCGCATGGTGGCTGGTATAGCCAACACGAAGAAGAGCGGGCTGGTGAGTAGGCTAACCCGCAACATAGACCCCTGGTGGCCCGTAAACTGGAGCACGAGGCCGCAAGAGCCTGACCATACGGCCACGAGCTTCGCGGCGCTGAGGATCAAGAGTACCAACCAGGCCGTGTTGCTGGAGTAGATGTCCTGGTTGTAGAGCAAGCCCAGTATCGGCCCGCCCAGCAGCATGAACCCCACCAGGACCAACAGCGCCGGCACGCCGGCCAGGGTGCTAAAGGCGCGCAGCGTGCGCTCCAGTCTGGCTATTCTGCCCTGGGCATACATCTCAGCGACGATGGGCGGCATCACGAGGTTGACCACCAAGAGCGGCATCACCACGAAGGTGACCAGTTTGGAGGCGTTGGCGTAGACGGCGACCGACGTGTCCGAGTCCAAGGCGCCCAATATCCAGATGTCAGCCGACTGCAAGACGAACGCGGTCATGGCGATACCCAGGAACGGGACGGCGTCGTCCAGAACCTCTCTTGTACTTACCGGCTCCTCCTCGGTCGCTTTGGATCCGAGGGTGGACACCCTGCCGTAGAGCAGCCAACACGACAGCAACACGCTCACCGAACCCGCTCCTATTGAGACCAGCGTGACGGTCCTTAGGTCCACGCCTGCGCCCGTCACCACCAGCAGGGTCAAGATGCCGAGCAGCATGAGCTTCATGATCAGGCCGCCACTCTTGCCGCCCGTCGCCAGGCCACCGAGAAGGGTGGCCCAGCGCATGTCGTGAAAGCCCCGGAACGTCTCGGCTGTAATCTCTTGTACGATGGCTATCGCTATCCACACGGCTATCAGTCCGGTAAGACCTAGTAGGAGCGGAGAATCGAATAGCCGCCCCTCGATGATGTCGCCTATCACCAGATAGTAGGCGAGGCTGGTGAGCAGGGTTCCGACGACCCCGAGCCCGAGCACGGTGTAGATTGCCCTCCGCGCGCGCCCAGAGCGATTCAGCCCCATGTTCTCGGCGACCAACCGTACCACTGTCTTGGGTAGTCCCAAAGCCCCGACGAGCGCGCCGAAGGATACTATGGTGAGTACCAGGTTGTACGCGCCGACTTCCTCTGGAGAGATTACGAAAGTAAGCAAACTGGCGGTGAGGATACCGAGCATGGCTCCGCCGAACCTCCCAGCGACGGCCCAGATGCTACCGGAGAGCAAGCGGCGCTTGAGTGCCGAACCACTCAAGAGACCGCCCAAAACCGACGATTCCGAGCGTGGCCGCTCGTCGGTCACCTTTTATCCGAGCTTCTGCGGATAGTACCGGCCGACACTAAAGAAGTCACCTTCCCTTAGGGGTCTCTGAGGCCCTTCCTACCACGAGGAAGGGTATGATGCCACCCAGCGCAAGTCGGATGCCCATCTCTGAGTGTTCATATTCGTGTTCCATCACCTTCCCGTGAGCGACGCGTGCCATGTCGATAAGCCCAATAAGCAAGCGCAAGAGTTGCAGCAGACAGGTAGACAAAATGACAAATTGCCAATAATGCTTCCATTTTCCTGGAAATGGCTCAATTCATTTTCAGTTCATTCTGGATTCATTGGGAATTCATCAATGGTGAGTTATGACTCACCAAGCACATTTGCTTCCAGCCACGAATTGCGGAATGCTCCGCGCGGGTCGAGCCGCTCGACTAGACGGATGAAGTCAGGCATGCGCTCATAGTGCGGAGCGATCGCCTCCGCATTCGCATTGAAGAGCTTGCCCCAGTGCGGACGTGCCTTGAATGGAACCAACGCAGTCTCGAGTTGGACGAGCATATCCTCAACCGCCTCTTGCTCGGGCTTCCAGGTGAAGTGGATGCCGACGGAGTCTTGCCCGTAATTCATGCTCATCCATAGCCGATCTGCGGCCACCGTGCGAATCTCGGATACCTGCAAGAGCGGTCTGATCTCGTCTGCAAGGCTGCGCACAGCCTCTATGGCCTCCACAGCGTACCGGCGCGGGAGCAGGTACTCCGACTGTAGCTCCTCGCCACTGCTCGGCGTAAAACCCATGCGGAAATGGGGTAAGCGGTCGGCCCAGGGGCCGGCCCTGCCCAACTGCGGCGTACAGGAGCTCGCGTCGAGTCCGAGGATGGGGTGCCGGTCAACCGCTGCTGCAGCCGCTCCGAAGAGATCACTCTCTACGTGCTCGGGCTCATCAGTAACCCGGCTCTTGACCCAGACCTGATCGATTGTCTCACCCCAGCGGGTAAAGATGCTGACACTGTAACCAGACGAGATGATCTCGTCGAAGTGCTCGAAGAGAGCCTCCCAGCTTAGGCCTTCGAAGACTCGCTGGCGCACCTCGTAGGCTGGCTCCACCTCCAACGTGATCCTGGTGACCGCACCCAGCGCGCCAAGCCCGACCACGAGGCCGTCGAAATCGGGCTCGCCTCTGGAGGCATCGATGATCTCACCGCCGGACGTCACAAGCTCAAGGTCAATGACCGCGGTCGCGAGATTGCCGTTCGTCTCGCCCGAGCCGTGCGTCGCCGTCGCCACGGCGCCTGCGATAGAGATGTGGGGAAGCGAAGCGAGGTTGTGCAATGCTACACCTTCGGCGTTCAACTTGTGTACCAGCTCGCCGTACTTCAGGGCCGCGTTGAAGGAGACCGTATCTGCTGCATGGTCGACGACTACGTCCATGGGCATAGCCTCAAGCGATATGAGCTCCGAAGAGTCGGCGATGTCGTTGAACGAGTGCCGAGACCCCAAGACACGCACACCGGGTGCGTTTGCGATAATCTCTTGCACCTGCTCGATCGTCGATGGCCGGTGCAGCTTCTGCGCCCCGTAGGTGTAATTGCCAGCCCAGTTCCTTCCTGGAGAACGATCTTGGATCATCGCCTTGCTCTTCCTCCTGCCCTCGGAGTCACAGTCTGTTCGCCGATAAGAAGCCAGCTATGGATACCACATCTTCTTTCCACATCGTCTAACAGTATTCGAGTAAGCCGCTTGGCCAAAGGTCATTAAAGCCTTCTTCGTACCTCATGAGGATTTCACGCCCCACTCCCTTACGCTAACCAAAGGGTTGGTACCTATGGCCCGGCTCCTCGGATGCCACATATTCGACGTGCACTACTGCATGCTCCTAGAGCAAGAGGGCATGGCCATCGGGGTCGCGGAACATCGCTTGCGTCCCCCTGGGCATCTCCGTAGGCGGTAACTCGAAGTCGATGCCCTTGGCAACAAGCTCTTCGTGGATCGCTCGGATGTCCTCGGTGGCCACGACGATGATCCGGTACATGCTGGGGAGCATGCAGGCGGACCAGGTCACCAGCATTAGCGAGGTCGCGGAGTTCTCGGGGGCCACTTCGGACCAACGCATGCCCTTTCTCCACGTATTGTCCACCAGCAGTTCGAAGCCCAGGGTGTCCACGTAGAAATCCATGGCCTGGTCCTGGTCACTCACCGGTACTGACACCGACTCGATTTGCACGTTCTCAATCATCTTCTCTCCCTGTCCGATCCCGCGCTTTGGCAGCGAGCCACGCTGGGTCAGTGGTTACCTCCAAGCATGGAGGCCCTACCTATCACGTACAACATTCTCACAGACAGCTCCTCGGCCCCATGGAACATATGTACTGAGGGCGCCTCATACGGGCAGACTAGGCGGCGGCTGTTATCTGGAGGTCCTCAAAGCATAGTCAGAATCTAGTATTTGTGGCCCGCATCAGGACAAGATTAGCTTGTGCCAGGCAAGTTCGAGGCAGAGATGGCATTCTGGTGCGGATCCAGTGAAGCGGGCGCTGTCCTTCGGCTACCCGGGCGGCGAGCAGCCGATATCCACACCTTCCTCACACTCTGCCATAACCTATCCCGGCGTCGCGGGCGCGAATTACGGCCTGCGCCCTGTCGGCAACCTGTAGCTTGACCAGGATGTTAGAGACGTGGTTTCTAACCGTCTTCAGGCTTACGAACAATTGCCGGGCTATCTCCTGGTTGCTCTTGCCCTGCGCAACCAGGGAGAGGATCTCCTCTTCACGTTCGGTGAGCTCCGGGAAGGCGCGTTGAGGTGCGGCTGAGCGGGGGACGGAAAAGTAGCCTATGATGCGCTCGGCCACTCCAGGTCCGAAGACGGCTTCTCCGCTCGTCACCGCTCGGATCGCGTACACTACCCCCTCGCCGCCAGAGTCCTTTAATAGGTAGCCTTTGGCCCCGGCACGCATCGCGGCGAAAACCGAATCGTCGTCTTCGAACATGGTGAGCATCAACACGCCGACACGCGGGTTCGCACGCAAGATCTCGCGGGTGGCCTCTATACCGTTCAGGCCCGGCATCTTTATGTCCATTAGGACAACGTGGGGCTTGAGCTCGTGAGCCAGCTCCACCGCCTCCTCGCCACTCGCGGCCTCTCCTACGACCGCGACGTCGGCCACCCGGTCCAGACGGCCGCGCATGCCCTCTCGAAAGAGCGGGTGGTCATCGGCTATCAGTAGGCGAATGGTATCGTTCATGCTCATTCACTCCTCTCTACGGGGATCGTCTGCCGCGGTCTGGAAAGGTAGAACCGCCCTAAGCAAGGTGCCGCCCCCTGCCAAGGGCTTTACGACGCACCGGCCTCCAAGCTCCTCTGTCCTTTCGCGCATCGAGATCATGCCGACTCCGGCCCTATCGTCTTCCCGAATACCCCTCCCATCGTCCTCTACCTCCACGATCAGGGCTCCTGCCTCCTCGTCCAGCCTTATGCGAACTGAACAGTGGCTCGCTCTGGCGTGGCGCACTACATTGGCCAAGGCTTCCTGGACTATCCTATAGCATGCTACTTCCACCGCCGCGGGCAAGTGCGACAACTCCCCGGTGTTTTCCACCGAAACGTGCAGACCCGCCGGACCGTACTGGATGGCTGCTTCCCTCAGGGCCCCCATGAGACCGAGCTCGTCGAGGGCAGGCGGCCTCAGGGCGTGTACCGAGTGTCTTACGTCTGAGACGATCTCCCTGGCGCGCTTGGAGAGCTTGGCAATCAGGGCTGAGGCTTCAGGATGGTCCGAGACGAGATCGCTCGCAGTCTCGAGTTCGAGCATGAGGGCGGCCAACTGGGGACCCACTCCATCGTGCAGGTCCCGTCTCAGGCGCCGCCGCTCCTCCTCTCGGGCGCTGACAAGGCTCTCCCTCGACCTCTGCAACTCTGTGTTTGCCTGCTCAAGCTCTAGGTTGGCTTTCTTGAGGTCCGCGCTTGCACGGAAGGCTTGCGTACGGCTGCGCGCGAGGATCCAGGTGATGCCGAAGAGCAAGAAACTCACGCTGACACCGCTCAGGAGCACGAAGGCCGGGAGGTTGCTCTTTGCTCCTTTCTCGAATGCTGGCAGCGTGGCGAAGTACAGGGCCCACTCGCGTGTCCCGGATCGTGTATCGGCTATTTTTATTCGTCTCAGCTTGGCGAAGAGAGTCGCATCCCCCTTCTCCCCGGCATTCCTCACGCCATTGTTGTCGTAGAGCAGCGAGCTCGATGCCGCGTCCTCGCCGTCGTATACCTCGAAGTCTATGGCGGGGTGGAAGGTTCTACCGAAGGTGTGGGCAAAGAGTTCATCCGCCTTGAAGGTACCGACGACGAACCCTCTGAGGGCGCGCCTCCTTTCGGTAACGGTGCCCCTTGGCTGGCCCTCCTGGTAAACGGGCAGATACACCACAAAGCCTTTTTTCAGAATCAAATCCGCCTCAGAGTCAGGGGGAGCATTGGTCAACACGTAGTCCATCCTCGTGGCCTGCGGCTCGCCGGTGTCTCGCGCCCGGTCCATGACGGACCGGTGGGCGGGATCCGAGTACGCGTCGTAGTTGATCATCTTCCGGTTGGCCTCAAAAGAGGGCCCCACGAACTTCAATGGGAAGTAAGCCGAGTGTTCGCCGTTCGGTTCTGGCCACAGATCTCGTACACCCTCTTCCCGTGCCTCTCGGGAGTAAGCCTCTCTCTCACTAGATCTGACATACCTCGCGAAGCTCAACGACTGTAGTCCCTCGAGATTTTGGGAACTGCGAAGTCGGCTCCCCGGTTCTATGCTCCTGACATAACCGTCCCACTCGTCGCGCTCGACCGAACCGCTCACGCGCAACAACCCCCGGGCGCCGAACATCGCGGCTAGGTTCGCGTTCACACGACGGTAGATGGCTGCCCTCGTTGCCTGGGTGGTCTCGTCGAACCGGGTGCGTGCTTCTGCCTCGACGTTCTGGCGAACGTAGTAGAAGGCCAAGATGGTGAGGAAGAGTGCTATCAATAGGACCCCGTACGCCGCTGCTCCGCGGTGCAGGTGGCGACCGAGGCGAGCAACCCCCGACCGCAACGCGTTCAACCTACTCATACCAGTCTCCACCTGAGACGCCCGTACGGCGAGCAGCCATCGCTAACGCACCGCGTTGGATGGCCACGCTTTCCTACTCTCGCCGGGGCTCGTCGCCTGGGGCTGTGATCTCTTCGATGGATCGCCTTTCTGTTCAGGCCTTTCTCAAGCTGGAATGATGGCACCGGACGCGGCCTGGCGCATCTGAAGCGGCCGAGAATTAGCCGGTCCGGCAACCAGCAGTGACCCCTCCAGACTTCGTGGTCCTTCCCGTGGCTCTGTTCGCTGGACGTCTTGTTGTTCCTCTCGAAGACCGTATCGAGTGCGGTCTCTGCCGCAAGCCTAGACGGGAAAGCGTCCCGCCGTCATGGGCACAGGTCCCGAGTTGGACGGGATTATCTTCCCGAGCAGCTCGGGATAGATGCCTGAAAGAGGTTCGCTACTCAAATGTCCCGTCCCAGGTGCGTTCCGGCCGCGGACCCGAGAGGGAACAGGTCCCGCCGTCACCGGCACGATGCCCCGGTTGGAGGGAACCATCTTCCCGAGCAGTTCGTGACGGGTGCTCATGACGACGGGACAACCCCAACTCTAGCCTTGACTTCGTAATCGAAGCACGCTCTGGCGGAGGATCTCTTTCCCGCCGGAGCAGCGAAGGAAAGGAGAGGCCATGAACAAACCGACCTCCGTCCTCGGGCAAGCCCGACGGCGAATTGGCCCTGCAGGAAAGAGGGGTGGAATGGTGACCATAACGAGACGTTGCGTGTGCGCGTTGGCCCTCGTTCTACTGTTCGTCGCCGCTGGAGCCGGCAGTATGCCGAACAGTGCAACCAGAGCACAGGAATCGCTCCCTCAGGATCCTATCCTCCTCGATTTCGGACATATGCTCCGAACCACGGGTAATCCCGCCGAGGCGGACACACTGGCGGATGCCGACCAAGAGCCAATAGACGAGTGCGGCTGTTACAAGGGCACGCATTCGACAAGAGTACGTCACAAAACACATTGACGGCATCGTGCGTAAGGCTTACACGCCTACGCACGGCGAGCTATCAGCCTGTCAGCTCTTTGTCTGCTGAAAGTTGAGGGCCGACAGGCTGGCTAGCTGCTCTTGTCCGATTGGGACAACCCTCGTTCGACCACCCAGGCGGAGAGCCGGGAGCGGGAGTTCAGGCCGAGCCTCTTGAGGATCTTGGTAATGTGGGTGGCGACCGTGTGCTCGGAGATAGAGAGTTCCGAGGCGATCTGGCGGTTGGTGAGTCCACGGGAAACCTGTACCGCTACCTCCTCCTCGCGCGGGGTAAGGGCGGTAGTGTTCTGGCCCGAGCGGTGGGTGGCCGGTGGAGGCAAGAGAGGTTCCCCTATGTCGAGCGAGTACTCGATAGCCCGCTCGGGCGTCATGGCTCGACCCTCCACCAAGGTCGTTCGCCATGTGATCTCACCCAGGCTGGAACGCGCGGTGGCTAGATAAGGATCCAGTACCATGCGATCTTCGGGCTGCAAGGGCACCCCGATCTCTTTACGCAGCGCCTCGGCCGCCCCCCACAGCCGCGCCGCTCTTTTCGCGCTGCCCCGCGCCCCGGCTGCGCTTGCCATTATCCCCAGGCAGTCGGCGATGTGCTGCGTGTCCTGGGCTTTCTGGAGCAGTTTCAAGCTCTCTTCGCCCAGCGCTTGAACCCGTCCATGGTCGCCCTGGGTCAACGCCGCAAGGGCCGAATTCATGAGGCTTATGGCAATATTGGAACTGTCACCGATCTCTCGAAACAACGCCAAGCTCTCATCGAGCAACGCCGTCGCCTGTCCGGGGTCGCCATGTGCCAACATCGTAATCCCCAGGTTACCCAGGGAGACAGCGGTCCTCCGTACGTTTCCGGTCCCCCGGCTCAACGCCAAGGCTTCGCTGAAGAACGAGATCGACTGCTCCTGTTCTCCTTTGGCCGATGCCAATACGCCCAGGCCATCGAGTACCCCGATAAGGTCTTCTCTACTTCCCAACTCTCGGTGTAACGTCAAGCTTTCTTCCAGCAGCGAGGTCGCCTGCTTGTAGTCCCCCCGATCCAGCGCCAAGGACCCCAAGTCGCCGAGCGCGTTCGCAACCCCCGATTTGTCACCGGACCTTCGGTACAACTCCAGACTCTCTTCGTATGCTGTGCGCGCTCGCCCGTAATCGCCTTGCGGCTCCGCTATCCATCCCAACCCGTCAAGCGCCCTGGCGCGCACGGTCGCTGGTGCCACTCCGCTCCTTGCAACAGCCTCCAGGTACGTTCTCCCCTCGCTCAAATAACCCCGCGTGTACCAGAAAAGGCTCAGGGCGCCCGCGATTCGAGGTCCCAGATCGATACCCCGTTCGAGCGACCACGAGAGCGCTGCCCTGAGGTTGTCGTGCTCGGTCTGCAAACGATCCAACCACTCCACCTGCCGCGGCCCCTCGAGCTCCGGCTTGGCCTCTTCGGCCAAGGCGAGAAAGAACTCGGCGTGCCGACGCCAGACCGCCTCACCTTCCCCGCTACTGCTTAACTTCTCCCACGCGTATTGCCTAACGGGCTCGAGCAGCCTGAAGCGTGCCCCCCTTTCCCAGCTCTCTTCAATCACCACAAGCGACTTACCCACCAGCATAGATAGCAATTCCAGGATATCCCCTTCATCGATGCTTCCCTCCGCCCCGACGCTCTCTGCCGCTTCCGGGGTGAAGCCGCCGGCGAACGTGGAGAGACGCCGGAACAAGACTTGCTCGGTCCCCCCAAGCAACTCGTAGCTCCAGTCCAGCGTCGCCCTCAGGGTACGGTGGCGGTGGTCTGCGGTCCGCTCGCCGCCCGCAAGCAGTTTTGGGGATTGTCCAAGTCTGCCGGCGATCTGCTCAGCCGAGAGCAGCCCGACCCTGGCTGCCGCGAGCTCTATGGCCAGCGGTATGCCTTCCAGTCTGGCGCATATCTGGGCCACCGCCCGAGCGTTCTCGGGCGTAAGTTCGAAGTCCGGGTGCCTCATCGAGACACGATCGGCGAATAGCCGCGCTGCCTCGTAGCCCTCGAGTTCCTCCACCGTAGGGGTCTTCTGGGCGCCGGGCACCGAGAGGGGAGGCACGAGCCAGACCGACTCGCCTATCACGCCCAGGTGCTCCCTGCTGGTGGCAAGGACCCGCATCCGCGGACAAGAGTCGAGGAGAGACCTCGTTAGGCGCGCTACAGCGTCGATGAGTTGCTCGCAGTTGTCCAGGAGAAGCAGCATCTCTTTGCCGCCCAAGGCATCGAGGAGGCTCTCCAGGAGGAGAAGGCCTGGGCGCTCTTGCACCCCCAAAGTCCCGGCTACCTCCTGGGCGACCAGATCCGGCTCGGAGAGTGGCGCAAGCTCGATCAGCCACACCCCATCCGCGTAGGAACCTACGAGATCCCTGGCAACCTCGAGGGCCAATCGCGTCTTACCCGATCCTCCCGTGCCAGTCAGGGTCAGGAGTTGCGTTGCAGAGAGCGCCCTTTTGACCTCGAGTATCTCTCGTTCGCGTCCCACAAAGCTGGTTCTCGGTTCGCTTAGGTTATGCTTGCTGAGATCGGACGCCCCCTCTTGCGGGGGATCATTGAGCAACGGTGGGGGCGTCGGAAACGCACCCTCCGCTATGTCGTCGCGAAGACGGCGTGTCGTGACGTCAGGCTCCGTGCCGAACTGCCTGGAGAGGGCCCTTGAGAGCTGCTCGTATTGAGAGAGTGCCTCATGCTGCCTGCCTGAGAGCGCATGGAGGCGCATCAAGCGGGTGTGCGCCTCCTCATGTGTAGGTTCCACAGATAAGGACCTCTGTAGCGCCTCGAGGCCTCGCTCGTAATCTCCGCGGGCCTCGTAAAGGCCAGCCAATTCGATCAGCACTGAAAGGAATACCCTGCGAAGCTCTTGGCGCCTGTTCTCCGCCCACTCCTCATAGCGGTCATCGGGCAAGAGTTCTCCCGGATACAATTCGAGAGCCGCCCTGTAGGCCGCAGGATCTTGGGAACGACGAGCGGTCGCCACCGCTTGCTCGAAAGCATCGACGTCTACCCACAGGCCGCCTGCCGGACACAGCACCAGCGACTCGTCCTCGCTTGCTAGGTAGAGTGATCCCACCGCCGGGTCGAGAACCTTGCGTGCGGCGTGGAGGTTGCTGCGCAGGCTGTTGGAGGCAGCTTTTCTGCCCGCGTTGGGCCACAAGATATCCATCGCCTGCTCTCGGTGGAGGCGATGGCCAGGAGCCAGGGCCAGCAGCTTCACCAGAACTGCCGCCTTCTTCAGGGGCCAGGCGTCTTGGGCAATCGCCCTAGAACCTACGCTGACCCGAAACCCACCGAGCAACCATACACGGATCGTCTCGGAACGCCTCGCAAGATTGGAGCCTGAAGAATTCATCCCCTTCCCCTCTTAGGGGTACCGTTTCCTTACCCCCTTGCTCATTCTCCTACAAGATCGGAGCATACACCAATGAATCAACGATGATGGGGAGGCCGATGCGGTATCAGCAGATCTCCCCTGCTCTGCCCCAAGGCTCAGTCCGACAGACTGTAGCCTCCCTCACCGGCGCTCCAGGATCGGAAGATTGGGCAGGGATCTCTTTGAAGGTGATTCCCAGACGCCAAAGACCCATCCTCGCGGGTACGCCCTGAAGGAGCGCTCGCCTTCCTCCGTCCGTCGCGATGGTCCGAAAGGCCGGCTATCTCCCCGCTTAGTAGAACGCCAACTCCCTCGAAAAAATCTCTCCGTATGTCCTCCTAAGTCACCTTAGGAGATGCCTGAACCGCCGCCTAGTCTCAAATACTCAATTGTGACCATGTCTTGAGGCTCTCGAATTAACGCCCAGATAACACCACGCTTCTACGGTGGTCGCTACATGCCCGGCGACCCCGCCGGGCATGCGAATAGCAAAGCAGGTAGTCATGGCCAATACGAACACATTCCGGTTAGTGGTGGTGGCGGCCGCAGTCGTTGTAGCATCGCTGTTGATTGCGGCTAGCCAAGCGCGGGCGGGTGCGGCCATCGTTTGCATGTACCGTCAGCGGTTTCTTGGATCCTTCTTGTCATCGGCCGCCCTCGTGCCCAGACCGGTGCCGGTGTTGGTCGTTTGCTTGGTTGCGCCCTTCGCTTGCCTAGGGCAGCCCTATGGCGGGGGTAACGTGGCGCTGGCGGTTGAAGCGGGGGAGAAGCCGAACATCCTGTTTGTCCTCACCGACGACGCCGACCTCTCTCTGCTCCCCAAGATGCCGCAGATCGAAGAGCAGCTCGTCCGCAAGGGTACGACCTTCCCCAACGCTTTCACCCCCTTCGCCACATGCTGCCCCTCGCGCGCGACGATCCTGCGCGGGCAGTATCCGCACAACACGGGCGTCATCTCCAACTACGGCGCCCACGGCGGCGTCGGCGCCTTCGAGGCTGCAGCAAACGACGAGGATAACCTCGCCATCCGCCTTGACGCCGCCGGTTACAGAACCGGCCTGTTCGGCAAGTATTTGAATGGGTACACAGGCGGCTACGTCCCATCCGGCTGGGACGAGTGGCACGGCTGGGCCGGATCCTACGCTAGTGGGACGATATACGAGAACGGCAGGCTAAACGCCTACGATCTCTCACGCCGGCACGAGTCAGACATTCTGGGCTTGAAGGCCGAGTCGTTCGTGAGGAACGCGAACGGCTTTCCGTGATTCGCCTACGTCGCCTTCAACAGCCCCCACAATCCCACATACTACGAGCCGAAGTACGCCGACAACTACAGGGACCAGGGGTCCCCAAAATCACCGGCGTTCAACGAGGCGGACGTGTGTCCGACAAGCCCAAGTGGGTTCGCCAGCTACCCCGCGTCAGCGACCAAGACAAGGCCATGTATAAGCGCAGGTACCGCAACAGGCTGAGGGCAATGCGCAGCGTCGACGACGCTATCGCAGGGCTGCTACGGAGCCTGAGGGAGACGGGGCAACTTGATAACACCTACATAGTATTCTGGAACGACAACGGCTACCACATGGGTCAGCACAGGATCCCGGAGGGCAAGAGGACCGTTTACGAGGAGGACGTGCGCTACCCGATGGTCGTCCGTGGTCCCGGCGTGGGGCACGGCGCGAAGGACGAGAGGCTAGTGAGCGGCGTAGACCTTATGTCCACCTTCCTCGAGCTAGCAGGCGCTACGACACCAGAGTACGTGGACGGTCGATCTCTCGTGCCCTTGCTCTCCGGGACGAACCCTCCCTGGCGCAACTCGCTTCTCTTGGAGGGCTACGACGACGGCTTCGAGAACAAGGCCTACACACCGCCCGACTTCAAGGCGATAAGGACTTCCGACGGGCGTACCTACGTGGAGTACGAAACCGGCGAGAGGGAGCTGTACGACCTGAGAACCGACCCGCGCCAGCTGAGAAGCCTACACGATGAGCCCGAACGCGCGGTTGAGGAGTTAGCGCTTTCGGCCCGTTTACAAGCCCTGAAGTATTGCTCTGGTAAAGGGTGCAGATGCGCCGAAGTAAAACCAACGCCCCGGCCGCATTGTTCTCCCTATCCTCCCTGGCACAGCCATTCTGCTTTAGGCACGCGCAGCTTCGTACAAGAAGGCCTAATAACAGGTGAGGCATCACTGAATACTAGCCTCGGGAGCATCAGGGATCCGGTTATCAACCGACATTATCGAGAATCGTTGATTCGGAATTCGTAGAGTTTGTAATGTTCCAAAAAGCGGGATTGAAGCGATGATGACACGGCGAACGACCTTGGTGCTCACAGCGGGGTTAGCCGTTGTACTGCTTTGGTTTCTGGCAGGGTGCAGAGTTGCCGACCAGTCGCACAATACTGAAGACCCTGATAGTGGGCTGCGGGCGTCGTCCGCCGGTAACGGTAGCAGCGGGGGCGACCTGCACACCGGGATTCCGAACGGCAAGATAGCCTTCTTAAGGCACTCTGACATCTACGTGATGAACTCCGACGGCACCGGCCAGACCAACCTCACCAGGACGAAGGCGGGTGTCAGAGGTTGCGTGTGGTCTCCGAATGGCAAGAAGATAGCCTTTGTCGCTGCTAGGTCCGCCGGGGAGCGCTCCCTCGATATCTTCGTGACCAATGCCGACGGCACTGGGGAGATTAACCTGACCAGGACGAAAGCTAGCACAGAAGCCGCCCCTTCGTGGTCGCCCGACAGCAAGAAGATAACCTACCTGAGAGGCAGCGATCCCAGCGGCGAATTATTCACCGACATCTACGTGACGAAGTCCAACGGTACCAGTCAGACAAGGCTCATCAAAGCCAGAGACACAAAGTACTTCGAAGCTGGCTTCGAATCGCCGGAATGGTCGCCCGATGGCGAGAAGATAGCCTTCATCAGAACAACCAGAGTAGTCCCTGACGAGAGCGCTCCTTCCTCCGCGGCACCCGCCACTGGACCGAGTGGCCTCTACACCATGAATCCCGACGGCACAGCTCTAAGGAAGCTGTCCAAGGAGATGTCATACGCACAATCGCCTCTGTGGTCTCCCGATGGTAAGCAGTTAGCCTTTAGCGGACCCGAACAAAAAGTATACGTGGTGAACGCAAACGGCACGCAGGTGAGGGAGCTACTGCCGAATGTACGGGCCTCCTATATCGATTCGTATGCTTGGTCACCCCATGGCAAGGAGATAGCCTTCGCAGCGGTGAGTTACCGTGGGGAGCTCGATATCTATTTGATAATCGCTGACGGCACTGGCCAGACCAACCTCACCAGTACCAGGAATAGCATGGAAGACGAGCTCTCTTGGTCGTCCGATGGTAAGCGGATAGCCTTCACGAGAGGTGATGTAGGTGATGTTTATGGCGACCAGGGTGTCTACGTGATGGACGCAGATGGAACCGGACAAAAGCGTCTTGCTAACAACGCGAGTAGCCCTTCCTTCGCGCCCTGGGATGGAGAGTAGATGAGGCCCCTATACCTACCCTAACACCTTATCCGAAAACCGGCAAAGCTGGTAGGGTATAAAGCCCTCGGGGACGTTTCGTCTTGCCCGCTCTCGTATCAACCCCGTCTTCGATGAGGGTGCCCATTGAACCGTTGGGTAATCGCAACCGCGTCACTAACGATGATGGCACGGTTGCTGCACAGACTAATGCAGAGCTCTGGCGCGCGGTTGCGCTACACGGTAATCCAGTCACGTTCGACAGCGTAACGCTTTAGGACAGCCTCTTCCGGATCGACACCGAGGCCGGGACCATCGGGTACAGTGACACGGTCGTGCTCGTAGCAGGCGCGCAGGCCACCGACATCCTCGGCCAGCATGATCGGTCCGCCCATCTCCACTGTCGCAGCGTTGTGGAGCGCCAAGGCGAGATGCAGGCCGGCCGCCGATGCCACTGAAGATTCGACCATGGTCCCTATCTGGCAGCCTACTCCTGCGGTCTCGGCGACGGCGTCGAGCGTCAGCGCGGCCAGCAGGCCGCCGCACTTCATCAGCTTGATGTTGATCAGGTCGCAAGCCCGCAGTCGAACCGCTCGCAGGGCGTCGTGAGCGTCCAGTACAGCTTCGTCGGCCATCACCGGCACCCCGCACAACCGGCGCACCTCGGCCATGCCTTCGAGGTCGCGCCGGTCGACCGGCTGCTCGACGTACTCGGGATCGTAGGTGGCGATGCCCCTCACGGCGCCGACTGCCGCGCCAGCTGTGCGCCAGCCTCCGTTGACATCAATCTTGATCCCGATGTCCGGCCCGACCGCCTCGCGCACGGCCGCAACCCGCCGCACGTCGCCCCTGATGTCGCGGGCTTCCCCAACCTTGAGCTTGACCGTGCGGAAGCCTGCCGCGACGAACTGGGTAGCGTCGATGGCCATCGCCTCAGGCGACTTCAGGCTTATGACCCGGGAGATGGACAAGGCTTCCCTAGCGCGCCCGCCTAGAAGCGCCCAGACTGGCAGGCCGGCGACGTGACCGGCGAGGTCGTGCAGCGCGATGTCGAGCGTGGCCTTCGCGGTCGGCGCGCCCGCGACCCGCGATCCCAGCAGCCGCATGGCGGTGGAACGATCAAGCGGGTCCCGCCCCAGCAACACCGGGGCGAGGTGGCGTAGCGTGGCGATGACCCCCTCGAAGGTCTCGCCGGTCACATGCGGGTCGGGGGTCCCTTCTCCCCAGCCGGTCAGCCCCCCGTCCGTCTCCAAACGCACCAACACGGTCGCCAAGTCCGGAAACGTGCCGTAGGAGACGACGAACGGCTCGAGCAGGGGCAGCTTTACGGGTACGATCTCTACACCGGTGATTCGCACTGTGCCCCCTCGAATACGTTCGACCGCAGAAAATCAGGTAACGGTACTCAGTCTCACCCGACCACGAAATCGCGTTCGAGCACATAGTAACCATGGGGTTCACCGCGCCGACCAGCGAAGCCCGTAATGACAAACCCGGACGCAAAGGCGGCCTCGAGGTTATCCCTTAGCCGAAAGCGCCACTCGCGCGCCCGGGCCGGATCGGAGGAGAGGAGACCGTCGAAGTCACCGGGGACGGCCACGCGGATCCGGCGCTCGGATGTACTAGAAGCATATTCCGGTAGCGCGGCGAGCGCGCCGGGCGCGAGCGGTTGATACCTTCCCAGCAGCCTTGACCTCACACGAGCGCTGCGGAGTGGCCAGGTGACGTACAGGCGATCGCTTGGCAGGCCTCCGTAGAGGCCTTCTCCGAAATGCTCCCCGTACACGTTCCGGAGGTATTTGCGAGCGTGGGCGCCGAGACGCTCGAAGTTCAGCCGCGCGTTCGCAGCCCGCAGTGGATCTACGGTCCACACGATCTCCTCGAAACCTGCCTGGAAAGCAACGATGGCTTGGAGTCCTTTCAGGGCGAACCCGATGCCGCCGCGGTATCCGGTCTCCACCGCCATGAGGTCGGAGACAACGCGCGCACGGCCGTCCACGTAACCGCCCCAACCCGATACGAAGCCCACCAGCTGTTCCCCATCGAAAGCCCCGAGTACCTCACCGCCGGTTTCGTGGACTGCGACGAGGATG
>DASSCV010000333.1:0-5880 GCA_035697505.1 Rubrobacter sp.
GGGGTCCAGGTAGAGAATAGCCGCTCTGTAGAGCTCGATTATGTCGCTTTTTGGCCCGAATAGTCCTAACATGCGGCGTCATTTTCTACTAATCCAGCCGCTATCTACAGCCTAGCATCAATCTAACGAAGTAGTACTAGAGAAACTGTTTGGAGATTCGGAATGGGTCCCGAATCGGGGCTACGAAAGCGGCCAGAAGGGATCGAAGGAGTGCCGATCGGCCGCCTCTTGCTGCCAAAGAAGCGCGCTCGAGACGCCTTCAGCTATTTTCCGAACAGTTTCAGAAGGAGCGTTCTCAGAAGTTCGCGGCTGCAGGGTTCTCGAAAGTTCGGGTCATTGTCCTAGGGGCCAAGGGGGCAAAAATATTCGGACCAGCCAAGCCCCTCCCGTTAAGAGTGGCGATCGCCAGCCCGAGCAACAAACCCTGGTCGTGCCATAACGCCAGAGCTTGTGGCTAGTTGTCTGTCTGCCTGTACAGTGGCCCTTACCTCCTACTAGAGGTACAACGGCTTGCCCCACTATTGTAGCACACATTACGAAACCGATAAGTGCTCCCGGTGCGGACCCAGCCTCGCGTCCCGTTGACCGAGCCGCTGTGAGGCTCTGAGAGGCGCTGTCGTCGCTCGCGGTCCTGGTCAGCCGAGGGGAGAGGAGTCTTTGGCAAAGGTATCCTACACTTGCGGGAGAAGAGCGAGCAAAGAGGAGGAAGCCATCATGGATAGGGAGAGTCCAAGCGCCTCGGACTCGGAAGAGAAGATCCCCGAGGCGTGGATCGGCCAGGAGGTGATGATCGAGACCACGGAAGTCCTCTCGAGCGATCTGCGTGCCTCTGCCCCCGTGTACCTGGAGGACGTCAACGATCGGGGCGTCGTCATGCTGGTGACGCGCCACCGCGATCAAAACCAGTTCTCCCGCTACTTCTACCCCTGGAGCGTGGTTGGCTGGATACGCCTTGCCGAGGAGGACGAGCAGGAGGAGGAGCCACGGGCTGCGGGCTCCTCCTAGGCTGCACGCTATTCACCCAACCTCGTAGAAGGAGTGCTCTCGGAAGAGCGCATGTAGAATCCGTAGCGCCCCGGTGCGCAGCGGGCTCGCGAGGGCGCGGACAGGCCCTGGTAGCGTAGGATAGTCGGGAATTCGGACGAAGGGAGCGGGTATGCGAGACTTCCACCCCGAACAGCGCGCCCGCCTCGAGAGATTGGCGAGAGGAAAGGGGATCATTTGCCGGACGTGCCACTCCGCCGAGCTACGCAGTAAGGGCCAACTGGACCCCTACGTTGGCACTGGCTTCGGGGTCGATCTGTGGTGCACCAATGCGGACGCCCTACTGCAAACGATCCCCGCATTGGAGCAAGACGATCCCTCATCCTATCGCCGGAAGAGGTACGTGCGGTAGGTATTCTCATTACACGCGCAGGACGATAAACCCGCCCGGACATGGAAGGGCCTCAGACGGGCACACAGCGCCACCTGTGGTGGCTTAGGATTAAGTGAAAGCGGTGATCCAAGTAAGGGCAAGATGCACCCTCACCTAGCCAGGGAAGCGACAGTACGAGACGTAGAAACAACACGCTACGGGCGCCACTACGCAGGGTGCCGAAGCAAGATAACGCACGTTGACAAAAATCCCCACACGGGAGCTGCCACTGGATACATAGTCTCAGAACCCTGACAAGGGATTCTCACGCCTCGTCTTTGACTTGCTTCCAAACCCTAGCATCGACCATCTTGTACCGGTGATCCTGATGTACCCACGAGAAGAAGAGTCAGGCTGGAGGAAGAGTCTGAACCCCGCTCCGATAGGCCAGCACTATACAGGATCGTGGAGATGAACCTCGGAGAAAGCACCTTCTACGCACTCGGGTGAATAAGTCCTCGATCAATGCGCCGAACTCCTTCGGGTGGCATCATGCTCATGGTGTCGACACGTTGGAAGAACGTAGGTTGGCGAGGAGGAGGAAGCTCCTGTGTCAGAGACCCAAGAGAAGAACAAGGCCTTGGTGCGCCGCTTCTTGGAGGCGCAGGCTAAGGGTAACCTGAACTTGATAGACGAGGTGCTGACCCCCCACTTTGTCGATCACGATCGGCTTCCCGGCCAAGCGCCTGACCGCGAGGGCTACAAGCGGGCGATCGCCGAGTATCACGCCGCCTTCTCCAACGTCCGCTTCCTCATCGAAGATCAGGTAGCCGAAGGAGACAAGGTGGTGACCCGCTTTATCGTGCGCGCCACCCACGATCGAAGGGAGCTTATGGGTGTCGCGCCTACCGGCAGGGAGGTGACCTACAAGGCCATGGCCACCCACCGCATAGTGGGGGGCAAGATCGTAGAGGAGTGGGCCGAAGGGTCGAACATCTCAGCTGTGATGGAGCAGCGCCTAGAGCAAGAGAGGATTGAGCGCGAGCGCATAGAGCAGGAACTCAGGGTAGCCAGGCGCATCCAGCAGGCCTCACTTCCCAAGGAGACACCCACTCTAGCAGGCTGGCAGGTTTCCCCCTTCTACCAGCCAGCTAGGGAGGTAGGAGGTGACTTCTACGACTTCTTCGAATTAGAAGACGGCCGGGTGGGAGTAGTCGTGGGAGACGCAACTAGCAAGGGAATACCAGCGGCTTTATTGGCGGAGGCGACCTCCAACATGCTCAGGGCGGTAGCCCAAGCCTTGGACTCCACTTCGCCAGGGAAGGTACTTGAGCGGGTCAACGAGACCTTGTTGGCTCGCATCCCTCAAAACATGTTCGTCACCTGCTTCTACGCCATCCTTGAGCCCGAGAGCGGTAGCCTCACCTATGCCAACGCCGGCCACGACCTGCCTTATCTACACCGTAACGGTGACGCCGAGGAGTTGAGGGCAAGAGGGATGCCCCTGGGCCTCATGCCGGGGAGGGGCTATGAGGAGAAGAAGACCATCCTAGAAGCTGGCGAGAGTGCCCTCTTCTACAGCGACGGGTTGGTAGAGGCTCACGACCCCACAGGTGAGATGTTCGGCTTCCCACGACTTCGTGCTCTCATCGCCGAGCACGCTGAGGAGCGGTCACTAGGGAACTTACTCTTGGAGGAACTCTATTCCTTCGTCGGGGAGGGCTGGGAGCAGGAGGACGACATAACCCTCCTTACGCTACGACGCTCCTCATCTTTAAGCTGAACTGCTGAGAACACCCCTTCGTCTATGAGCTTCGGTGAATAGGGCGGAGGTGAGGGAGGGGACGTAGAGGATCGAGCTTGCGCTCGTCGCTGAGGATGAAGCCCTCATCCTTACGTCCACCCCAGTAAGCTCTAGCTGGAGCGCTACAGGGGGACCGAGCTATCTATTCTTCACTATTTCTGCAGACAAGGTAGAGTCCCCCACTGTATATCGGGCATTATCCAGGTACACACGTACAGGTGCACCCAAACGAGAGGCAAGAGGATGCCCTCTAAGAGCCTGGGCGGGGGAGGGTAGGGTCCCCTACCTCCTTCTCCTGCTCCTCACGAACCTTCCTCTTGCCTGTGTCGCGCCACAGGCGGGTACGTTGGGGCTATTCAGGTGCAAGACTCAGGCTATCTCACCATCCTCAGTATCGATGGTGAATACACCTCTGAGAGCCGTGAGGATGGCTTCTGAGGACCTCCGCTACCCTTCTAATGGATGAGGAGTGTTGAGCAATGCTGACGCCTAAAGCCGAGTGGAACATCTACAGCGACGGGCTTTGTCGGCCTTGTGCTCCCCATGCTCCCGCCTATCGCGCCGTCTCTCGGGAGCCCTTCTTCGGCATCATCACCATTCCCATACCCATATAGAGTGATTGGGATGGTGATGATAGCTTTTGTGGGGGGTAGCCACGTTCTACAAATAGTCCTGATCTCATTGCAGGGCCGATCATCCGTATTCGAGTGGCACGTCGAAGCTACTCTTGAGATAGAGTTCTCGGGAGACTGCCATACCGAAGGATCCGAGGAGCAGCACTCGATGGAGGGCAACCTGAAACCGAGACCGCGGAATAGAACCCGTGGCGTATAGCAAGAGGTTCGACGACGCCCTGCTGTACGCAGTCGATGTGCACCGCCACCAGGTCCGCAAGGGGTCTAGCATCCCCTATGTCACCCACCTCCTGGGTGTGGCGTCCATCGTGGGCGAGAGTGGGGGGTCGGAAGACGAGGTGATCGCCGCGCTGCTCCATGATGCTATCGAAGACACCGACGCCACCTACACAACACTTGCGGACCGCTTCGATAAGCCCGTGGCAGATATAGTGAGGGCCTGTTCGGACACGGACGTCACTCCCAAACCCGCGTGGGAGAAGCGCAAGAAGGACTACATAGCCCATGTCGTGGGAGCCTCGGAATCGGTGCGGCTTGTCTCCGCTGCCGACAAACTCGCCAACGCTCGCAGCGTCCTTGCAGACCTGCGCGTGCTGGGAGATGAGCTATGGTCTAGGTTCAAGGGTGGAAAGGATGGCACGCTCTGGTACTATCGGTCGCTCGTCAGCGTCTTCGAGATCGCCGGGTCTAGTCCGATCATGGGCAGACCAGATAGAACAAGACCGGTTGTGGAGGAACTGGATCGGGTGGTGGGGGAGATCGAGAAGCTTGCCGATCTCAGGTAGAACTTGTTTTCTACGCTATTCTCAGTGTACTTCTGCTTGGAGTCATGAAGTCACATGGATGCGCACATGGAAGTGGGTCGGGATCTGTTCGGAAGGAGCGGCACGCTCCCTTTAGACAACCTCTGCAATTCAGGGTGAATACGGGTTATCAAGATCCTCTCAAAGGCTGGAACTGGCGGCAAAGCCCGCCTTATGCCATGCTTCCTCTCCCACTGAATGGAGGGGATCTCAGTGGATGACAAAGTGGGAAAACCGAAGGTGGGCAAGCCGGGTCACTGGCGGCGCGTCGGGCTGATCAGCGACCGGAAGCAGATCGAGCTGCTATGGGTGCGGCCGGAGCGGTGGGACTACGAGCGTTACGCTCCGGCGGCAAGATAGAAGAGATCGTGGAGGAGGTCCGCTAGTGTTCCGCGTCGCAGTCCTGAGCTTCTGGCACGTACACGCAAAAGACTACGCTTTAGAGACCAGAGAGCATCCAGGGACAGAAATCACCGCCGTCTGGGACGAGGACAGGGAGCGGGGGCAGGTAGAGGCCTCCAAGCGCGGTGTCCCTTTCCACGACGATCTCGAAGGGCTCCTCTCCCGCGAGGACGTGGACGGGGTGGTCGTCACAACGCCGACAGTCGCCCACCGCGAGGTCATCCCCGCGGCCGCGAGAGCCGGCAAGCACGTCTTCGCCGAGAAGGTGATCGCACCCACCCTTAGCGAGGCGCGGGAGGTGGTGGCGGAGGTCGAAGAGGCCGGGGTGACCTTCGTCATCTCGCTGCCCAGGCTATACGCAGGATACACGCGGGCCATACGGGAAGTGTTGGCCGGCGGCGCAATCGGCGAGCCGACCTACCTGCGCGTGCGTGTCTCCCACGACGGCGCGCTACCGAGCGCAGCGAACCCGCAGGGATGGTTACCGGAACGCTTCTTCGACCCTCGGCAGTCCGCTGGCGGCGTCACCATAGATTTCGGCGCCCACCCACTGTACCTGTTGGCGCACCTGCTCGGGATGCCCGAGGAAGTGAGCGCCGTATACGGCTGTGTCACCGGGAGGGTCGTCGAGGACCAATCCGTGGTGACCATGCTCTACCCAAACGGGGCCCTGGGGGTTGCGGAGGCTTCCTTCCTCGGCTCTTCCGCGCGCTTTCTTGTGGAGGCACACGGCACCGAAGGAAGCCTCCTCTACGATCCGAGCGGTGGTCTCAGGACGCGCCGCCGGGGCGCCGAGCGATGGAGCGCCGCCCAGGTGTCCGCCGACGGAGGGTCGCCCTTCGGACGGTGGGTGGAGCTCTCCTCAGCGGGAAGGACTGA
>DASSCV010000334.1:0-11636 GCA_035697505.1 Rubrobacter sp.
GGCGATCCCGATGGTGCGGCGCTGGGCTGCGGCGAAGTTCTCGGCTATGGCCTCGAAGGCGTCGTGCTGAGCCTGTGCCATCTGGTGGGCGGTGCGGGCTGTCTTGTCGATGTTAGCGGTGGTAGCCACTGTAGTACCTCCGTGATAGATAGTAAGTCTTTGCTACTATGTTCTTACCACACATATGTTCGATGTAAACCTCACAACGTCAGGCCCTTCGTTTTTGCCCCTATTCACCGGAGTGCGTGGAATAGAGATTCTACGAACTTCACCTTTTGGGCTTTCTCCGAAGTTCGCATTCACGGCGTTCTCCGAAGTTCGCCAAGAAAGGTTCAAAAATCACTCATTTGAGTGATGCGCTCTGCTCAAAAGCGCGCCTAACATGGTGCCGTTGGAACTAAAGGGAGCCCACAAAGGAGGAGATCATGATCCCCGACACTTACGACGCGGTGGCGGGCGCAGATTTCTTGGCGGCACGCGTTGGGGGCGCTCCGATCCCATTACTGTTGGTCGCTTTAAAGCACTGGAGGGAGATCCGCAAGCGCATCGAAGAGGATGTCCCTATGGAGGTGGCGGAGGACTTACTCACGCGAGGCTAAGAGGCTCGTGTTCTGGATTCTATCGGGTGAATAGAAAGGCACGTGCAGGCGAAAGGAAGGGACCACGATGCGACGCGCGCTTTTGTGCGCTCCTCTGTGCAACTGTCGCCACAGTCTTAGGGCCGATGACGAGGTGGGGCTGGTGGAGGCTGCCCTAGAGCACATGAGGGTGCACCACCCGGCCGCTCCCGTCGAAGAGGAGAGGGTCAGGGAAATAGTCTCCACCCGCTCTTACGCGATCGAGTACGTCGCGGTGTAAACAGGGGGCTACAGACCGGAGGAGCAGTTCGGTCTCGAGGCCTATTGAGGGCTCGAGAAGATAGTCACCCGAGTGCGCGGAAGATAATTTCTTGACGAACTTCCGCTTTACGGAATTCTAGGAAGGTCGCGCCAGGCTGAAGGTGGTGGCATCATAAGCTTGGTGGGAACAGTTTGCACCCCCTAGGTGCTAGAGAGCAAAAGGAGGTAGACACCTAATGGCACTAGAGGATGAGGTCCGACAGGCCTCCCAACAGTTCTACGCGGCTCTAAACAGCACGATCAATGGTGATCCCGGGCCGATGATGGAGGTCTGGTCACACGGCTCAGACGCCTCCGCTATGCACCCGTTTGGTAGTCGATCGCTCGGATGGGAAGAAGTGAGAGCTTCCTGGGAGCAGGCCGCACAAGCGATCTCTGATGGGCGAGTCTCAGATCATCAACGGGGGGTGGATGAGGAGGTAGTGGTTCCCATGGGTGAGGATGCCGCATACACCGTGGGCACCGAACGAGGCCAAGCGAAGATCGGAGAGGAGCTGGTACGCGTCGATTGGCGGGTGACGAACATCTACCGGCGTGAAGGGGGGGGATGGAAGATGGTGCACCACCACACCGATGTCTCGCCGGCGATGGTGGAAGCCCTCGGCCTGTAGGAGGGCCAAGTAGGGAGTCCTCGAGGGCTGGAGTGTAGCAGCGCCGGCCCTCCTCATTGCCCTTATTCATCCAAGTGCGGGGAAGGAGAATTCTTAGAACTTCGCGGAGGGGCTTTACCCTCCCTGTGCCTTTCGGCTCCATGAGCATGCTCGAGTGGGCTACCTCCCGGCCGGCGTGAGCTGATCGGGTGAGATGCGCCCTCCTTTGAACAGCCCCCACCCGCCCAGCGCTTCTCGAGGGTATCGGCCAGCGGGCACCCGGCCACGTATTGAGGGTATCTCGTTGCTTGTAGGGAGTCGCTCCCAAGGGTCATCATCGCCCACCACCCCAATGCCATCAGAAGCACCACGACCAAACCTTGAGCCAACAACCTCACGACGATATTCACTCGCCGCTCATTGAGGGAGCTTGCCTCCTGGAGGCTTGCGTTCTCAAGTGGTGTAGTGCTCACGCCCAGAAGGCAAACACATGGCGATGAGTCGACAATGAATCTTCGGATGACTTGCTCGAGTAAGGCCTATTCACCCGGGTGTGTGGAAATGGCTTTCTGCGAACTTCGCCATAACGGAGTTCTGAGAAGTTGGCCTGGATGATAGCCCGAATATCACTCATTTGAGTGATGATCTTCTTGTTACAAGAGGGTAAGCTACGTCTGTGACGTAGCAAGGGGCGGAGTATCCGCTCTGGTAAAGGCGGTCTAAGGTATGAGAGCACGCACACGAGCCGCACTGGCCACCATCGCACGCTCTGTGGCGGTGTACGTTGCTATCGTGGCAGGCGCGGCGGCCATCGGGGCGCTGGTGGGTGCCCTGGTCTTGGGAGAATGGTTCATAGGCGCGGGCTTGGCGGCGTGCCTCGCCGCTTGGTTGGCTTTGCCCACAGGGATGCTGGAGGCGCGCGGGGGCGAGGCACTCTTCTCGGACGAGGCGTTGCGTCCTCACGTTCCCGAACACCCATACCGCCTCTACGACACAGGCGTGGTCATAAATCGCGCCCTGGTCTACGCTGCTCTGACGGCGCTGCTTGTAGCAGTCTACGTGGGAAGCGTGGTATTGCTGCAGGGAGCGTTGCGGGCCTTGACCGGGCAAGAGTCTCAGTTAGCGGTCGTGGCATCCACGCTAGCTGTTGCTGCGATCTTCAACCCTCTGAGACACCGTATCCAGGCGTTCGTGGATCGGCGCTTCTACAGGAGGAAGTATGACGCAGCCAAGACCCTTGAAGCCTTCTCTGCCAAGCTGCGCGCCGAGACAGACCTGGACGCCTTGGGCGACGACTTAAAGAGTGTGGTGCGGGAGACGATGCAGCCCGCCCACGTCTCTTTGTGGCTACGCCCCGATACGGCCTCAAAGGACCAGCAGACAGACTAGCACCACTTATTCAGCCAAGTGCGTGGAAGTGGAATTCTCCGAAGTCCAAATTCATGATCCTGCATAGCCACGGTCCCTTAGGGTTTCACAGGGCTCCCTAGCCCTGGTCAAACACCCAACCCCAAGCGCTCTCCAACCAGCCGTCAGCTAACGAAAAGCTGACAAGCTCAATCGCTGACATGCTGACCAGCGCGGGTTCAGGTCACAGGTTGACGTTTTAAGATGTGCAATCTGGGTATATGTGTGGTAAGAACATAGTGTCACAGTTCTACTACTCAAGGAGTTATGCTAGTGCAGACCACCAGAAACATCGAGAAGACGACGCGGACCGCCCGCCAGATGGCTGAGGTTCAGCGCGATTCCTACGAGGCTCTCGCCGAGAACCTTGCGGCCGCCCAGCGCCGCACCATCGGGCTTGCCGAAGACGGGCTCAAGTTCATGAAGTTGCAGGAGCAGAGTGCCCGTGCGGCCCAGGAGTGGTTCGCAGGTGGCGTGAAGCTGCTGCAGCTCCAGCAGCGCAACGCCGAGTTCGTGCAGGGCTGGACGGGCGATGCCGTGGAGGCTCTTCGCGAGCAGACCGAGCACAACGTGCGCACCGTGGAGACCTTCGCGCGGAGCGCAAGCAAGCAGCAGGAGGCTCTCGGGACGCTCACCCAGGCCTGGGCTGGGACCTACAGGGACTTCTTCTCCCCCTTCGCCTACTTTCGGGAGAGCGTGAGGACGACCCAGCAGGCCGCCCGGCAGGGGTTGGAGGCCACCGAGCAGGTAGCCCGGCAGGGACTCAGGGTTGCTGAGGAAGCCACAGAGCAGACCGAAGAGGTTCTTCGGCAGACCGAGAGGGCCACAAAGGAGGCGGAGCTGAAGGCCGCCGTCCTCGGTGCCTTGAAGACCGCCAACTACGACGAGTTGTCCGTCGCGGAGATCTCCAAGAGGCTTGACGGGCTTTCCGCCGAGCAGCTCAGGAAGGTCCGCGAGTACGAGAAGAAGAACAAGAACCGCGAGACCTTGATCGAGCAGATCGACCGCAAGATAAAGGCCAACTCCTAAAGAGAGCCTTTTCGAAAGAAGTGCAGAGGGCCGGGGCTGAAGTCCCGGCCCTCTCCTTATGCGTTAGTGAATAGGCTTGTCAGCACATAACCCGCTCTGGCGTGCATCGAGAGGCTAAGATGTTACATGTGCTACTATAAATCTCAACAGATAAGCCGTTGCCTTGTTGGGGCCGAAGCCGCTCTCGCCAGGCCCGCATGAACTCGACAAAGCGCAAAGTCGTCGGGCGTGCTTCTCCCTTCGTCTGGGATCTTCGGATTCTAGCTCCGTCAGCCGGTGAGGTAGCCAAGCCACAGCCGAAGGAGCGTGCTTAGGGATGCCTCGACAAGCCGCCGACAACAGCGTCGTCTCCCAGCCAAAGTGCGAAATAGATAAGGCCCTCTCAGGAGGAGAAGAAGGGGAGTGCCGCAATCCGGGTGAGGTACGCTACAGGGGAGCGCTGCTGTGTGAGGCTCACGCTACACTGCTTGAATTGCAGGACCGGGCGGAAGCGGTGCTCGATAGCGTGTTCCGGATGGACGAGTGGATGGATGAGAACGGAAGAGACCGGAACGGGACCATGTCTGCTGACGAGGAGTTTATGGGGCGCATACAGCGCGAGCGAGACGAAGCTCTAGGGGGGCTGCGGCTGATTCGCGAGCAGATACGAAGCGCCCGCAAAGCACTCGGGTAGTAAGCGCGCTCAGGCCTGCGGCCTTCGCTTTTCAGCATTTCAGCACGCTCAGGCTGACGCCTTCGCTTGTCGGCATTTCAGCTTTCGAAGTCGGACAGGAGTTTTGATGAGTCGGTGCTCCTCTGGGATGCTCTCGAGCGCACGAGCGTCTCGCCACACTACACCTGGCTGACATGCTGAAGTGCAGACAAGCGACAGCCGGAGGCTGGAGCGTGCTGACAAGGCGGCGCAGCCGCCGTGCTGACAAGCGGAGGCCGCCAGGCCGTAGCGTGCTGACGTGTGCGGTACAATCATTTCGAGCGACGATGCTACCGTCATCTGTATATCTATCGACCGACCAGAGGGCACTGTTCCGATGATGGCGATACCCCCGGTGATAGGGGTGATCCTGATCCTCGTTGGGATCGTACTCTTTATTATAGACCTGAACGTAACCAACCACGGCCTGCTCACCGCGGGGGGAATCGTAACGCTACTCGCAGGGGGCCTGGTGCTCTTCGGGGCAGGCGTCCCCTACTCGGGGTTGCTGCTCGGTGCTGTTGTGGTCGCCGCGATGCTCATGGGGGGTGTGCTCTACGGGATCCTGGGTTCGTTGCGGGCTTCCAAAGGGAGGCCGGCTCTTACGGGCAAGGAGGGGATGATCGGGGAGGTGGGCACCGTAAGGAGCCCCGTGGGTGTGAGCTCTGAGGGATGGGTGTTCGTGCACGGCGAGCTGTGGCGGGCCGTGCTTGCATTCGCTCCCGAAGAAACGGGCCCGCGAGAGAGTGAGCCTATGATAGACGTGGGACGCAAGGTGAGCGTGGTGGGTTTCGGTGAGGGAGGGGTAGTGCAGGTAGTGCCCATCGAATTGCCCGGTCGCGGCAGGGATCTCGACCGGCCAGGATAAAGGAGGATTTCTCGTGCACGCAACCCTAGGCTTGTTGCAGGCGGTTGGAATAGGAGTCGCGGCTATCTTGGTGGTGATCGTCGTGCTATTCGTCGCCTCGGTCATACTCAGCGCCATCAAGGTCGTCAAGGAGTACGAGCGGGGTGTGATCTTCCGCCTCGGCCGGGTCCAGGGAGGACCCAAGGGGCCAGGACTCTTCATCCTCCTACCGCTGATCGACAGGATGGTCAAGATAGACCTTAGGACCGTAACCATGGACGTCCCTCCCCAGGACGTCATAACCCGCGACAACGTCCCCGCCAGAGTCAACGCCGTAGTCTACTTCCGGGTCGTCGACCCCAACAAGAGCGTAATCGAGGTCGAGAACCACGTCCTCGCTACCAGCCAGATCTCCCAGACCACCCTAAGGAGCGTGCTAGGACAGAAGGATCTCGATGAGCTCTTGACTAACAGGGAGGTCATAAACGAACAGCTGCAGTCCATAATCGACGAGCAGACCGACCCCTGGGGGGTCAAGGTCAGCGTCGTAGAGGTCAAGGACGTGGAGATCCCGCAGAACATGCAGCGGGCGATGGCCCGTCAGGCAGAGTCCGAGCGCGAGCGGCGGGCCAAGATCATAGCGGCCGAGGGGGAGTATCAGGCCTCAGAGCGCCTCAGGCAGGCCGCAGACCGTCTGGAGAGCCCTACGGCGTTGCAGCTGAGGCTGTTTCAGACGATGGGGGAGATCGCAGTCAACCAGAACTCAACCATCATCCTGCCCGTCCCCATAGACCTCTTCAAGCCTTTCCTCGAGTCCCAGAACGGATCCTCCTCCTACGGCCAGGAAGTAAGGGCGGCGCGCCTCGAGGAGGAGAAAGAAGCCGAGCGCCTCTACGAGGAGGCCGTCGGAGAGGCCACGCGCGAGGTCTCGAGCGAGGAGGTTCCTACCGAGATGCCGGACGGCGAACCCAACCGTTAGTTTGCGAAGGGCTCCGGCCCTATAGCGATTCGCAGAGATATCGACCTCCTGCTAATCGCGCATCCTGCTAGAAGCGATAGGCGGTGGGCGAAAACAAATAGCCGAAATGCTGAATTGCTGACAAGCGAAGGCCGCAGGCCTGAGCGTGCTGAAATGCTCACTATCGCGGCTCCGAGCGTTCATCCTCCTCGGCAAGGCGTATCCAGCCAACGACGCTCCAGGGGTAGAAGTAGCGGGAGAACTGGCTTTGGTCTTTGTGACGCGTCACGAGCATGACGATGCCCCTATCGTTGACGTCCTCCAGGTACACGGGGGCAGAGGCACGCAGATCGCTCGAGAGGGTCTCTGTAGTCTCGATCATCACCTCCTGGCCGATCCACGCTTCGGGGATCTGGTCTTCCGAGTCCGAGGCGCTTGGCCTCGCCCTATTCATCATAGCTCCCTCTTCTCTTCGGTTCCCTCAATCTGTAAGGGTAGAACAAAATAGAGGGTTGCGTCGCCACCAGGAGGAGCAGGGTTGTGGTACTAGTGATCTATGCTACAATAATGGCGTGTCGTTGTACCTCGACCAGGAGGTAGGGAAGCGATGAAGAGGAAGGTCTACAACTAGCCCCAAACGCTGCCGTTATGGCACGATCAGCGTTTGTCGCACGGGCTGGCGATCGCCGACTCCCCACAGGAGCGGCTTCGTCGGCCCGATATTTCTAGGAAGGCTAGCTTATGCAACAGAATCAAAGTGTTTCCGAGATGGCAACCGAGGTCCTGGCGCGCCAGGCGGGTACCCGCGCCAAACGGACCGGGGAATCGTTGGAAGTGGCCCTAAGAGCCGTCCTCCAAACCGAAGCCGGACAGCGCCTCGGAGAACTGCGCGAGGGGGAGCATCGCGACGAGAGGGCGGCGCAGTGGCAGCCTAGTCTAGCGCGGGAGCGGGCCGAGGAGCGTAGGCAAGGCCAGCTAGAGGAGCGTCGCCGAGAGGAGCGTAGCCGACTCCGAGAAGAAGAACGTATCCGAGCCCGCAAGGCCGCCTGGGAATCGTTCATGCGTAAGGAGCGGCGGGAGCTCGAGCTCCGCAAGGAAGGGCAGCTGGCCGGATTGCTGGGCGAAGCGTTGGCGGGAGAGCCACCGGCGGCCTTGCAGCGGCTGGCCCGCGAAGACCAGAGACAGGCCGAAGAGGGGCTGGTAGCGCTCACGAGCAATGGCAAGGTGTACTACAAGCTGGTGGAGGAGCTCACAGAAGAGGACATGGGGGCCAGGATCGCGGCTGATAGGTTGCGGGAGGCGTGGCTCAAGGAGCGGCGGGACGGGTGGCTCGATTACGGGGGAGGCTCGAAAGGTGAAGGCCGCCTGTAGCGAAGTATATTCCTTTGCATTTTACAGCCCTCGACGCACGATGGTGCAAGTTCGAGCGCGCAAACCACGCGCCCGTTCTCGAAGCCGATCTGGAGGCTTTCGCCCAAGATCCCACGTGCCTCTAGCGTCCCGCCCGCGCCAAGGCCTCGAACCTGACCATTCCGTATATCCGACGCCGCACTTCTGGCTTCGGCCTCTCTAGCTCCTCCGGCAACGCGCCGGCGTAGAACTCCATGAGGGTGTCCCTGTCTTGCTCCAGTCTTTCGAGGCGCTCGGCCCGCTGGCGGATGGCGTCGAGTTCGTCCGAGACGGTGCTACATGTGGTCTCCAGCTCCTTCAGTCTCACGCCGAGTTCTTCGATGGTCATAAGGCCATTGGCCGCCAGTTACTGGTGCCCGGCGCGCATGCGGTCGGCCTCGGCCTGGACAACGGTAAAGGTGGACACCTTCATGCTGGGCAAGGGGAAGCTCTCTACCTCGCAGCTGACCTCTGCTACGAGGATAGCCTCACAGACGACAGTGAGCTATGAGCCTACGACCCAGACGGCAACGCTCGACCCGTATGGTTCTACGACGAGTAGGCTGGCGAAGTGTCAACGGTACACGGCAAAGCTAACCAGCAGGGTAAAGGATAAGGCAGGAAACCCCGCTATCACTCGCATGCGCCCATAGGTTCTTACTCTCAGCGCTGTGGCTACCGGATCTCAGGCTGCTTGCTACAGACTTCTTGTCATGGGTATACTGGCAGTAGCTCCAGAAAAGGGCAAACCTGCCGCAAGGTGGGGGCGCAAAGCCACGGGCCACTTCTAGGAAGAGGCAGCCGGGTTGCCGAGAGGAGATTACTGGTGACATTGCGGGAGCATTCCTACCCTAGGTCTAGTGAGGCTGCGTGCAGATCCTCTGTACATCCTGGAGCATCAACATCACTACAAGGCATATTTGCGCCTGATCGAGCGCAAATACACTGTGCTCACGGATGCAGAGTGCTTTACTGTGGTGGTTATGGTGGTCTCGGGTCTAGCGGCTCGGTGGAGATGGTATTTGCCAAAGAGCAGAGGCAATAGTCGGTAGACGTGCGACGTGGTCTTGCCCGCCCTCAGCAAAACCTTTTGACAGTACGAAAGGAGGTGGGAGAAGTGCAAGGTATTCGTCAGCGCAGACACTGCTGGTAGAACGGAGTTCTCGGTTTATGGTGTCCTACGGGTTAGCTTCCCCGTAGACAGCGCGCGTCAGTGTGTCATAAAATAACCGGTCATGGAAGCAGGTACAGAGCATTACCGGGTAATTTGGTTTGTCAGCAGCTAGCCCGACGCGCGTTCAGGTTACCTACTGGTACATCGCCGGGTTGTCGGCGCTGGCGGTTACAGGCCTGATTGCGTGGCTGTATCTGTTTGGCTTCTCCATTAGTTGGTTAGAGTTGGGAGCCAGCTGCGTTCTCGCTGCGGTATGCGCGGTCTCCTTGCGCTTGCCCGTGGAACTGCGTGCCGGCAAGGCAACGTTCGACTTACCCGAGGTGGCGATCCTCGTAGCGCTGGCATTAGGAGGTCCGCTGTGTGCCCTAGTGGTCGCGGTGCCGGCGATGGTCCAAAGGGAGTGGCTTCGAACGGTGTTCGACGCGGCTACCTTGGTTTTGCAGATTTTGGCAGCGGGATACGTGTTCGGACTCTTTTCCCCCCCGTTGCTTACCGCCCCCGCGTTCGATATTGCATTCGTCTGGGGAGTCCTCGCGGCCGGCTGTGTCCTGTGCCTGTTGGACGCCCTTATCGGGCCTGCTCTGCTATGGATAAAGTACGAGACGCCGCCCTCCCATCTGCTTCGAGAGGTGATCTTGCCGCCGCTTCCGTCGGATGCAATCGGCGTCCTCACCGCGGTCGCGACCTCCTTCGTAACGGTAGTGTTCAACCCGGCCGCTGCCCTAACCCTCTTTGGCGGAGGTGCCTTGTCGCTGATCACGATGAACCTCGTGAGAGAGCATAGAGAGAAGAGGCGCTTGCTCGAGGCCGAGAACGCATGGCTGCGAGATGGCCTGCGTACCTCTAACCTCGAGTTCGCTACTCGCCTGGTGCAGAGTATCGAACGTAAGGACGGCTGCACCGCCCGCCGTGTGGCCGCATCGGCCCTCTACGCAGCTGACATCGCGCGAGAGCTCGGGATGGAACCCGTCAAAGTCGAGAAGCTTCGCGTTGCTGCCCTCTTGCAGGACGTCGGCTTGGTCAGCGTTGCAGACGAAGTACTCTTGACGCCACCCAAGAAGCTCAACTCCGTGGGGAGAATGCACCTGGAACAGCACCCCATCCAGGGTGAGCACATGCTTGCCGCAATCCCGGGCTTCGAGGAGGCCGCCCGGTGGGTGAGGCATCATCACGAAAGGGGGGACGGCACCGGCTACCCTGACCGGTTAAGAGGCAAGTGGATACCGTTGGAAGCCAAGTTGCTGGCGGTCTCCGAAGTGTACGCATCCCTGGTTATCGACGGGCCCCACAGCCCGGCCGTCTCGGCGCACGAAGCTCGTCGGGAGCTAGTTGGCCTGGCCGGAGGGAAGCTAGATCAACAGGTTGTGAGGGCCTTCCTGAGGGTTCTCGACACACAAGACGAAGGTTATGCTGCAGCGGTCGACGATCGCTTCACCTTTGCCGCCGGTAGCGCTACCTCAACATTAGGCAGTCCCGCTCAAGGTGCCGCCCGCTTCGGCACCACGGGAACAGCAGCGCGCTAATATGGCAGCTGCACGCTAACCTTACTGCGCTCCTCTACGGTCGAGTGGTGGAAACCTCATCCTTCCAGATATTGTGTCCAGCTAATGGTTCGCGATACGATGTAGCTCTCACATACCGTCAAAATGGCCGCGAGAGGGATTCAAATAAATGCGCTGGTACAACCCTTCGCTGAGAGGCTTCGAGTGGCGCAACGCTCCGGAGGACGACAAGGAAGCCCTAGCGATACTGAACGAGTCGTCGAGGTCTCGGCCGTACGTCGAGGTCTATTGGAGGTGGCGCAATCTGGGGGCGACCGTCATGGCGTCGCTTATCCGGGTGGGTGAGGCGGCCAAAGATGCTGACGACGCAAAACGGGACGAAGAGGGCGGTTAGCCCGTCTGCAGCGTATAAAGTCCGCGGTAACCTATTGAAGGATTCCGTGGTGGTCTCTTCTTCGTGCTGTGCGTCTGCGGGAGTAGACAGGCGGACGTGGCCTTGCGTCACACCCATCCGCGGCCCCGACCTTACTTACTTGCCTGAGACATCCCTGGCTGAAACGCTGACGAGTACGAGCAGGACCACAAGGGCCGCGGCGGCGGTCATGATACCGGCGAGAAGGAAGGTAGCGCGGGGTCCGAGCTGGTCTACGAGCACTCCACCAGCGGGATAAGCTAGTGCTTCGCCGGCGCCATACCCCAAGTACTTCACGGAGAACACGCGACCGAGAAAGGCGTCAGGCACCTGCCTCTGCAGTATGGTGTCGGTCACCACGTTGTCCAACCCGTTCGCCTCACCGGCTATCGCCAGCATTCCTAGGGCGAGGACGAAGGTGGGTGAAAGCCCCGTGCCAGCAAGCGCCAATGCCCAAACAAAGATGCCCAGGAAGTAGATGGGTAGCAGCCTCAGCCGATCTCCTAGAACAGCCATCAACGCAGAACCCAGCACCATACCACCTCCCCACACGCTCACCAGCAGTCCGTAGCCGACGTCCCCCGCGCCGAAGGTGCCCTTGGCCAAGAACACCTCGGCAGGGATAGCCAGATCAGTAGCCAGAACGGTCAAGAAGGCGCCTATCATCACAGCCAACGGGACGCGTGCCCCCGCGAGGTAGCTGAACCCGGAACGCAGCTCCCGAAAGACGCCTACTTC
>DASSCV010000335.1:0-2135 GCA_035697505.1 Rubrobacter sp.
AGAGGACCGCAGCCCTCTCGGGTACGACCACCGTCCCGCCTGAGTTCGCGACGGCGAGCGTTATCTGGGCGAGGCTTTGGGCAACTTCGTTCGAGACAGAACCAGAGGCGTACAGGCCTAGCCGCAAGGCTTCCGGGCCAGCGCTCTCGTATTGCAGCTCTCCCGCATTCTCCAGGATCTCGGCGAACCAGTCTTCGACTTTCTCGACCACGCTGTCTATGCCGCCGTCGAGCTGGACGCTCGCCCACCCAAAGCGATTCGGGTCGAGGCCAGCCTCTGTGAGGCGGTTTCTGAAGTAGTCGTTGTGTGTTTTCTCGCAGCCGTGCTCCAGGAGCAACCCGAACCTCACGGTGGGGCTGGCGAGGTGTCCTAGAACGGTGCGGGAGTAGATGGTCTCGGCCGAGCCGGCGGAGACGCCGCAGCCCTCCGTGTGGGGCAGGGCGACGAAGCGGGTTACCTTGCCCTGCGTAGCACCGCTTTCGTTCAGCCGGTTGGCTATGCGGCGTGAGATCTGACCCGAGCAAAGGCTCGTAGGCATGATGAGCCCGACCTGATCCAGGACCGGCCCACGACCACTCCTTATGGCCTCGAACGAGAACCCCACGTCAGGGACATCCTCACTTACGGGCAACGGCTCGCCGTCCGGTTCCTGCTCGTTTTTGAGCAAGTCCAGGTTCTCGTCGCTCGTCTGCTTCCAGTCGCGCCAGATGGAGACCTGGGAGTGGCCCGCACGCTCACCCACGGTCCTCTCGCCCGAGGCGGCTCTTAGTGTCCGCTCGAAAGTCTCGCGGCCAAGCTCTTCCATCGGGGTGCCGTCCAGGTAGGCGCCGGCGTTCACGTCCATGTCCTTGGAGAGGAGCTCGTAGCGGCCGGTAGTGGTGACGAACTTTATGGTCGGGACGAAGGGGAAGTTGGTAATGGAGCCATTGCCCGTGGTGAAGAAGATCATGTTCGCACCCGAGGCGACCTGTCCCGCGACGCTCTCCAGGTCGTTGCCCGGGCTGTCCATAAAGTAGAAGCCGCTCTCGTACATCCGCTGGGCGTACTCGATAATGCGGTCGATGCGCACATCGGGGTGCTTCTTCATCGCGGCCCCGATCGACTTGATGGAGATGTTGTAGAGCCCGCGGTAATTGTTGCCTCCAGACGGATTGTCCTCGGCGGTGTGCCCATGCCACGAGACGCGCTCCTTGAACCGCTCGACCGTAGAGAGGAAGCGCCGCGCGGTTTCGAGGTCTTTGACGTTCTTCAAGACGTAGTGCTCGGCCCCGATCAACTCGTCCGTCTCTGCCAGGTTGGCGATGCCGCCGTTCCTGACCACCTCCCTGCTCACCCACGCCACTAGCGGGTTCGCGGAGACTCCGGAGAAGGCGTCGGACCCTCCGCACTGGAGCCCTATCCTGAGCTGGGAAGCAGGCTCCTCGGTGCGTCGCGCCGCGTCGACCAACTCGAGCCAGCCCTGCACCACGGACTTGGCCTTTTCGAGGTCCCGCCTGAAGCTCCCCTCCAGGCTCATGTACTCGTGCGGCACGTCGTCTGTCGGGTAGCCGTGCTCCTCCAGGTAAGTCCCGAGCATACTGTTCGTCACGGCCTCTTCACCACCGTGGTCGAGCACGAGCACGGCCCCAACGTTCGGGTTGACCATGAAGCCACCCAGGGTTCCCAGCAGCAGGTCCAGGTTGTTCGGTGTGCGCTCCTCCCCACCCTCCGTGTGGGCGACGCAGACTATGCCGTCTACGTTCTCGTATGCGTCGGCGACGCCGTGCATCTCGAGCTCCAGCGCCCTGACGAACCCGGTGAGCCTCGAGGTAACACCCATCACGACTATGTAGTTACGCGTCCCGACGCCCCTACCTGCACCGCGTCTATAGCCCATGAAGGTGCGCGGCTCGTCGTGCAGGGGGACCTGCTCTCCTGGGCGGAAATGCTCCTCGTCGATGGCGTAGGGCTCGAGTTCGGCGTCGCTGAAGTTCGGCTCTTCGGGCAACTTCAGGCCGGCCACGTCCTGCCCTCCCGGGACGCGCCCCCCGCCCTGATCGGAGGTCCCTTCAGGATCCTCGTCTTCGCCGCGTTCGGGCGAGACCCGCAAACGCTCACGTAGAACGCGCAGTATCTTCTCGTTGCACGCGTAATCG
>DASSCV010000336.1:0-2892 GCA_035697505.1 Rubrobacter sp.
GGAGGGGTCCTCCTGACCCCGCTGGCGCCCCCTGGAGAGCTTCTCGAAGCTCGCCGAGCTCACGCAGTGCTCGACCAGCCTCTCGTCTGTGTCGACCCCCAGGAAGCCGAGCAACTTCTCGACCTCCTCGTTGGGACGCTCCAGCAGGTCTTCGTAGCGCACCTCCGCGTAGCGATCACCGAACAAGGCGGGTCCGTCCTCGATGGCCTGGCCCACCCTGAGGGCCCAGTTCTGGGCGGCTTTCCTCAGCGTCTTCTCGGCGAACATTCCCTCGCCACTCTTCGCGAGTTCCCTGGGACTCCTACGGTAGGCCTCGCTCTTTGCCAACTCCTCGAGCGAGAGCCTGTGCGTGCGGCCCCGCTTGGCGCGGTTACCCTGTTGATGTATGAAGGAGACCGCCTGGTCCCTGCCGTCCCTTATTATGTGGATCACCCTCGCTTCCGGGTAGATCTCGTAAATCTCCTCCACGAACTTCGGGCCCAGAAGTGGGGTCTTGTCTCCAACCACCTTCTTGCCGCTCCTGGAGAGCTCTTCCGTGAGGAAGTAGTCCGTGGCTAGCCTGACGAGATCCCTGATATGCTCGTCGGGATCTCCATCCCGGCTCCACACAGAGCGTTCGATCCAGAGCCTCAGGTACTCGGAGCCGAGCAGCGCGTTGTACAGTGAGCTGGGCTGCTGCTTGGTCTGCGTCTGGGCCAGGACTTCCCGCCTGTACTCCTCGCCGAAGAACCGGCCCTCGCCCTTGCAGAGTACTTCGGGATGGGCGTCCAGGGTCTTCATCAACCACGTGGTGCCTGATTTCGCCAGCCCGACGACGAAGAACACGGGCATCTCTTCACCGCGGAGGGCCGTCCCGTTGGGCGATTGCCTTCTAAGGCGCACCCTGAGCCTGTCCACGGTCGATCCGAGGCGCGCAGGTCCATCGCGCAAGGACCTGAGTGCCTCGCGATACCTAGAGATCGACACTGGCATCAGCTGGCCCCACCGGCTCCCCTGGCATGCTCTGTCCTGCGAAGCCCTCATCCTTGCTGCTCTGCCGGCGCCGTGGGGTAGAACTCTTCGAGAAGCGGCGCCGTTATCCGCTCGACGGTCTTCACCTGGCGGCGCGTAAGGTCCTCGCGCCACGCCTCGGGAGTGGCCTTGCGGTAGAACTTGCCCTTCCCCTTCTCCTCTTCCGGGATGTTCTCCCAGGAGTGCTTCTCCACAGCTCTGGCTAGCTGTGCCTCCCCTACAGGAACGTTCAACTCAGCGTACATACGCTTGATCGTCCCCAGGGTGTCTGCCCTCAAATCCTCGTAGCGGACGACCACCTTACGGCCCTCATGCGCCTCGTAGGCCCGCCTTGCGCTCCCGACGTGCTGCAGGTAGGCGTCGGCGTGGCGCCTCACGAAAGCGTTGGGGTTCGTCTCGGCGAGCGACTCCGCACGACGGCCTCCTTCGCCCCTTCGCCTGGTCTGCCAACCACCCTTCCTGGTGGCGTCGAGCCAGGAGGCGACAACGTCCCTCGGGTCACGGATCAGGAGCACCATCCCACTCTCCGGCAGAGCCTCCATGATCAGGCCAGCACCCACCGAGCCGCCAGGTTCCTTGACCGCGAGGTATCCGCCGGCCAACTCAGGGAAACGCGCGTTGGCCCCATCCAGGATGAAGTTCCTGATGGAACGTAGCCAGACGTCCTTGTACTGGGACGCGAGGATAAAGTGCTTCCCACCATGGCGCTGGAACCTCTGGGGGTCGAAGATGGTTCCAATCCTGGGCTCGAACCACACGTCATGACCTTCTGGCTCCTCCATCATCGCGGCGAGCCAGGTGCTCCCTGTACGTCCTGTACCGAAGATCCAGATCATGTTCTCGGGAGCGACACCACCAGCCGAGTATCCGTCGGCCCTGGTCCTGCCGGCCTCGAGGCCAAGGAAAGCCCTGACCCTGCGCGCTAGACCGGAGACCGTGGGATATCTGAAGACAGGCACCAGGAGCCCCTACGCGGTGCTCCGGACGGAGTAGAGTTCCCTGAGGAGTGAGCCTGCCACCCCTTCTACTATCTCGGCCTGCTCGGGGGTCAGGTCCTCCCTCCAGCCTCCCGGCTTCGCCTTGCGGTGGAACTTGCCATCGCCTTTCTGTTCTACCGGGATCTTCTCCCAGGAGTTTTTCTCGATCGCCCGCGCAAGCTCGGCTTCCTCCACGGGTATCTCCAGAGCCGAGTAGATGCGCTTCATCGTCTCCAGAGTATCTGCCCTCAAGTCCTCGTATCTGACGAGGACCTTGTGCCTCATGTGTCTATCGTAGGCTTTCTTGGCGTTTCCGACGTCCCGCACGTACCTCCTGGCCTGACGCTTCACGAAGGCGTCTGGCTTGCTCTCGGCCAGCGAAGGCGGCTTCTCCTTGCCGCCCTTCCTCATCAGGTCGGCGGTCCAGGTCCCTTTCTTGTGGGCGTCGAGGTTGGAGGCGACGACGTCCCTCGGATCACGGACGAGCAGGATCATACGACTCTCGGGCAGTGCCTCCATGAGCAGCGGAGCCCCCATCGAGCCCTGCGGCTCCTTGATGATCAGGTACCTTCCCTCTTTGGCTGCTACCTCGGGGAAACGCGCGGTGGCGGAGTCGAGGACGAACCTCCTGAGGGTGCCGAGCCAGATCTCCCTGTAGCGGGCCCCGAGGATGAAGTGCTCATCCTCGCTGCGGTGGCCTGCACGCTCGTAGTAGAGGTTGCCGAACAGATGTCCTACAAGTGGCTCGTGCCACCTGCTGTACCCCCCTATCTCGCCCATGATGGCGCTGAGCCAGGAGCTTCCCGTCCTCGCCGTACCGAACACCCAGACGAGGTTCTCCGGCCTCATGCCGCCGGTCTCCTCTCCTGCGGGCGGCATCCCTCTACTCCTTACCTTGCGCCAG
>DASSCV010000337.1:0-18919 GCA_035697505.1 Rubrobacter sp.
TCAGGCGGCCAGCAGCAGCGCGTAGGGGTCGCGCGAGCGCTGGCGGCGGACCCCCCCATCATGCTGATGGACGAGCCCTTCGGTGCTGTCGACCCGATCACGCGCGAGCGGCTCCAGGACGAGTTCTTGCGGATTCAGGAAGATATAAAGAAGACCATCGTCTTCGTCACCCACGACATAGACGAGGCCATAAAGATGGGTGACAGGATCGCCATCCTCAAGCATGGCGGCGTCCTGGCCCAGTACGACGCTCCCGAGACCATCCTCGCCAACCCGAACTCCGAGTTCGTCGCCTCGTTCGTCGGCACAGACCGCATCCTCAAGCGGCTCTCCCTCGTCAGGGTCGGCGACATGCGGCTCGAGCCGGCCAATGGCGAAGCCGAAGACCTGCCCCGCATAGACGGCAACCTGAGCGTGCGGGACGCGCTCTCGGAGATCATCGGCTCAGGCAGCACCAAGGGCGTGGTGGAGAGAGACGGCGAAAAGGGTCTGCTCACCATAGATGCAATCGAGAAACTCTCCCGCGTCGGGAACTTCTAACGTGGCTAACCCCTCCCTCGCGTTACTCCAGGACCTCTCGTCGATCGAGAATCCCAAACTCATAGAGTGGGATTGGATCTCGGATAACTTCTGGGAAGACATAGTGCCTGCGATCCAGGGCCACATCTTCCTCTCGTTCGTCTCGGTTGCGCTCGCGCTCGCGATCTCGCTGCCAACTGGCGTGCTCGTCTCCCGCTACCGCAAAGCCTACCCGCCGGTCACCTTCGTTACGGGACTGCTCTACTCCATACCCAGTTTGGCCCTCTTCGGTATCCTCATCTCCATCCCAGGCATAACCATCGGGCCGACACCCGTTATCATCGCGCTCGTCGCCTACTCGCTACTCATCCTGATCCGCAATACCGTCGCGGGGCTCGACGCCGTCCCGGCGGAGACTATAGACGCCGCACGCGGGATGGGACTGACGGAGCGCCAGATCCTCTTTCGGGTCGAGCTCCCGCTGGCGCTGCCCGTGATCGTTGCTGGCATCCGCATAGCGACCGTCACGATAATCGGGATCGCGACGATCGGCGCCTACATCGCCGGCGGCGGCCTAGGGAAGATGATCTTCGACGGCATCAACCGCAGCTTCCCGACCATGATCATCACCGGGGCCGTCCTCGCCACCGTCCTTGCCATCGTCGCCGACCTCTCGCTCCTCGGCCTGGAGCGCTACCTGAGGCCCTGGGCGCGCAAGAGGAAGACATAGGATGTCCGGGATACTCGATGTTTTCAAACGCCCCGACTTCTTCGAGCTGCTCAGGCAGCACATCCTCCTCTCCGCAGCCGCCCTGCTCATCGGCATCGCCATCGCGCTGCCCGTGGCGCTCGCGATAAGGAACACCTCCCTTGGCGCGGCGCTTGCCGTCAATATCGGCAACATCGGGCGCGCCGTCCCTTCGCTCGCCATACTGGCGCTCTGCCAACCCTTCCTCGGCTTCGGCTTCGACACGGCGCTCGTCGCGCTCACGGCCCTGGCGATACCCCCCATCCTCATCAACGCGTCGACGGGCTTGAGAGAGGTGCGCCGGGACATCATAGACGCGGCTCGCGGGATGGGACACTCTGGGAGCCAGGTGCTCACCCGCATACAGCTCCCGATAGCCGCCCCGGTGATCTTCGCCGGCATCCGCACCTCCGCGGTACAGGTGGTCGCCAGCGCAACCTTGGCGACGTTCATCGGGGGCGGCGGTCTTGGGGAACTGATCGTGGAGGGCACCCAGCTCAACGACACGACCATATTGCTCGCCGGCTCCTTCTCGGTTGCGGTCCTGGCCATCATCACGGAGGTCGGCTTCGGCGCGCTGGAGAAGGCTATGACCCCCAAGGGGTTGAAGATCGCGCAAAAGCGCGGACGTTAGACACAAAGGCAAAGGAGGAAGCGTGAAGAACAGGACGAAGCTGATCCGCGCCATCCCGGTGCTGCTCGCGCTGCTCGCCCTCGCCGGCTGCGGCAACGTCGGCAGCAGCAGCGGCTCGGGACCAAGCGCCGGGGACGACAGCGGTGGAGGCGGCCCGACGATTACGGTCGGCTCCAAGAACTTCACCGAGCAGTACGTCCTGGGCGAGCTCTACGCCCAGGCGCTCGATGCGAACGGCTTCAACGCGGAGACGAAGCTAGATCTCGGCTCCGCGGCGATAGCCGACAAAGCCCTCCAGAACGGTCAGATCGACATGTACCCCGAGTACACGGGAACTGCCCTCGTGGAGATCTTCAAGCAAGAGGAACAGCCGGATACTCCCGCTGCGACCTACCAGGAGGCAAAGAAGGCCTACGCCGATCGCGACCCGGCGAACACCATGCTCCAGCCAGCGCCGTTCAACAACACCTACGGCATCTTCGTGCGAAAGGAGGTCGCCGAGAAATACAACCTGATAACCCTGGCGAACCTCGCCGAGGCCTCGGGCGACCTCACCTTTGTCTGTTTCTCCGAGTTCCTGAAGCGGCCGGACGGCGTCCCTAATATGCAGAAGAACTACGAGGGTCTGAAGTTCGGAGACGTCAAGATCGTGAACAGCATCGGCGGCCCGATCTACCAGGGCGTACTGCAAGGCGAGGGCGACGCCGGCGTAGGCTTTACCACCGACAGCCAGCTCGCCTCCGACGAGCTGGTGGTGATGGAGGATCAGAAGAACATCTGGCCCTTCTACTACCCCGCACCCGTTGTCAGGAGCAACGTCCTCGAGGAGAACCCTAAGATGGAAGAGGTTCTCAACTCGGTATCCGAGTCCCTGGACGCCGAGACCATGCGGCAGCTCAACGCCCAGGTGGACATCGAGCGGGCGGACCCCGAGGACGTCGCGGCGGATTACCTCGAAGAGCAAGGCATCGTAAAGTAGGCAGCGGAAAACGTCACCGCGATCCGGAGCCGCCGCAATCTTACCGGCGGCTCCTCTCTTTCAGTTATTAGCGGAGGCTCCCCTACTCGGCTACCAGAGTTTGTCATCGGCAGGGGTCATGCCGAACGCTCGCCGCTTCCGATGCGCGGGAACGGGGTGGTGGAGAAGATCACCTCTACCGGGACCTCGAAGTACTCTGCGATCTTCAGCGCGAGGTACAGACTGGGGCTATATTCGCCCCTCTCGAGGTAGCCCACGGTCTGGTAGTGGACCCCGAGCGCGTCGGCCAGGTGCCGGCGCGAGATGCCCCTCTCGGCACGCAGCATGGCTATGCGGTTGTGCGTAGTCTCACTCACCAGCCGGCCCGCTGCATAGCCTTCTCGCGCCTCGCATCCACGGTGGAGCCCGACTCGCGCCGCGCCATCCGTCGCAGCACGATCGGCGCAAGGACGAGGCCGACGACTGCCCATACCCCCAGGACCCCGGCGGTCTCCAGATGACGCCAGGAATCGCCTATCTCCACGCTAGCAAGCGAGTCAGGGAGAAACGCCGAGCGCATCCCGAGCCCCATCCAGTAGATAGGGAACACCTGGCCTATCCACTGCAACCACAACGGGAAGGCGGTTATGGGATAGAAGATCCCCGAAATGGCGATGAGCCCCATCATCGGCACAAAGACGAAGCCGAGGCTGCTCGGGTTGGAGAATATAGAGCCGAGGACAGCGCCTATGGGCATCGTCGCCACCAGGCCGAGCAAAAGCACCCAGATCAGGGTGAACCAAGCGCCGGGGCTGCCAAGCCTCAGCCCGCCAAAGAGAAGCGCTCCTGGGATCAGGACGGTCGCTAGCGAGACCAGCGACATCCCGGAGATCTGGACGATCTTGCCGACGAGGTAGCCAAGCATCCCGTTGGGCGTCGCCTTGGCCCGGAGCAGGGTCCCATCCTCCCTTTCCATGAACAGGATCGTCGCCACCATTATCAGACCAGCGAATACGATCTGCATGCCGAACACGCTTGGTATGGTTGCAGCACTGAGAGAGAAGCCCGTGCCAGGAACCGTGTTTCCGCGCAGGAAGTACATGACGACGAGGAATATCGCAGGCAAAAAGATGTAGTTCCAGAGGTCCTGGAAGTTTGTGAAGGTCTGGCGCAACTCTATCCCGCCGCGCCGTACTCCACTCTGTATCGCGACCATCGTGGGGTTCATCGGATCGCCCCCTCGAACTCCCGCGCCGCCGACTCGCCCTGGCCCGACTCGAACCGCCGGACCAGAGACATGTACGCATCCTCGAGGCTAGCCCGCCGGACTTCCAGGTCCGAGATCCCATCGCCGTACTGCCCGAACAGGTCGTGGATGAACCGGGGAGCCTCGGGCGTCGAGTGCACGAAGCGCTGGCCGTCCCTGCTCCACTTTACTTCCGATTCGGTTGACATCCTGCGCGAGAGCGCGTCTGCGGAGCCTTCGGCAATGATCGTCCCGCCCGCGAGGATGAGGACGCGGTCAGCCAACTTCTCGGCCTCGTCCAGGTCGTGGGTTGTCAACAGTATCGTGGTGTCCTCCAGATCAGACAGACGATGCACGAGGTCGTGGAACTCGCGCCTTGCGTGGGGGTCGAACCCGGCGGTCGGCTCATCCAGGAACAAGAGTTCCGGCCTGCCGACGATACCTATGGCCACGTCCATCCTGCGGCGCTGGCCGCCGGAGAGGGCGGAGATCTTCTTTCCCGCGTGCTCGTCGAGACCCACAGCCCCGATCAGGTCGTCGACGTCGTATGGGCGCTTGTGACCCACCGTACTATAGGGAGCGTAGTACCTACCAAGGTGCGCGAGCAACTCCCGCACCCTCCACTTCCCGTGGTCGCGCCAGGACTGCAGTACCACCCCCAGCCGCGCCCGCCACCTCTCATCACACTTCGCAGGATCCACCCCGAGCACCCTCACCTCCCCGGCCGAGCGCATCCTGAACCCCTCCAGGATCTCGATAGTGGTAGTCTTGCCAGCCCCATTGGGCCCGAGTAAAGCCATTACCTCGCCCCGGCGCGCCGTGAACTCGACGCCCTTCAACACATCCACCGATCCGTAGCGCATCCACAGACCACGAACGTCGATTACAGCACCCTCACTTGCCTTCGCATTGGAGCGTAGCCTCCCTAACTCATTCATCATAGTATTTTGCCTTTCTATCTAGTCTATACTATGAAGTGTAGTAATCGTACTACGCTCTGTAGAGCTTGCAAGATGTCGAACATCCCACCTGGCATGTAGAACGCTCGCGCCTGCGAAGAACCCTGAGGGGCCACTGTGTCGCTGGACTGGCTTACCTACTGTTCCCGCTGGACTTTTCGCGTAGCCGGTGCAAGACTGAATCCCGATTTTACGGAAGGAGATCCCATGCCGGACACCACAGAAGCTCCTACCATCCGCGCGCCGCGAGGGAGGGATCTTACCTGCAAGGGCTGGCACCAGGAGGCAGCCCTCCGCATGCTGATGAACAACCTCGACCCCGAAGTTGCAGAACGCCCCGAGGAGCTAGTGGTCTACGGCGGGACGGGCAAGGCCGCCAGGAACTGGGAGAGCTTCTGGGCCATCGTCAGTACCCTGCAAGGACTGGACGACGACGAGACGTTGCTGGTCCAGTCAGGAAAGCCGGTGGCCGTCTTCAGGACACACCCCTGGGCCCCGCGGGTTCTGATCGCCAATTCCCTCCTCGTCCCGGAATGGGCCGACTGGAAGACGTTCAGGGAACTAGAGAGGGCCGGACTCACTATGTACGGCCAGATGACCGCGGGGTCGTGGATCTATATCGGCACCCAGGGCATCCTTCAGGGCACCTACGAGACGTTCGCCGCCGTCGCCGAACAACGCTTCGGGGGAACGCTGCGCGGCCGAGTCTGCCTAACTGCAGGCCTCGGCGGCATGGGTGGCGCCCAACCTCTGGCGATAACCATGAACGAGGGCGTTGCTCTGTGCGTCGAGGTCGATACCGACAGAATCGAGCGCCGCATCTCCCACCGCTACCTGGACGAGCGGATAGACGACCTCGACGGGGCCATAGAGCGCGCGGAGGAGGCGAAAAGGGCCGGAGAACCACTGTCCATAGGAGTCCTCGGCAATGCGGCGGAAGTGTTTCCTGCGCTCTTGGAGCGCGGCTACGTCCCCGACGTCGTTACGGATCAGACCTCCGCCCACGACCCGCTCGCGGGCTACATCCCCGCAGGCTACGATCTCGAAGCCGCATTCGAACTGCGCGAGATCGACCCGGAGCGCTACATCTCGGAAGCCCGCGCCTCGATGGCCAGCCACTGCGCGGCCATGGTAGGTTTCGAGGGACAGGGAGCCGAGGTCTTCGACTACGGTAACTCCCTGCGCGGGGAAGCCAGGCTCGGCGGCTTCGAGCGTGCTTACAGCTATCCAGGGTTCGTGCCAGCGTACATCAGGCCGCTCTTCTGCGAGGGCAAGGGGCCTTTCCGGTGGGCCGCGCTCTCGGGTGAGGAGTCTGACATAGCGGCGACGGACGATGCGATCCTGGAGCTGTTCCCCGAGAACAAACGTCTAGCGCGTTGGATCTCGGAGGCCAGCCAGAAGGTCCATTTCCAGGGCCTCCCCGCGCGCATCTGCTGGCTCGGGGCAGGCGAACGGCACAGGGCTGGCCTCCGCTTCAACGAGCTGGTGGCCGACGGCACCATCTCTGCTCCCATAGTCATAGGGCGGGACCATCTGGACACGGGCAGCGTCGCCTCACCCTACCGCGAGACCGAGGCGATGAAGGACGGTTCCGACGCCATCGCAGACTGGCCGATTCTGAACGCCATGCTGAGCGTCGCCGGCGGGGCGAGCTGGGTCGCGGTCCACCACGGCGGAGGAGTGGGGATAGGACGCTCCATCCACGCCGGCGCCCAGGTCCTCGCTGACGGCACGGAAGACGGCGCAACCCGCCTGCAACGCGTGCTGTTCAACGACCCGGGCATAGGCGTCGTCCGCCACGCCGACGCGGGCTACGAGTCGGCGCAGAGGGCGGCTACGCGCCTTGGCATCCAGATGCCAGCGCTAGAAAGGTGAGGCAAGCTCTACTCCCCGACCTCGTCGTCGATGCCCGCGGGACCAGTAGCGGCGTCGGCATCACTGTAGAACATGGAAGGCTAGCCGCGGTCGGTCTTGCTACAGACGGGGGGGAGCGTCTACCGGGCAGGGCGCTCGCACCCGGCTTCGTCAACGATCACAGCCACGCCTTTCAACGACGATTACGGGGTGCAGTCGAGCGGATCGAACCTTCCCAACCGAAGGATGACTTCTGGACCTGGCGGGAGCGGATGTACGCCCTGGCCGGGGGGCTGGCCCCCGACTCTATACGCGAGGTCAGCCGCCTTTGCTACAGGGAGATGCTCTCCGCCGGATACACGAGCGTCACCGAGTTCCACTATGTCCACCACCGTCCTGAAGGAACGCCCTACGAAGACCCCAACGCCCTGGCGAAGGCCGTAGCCCTGGCAGCCGAAGATACGGGCATCCGGCTCTTGCTGCTACCTGTCGCCTACGCGCGGGACGGCCTCCCACGCTTTCGGGACCAGTCCGTGAGAGCACTCCTTCTGAGGGTGGAGGATCTCAGGGAGTGGTCGGAAGGGCGTCCGCTGGTGGAGGTCGGTGTCGGGGCCCACAGTGTCAGGGCGGTCCCGCGAGAGTGGCTGGAGGAGATCGGAAGGTACGCCCATCGAGAAGATCTCCCCGTACACATCCACGCCGGCGAGCAGCCGCGTGAGATCGAGGAGTGCCTGGCTGAGCACGGGATGCGCCCCATCGAACTGCTCGCCCAGTCGGGATTTCTCGGCACGCGCACCACGATAATCCACGCCACGCACGCCGGCGAGAGGGAATTGGATCTCCTCTCTCGACACGGCGCCTCCGTGTGCGCCTGCCCTACCACGGAGGGGAACCTGGGCGACGGGTTCCTACCGGCCCGGGAGATCATGGAGCGTAGTCTCAGGCTCTCCGTCGGCTCGGACTCGCACGTCAGGATAGACCCTTTCGAGGAGCTGCGAGAGATCGAGACAAACGCCCGCAGGTTATCGGGACGGAGGAACGTCCTCATCTCCGGGAACGAGACCTCACCTACACCCTATCTCTTGCGGGCCGGCTGGGGCCGCGCCGGACTGCAGGCAGGCGACCCGGCTGACCTCATAGAGATAGACCTGTCCCATCCTGCGCTCGCAGGCGTGGAAGCCAGTAACCTTCCCTCCGCACTCCTCTTCGGCGCAGGGAGCGGGGTAGTCGCTGGGACATGGGTGGACGGACGGAAAGTATACGAACGGGGTGACACAAGTGGCTGAGGTCACGCTCCTGATCCACGACCTCGCGGCCGCCGTCACCCCGGTAGGTACAGGCCCGCTCCGGGGCAGAGAGTTCGGAGCGCTGCGCGTCCACTCCCCAGCCTCGGTAGCCATAGCAGGGGACCGCATCTTCGCGGTCGGCCCGCCCGCGGAGATTCTGCGAGAGATTCCATCCGGCAGGGGCTGCGAGAGCGTGGACGGGAGTGGGAAGGTGGCGCTTCCAGGTCTCGTGGACTGCCACACGCACCCGGCCTTCCTGGGAGACAGAGCTGCTGAGTTCGAGCTGCGCTCCTCAGGGGCTGCCTACCAGGAGATCCACGCTTCCGGCGGCGGTATCCGCTCCACGGTAGCGGCTACGCGAGCTGGTAGTGCAAGGGATCTTCGCTCATCCGTGGAATGCCACCTCGGCTGGATGCTGGAGCACGGGACGACGACCGTAGAGGCAAAGTCAGGCTACGGGCTCGACCGCGAGACGGAGCTGAAATCCCTGCGTGCCATCCACGACGCGGCACATAGCAACCCCGTGGATGTATATCCTACCTTTCTCGGAGCGCACACGGTCCCACCCGAGTTCGATAGCGCGGCAGAGTACGTGGAGTTCGTGATCCATGAAGTGTTGCCAGAAGCAGCACCCCTGGCCCGATTCGCCGACGTCTTTCTGGAGCGTGGTTCTTTCGAGGTGCCTGAGGCGAGACGCTACCTAAAGGCGTGCCGGGAGTACGGGCTCGCGCTCCGCTTGCACGCGGACCAGTTCTCCGAGCGGGGTGCGATCCCGCTGGCCCTCGAGCTCGGCGCCCGCAGCGTGGACCACCTCGAAGCCACGAAGCATGAAACGGCGTACCTGTTGGCGAAGAGCGAGGTTGCGGCCGTGCTTCTACCCGCGTGCGGGCTCTTCCTCGACCTTCCCCTACCTCCCTCCCGCCTCCTGGCCGACGAGGGAGCGATCTTGGCGCTCGCCACCGACTTCAACCCTGGAAGCTCCTTCTGCGAGTCGCTGCCGCTGGTGATGAACCTGGCATGCACCCGACTGGGGCTCTCTCCAGCAGAAGCCCTCTGCGCCTGCACGGCCAACGCGGCGCACGTCCTCGGCGCCGATGATGTGGGCAGGCTTGCGCCAGGCTACAAGGCTGATGTGCTCCTCCTCGACGCCCCGGACTGGCGCCACCTCTCCTACCATCTCGGTGGGGACAGGTTCGCGGCAAGGATAAAGTCGGGAAGGGTCCTTTGACCTCCAGTCTTGGCGTCGCTGTTAGACTGTGCCTATGCCAGCGACCGTACGCATAAAGCCGGAGCTAATTACGGCCCACAGGCTCAGGATCGAGATGTTCGGGCTCGAGGACGAGGACATAGAGAACACTATCCGCATGAAAGGTTGGGCCTGGGTCCTCGCCCGTCGCGGATGGGTATACGCAGGCGAACCCGACTTTATCTACCGACAGATCAGGGAGGTCGTGATCGCCCTGCCAGATATCACATTCGAACCCGACGCCATCGAGGAGTCCGTGAAGACCGTGCTGGCGAAGGCCCGTACCGAGGAGGAAAGCGAAGAGGGACGTCTCCTTCTCCACAAAGCCTTCGAGAAGACAGGCCAGCTCGCCGAGGCTGAACAATTCCTGTAGACGCGGTATCTCTCACCTCGGGCCCCTGCCCCGGTGGGCCGTGCGCTCGGGGCGAAGCCCTTGGAACGCGCCGTGCTCATCACGCCCTCCAGGCGCTCGAGCTCAGCTAGGGCAACCCTCCTGCCAAGCTCCGTAAGCCGATAGTAGCGCCTCCGCTCGTCGTCGAGGTCGGGCTCGGGGCGATCCTCTGACTCCACTACCCACCCCCTCTCCTCCATCTGCCTCAGCGAGCGGTAGAGCGTGATTTGCACGCACTCCGGTGAGTAAGGGCGACAAGAAGGGCCTAGGCTGGTAAGAGAGCCCTGACCCTATATAGCTTTATGCGGCGCATCCTTTTAGGCGGTGCCGCCGGAGTACCGGATCTTGCCCACCGATCCCGGAGTGCCCGAGCTGCCCCTGCTCAGGTAGTAAAGTTCTCCTTCCTTGCTCACCTCAAGGTCTACGGGTCGTTCTATCCCGCTTGCGAAGTCGCTGATACTCGCCACCCCGCTCGAGGGATCGACGCTCCTGCTCCTTATCCACCCACTGCAGAAGTCCGCGAAGAAGTAGTCGCCCACGTACCCGCTTGGGAACTGGACGGTCGCGGGATTATAGAAGACGCCCCCCGTGATCGAGCAGCCCGTGGTTTCCGTGGCGCCGTCGTGCCCGTAGGCGAAGATCGGGTCCACGTACCGCGGATCAGACTCGGGTCCTTCGTAGATGTTCCACCCGTAGTTGGCGCCTGCCGTGCCCTTATCTATCTCCTCCCAGGCATCCTCTCCCACGTCGTTTATGTAGATGCTGCCCGTGGGGGTGGGCTGGACGGCGAACTTGAAGGGGTTGCGCAATCCCAATGCCCAGATCGCCCGGTTGTTTCCTGAGGTCGTGGCGTAGAAGGGGTTGGTTGTGGGGATGGTGCCGCCCTTGTTTATGCGCAGGATCTTACCGAAGAGGTTGGTGAGCTGCTGCGCGTTGGTCGGGGAGGTTTGGTTATCGCCGGTGGCGATGTAGAGCTTGCCGTCTGTGCCGAAGTCTAAAGCCCCGCCCAAGTGGTATTCGGATGTCTGGTTGCCCAGCCGGAAGATGAGCTTCTCGCTGCCCGCGACGATCTTGTCACCGCTGGCGGTGACGCGCACCACGCGATTGTGGACCGGGGTGGTGGACGTCGCCTTCCTGGTGTAGTGGAGGTAGACGTAGCGGTTGGTGGAGAAGCCGGGATCGAAAGCGATCGCCTGCAGACCACGCTCGCCGGATGCATCGACCTTGGTGGAGATGTTGAGGAACGTAGGGAGCGTGCCGTCGGGTTTCGCAATGCGTACCCTACCCGCCTGCTCGGCCACGAACAGCCTACCGTCGGGGGCGAACTCCATGTCCGTGGGAGCAGTCAAGCCGCTGGCGACCTGCGAGTCAGTGAAGACCGGCTCCGCCGGGGTTGCGGCGCCGTGGGCGGGTCCTCTCGGCAAGGCTAACAAAGCCCCAACACAAACGAGCAACGTTAGCGCCATCAGCGCGAATGGTAGGAGAGTCCTTTTCATCTCCATCTCACCTTTCATTAGCGGGGCGGGGTCTTCACCCTTATATCCCCCCTGCTTGCTATTTCGTCCCCTAGTATCGAGGAGATGGGGCATCGGCGCATCCCCAATGACGCATCTGTGCCGTTGCTAGCGGGTAGCGAACTTCGGGGAACACCGTCAAGGTGAAGTTCAACATCAGAGAATCTCCCTTCCTCGCACTCTGACGGATAAGGACTGAAGGAAATCATCGCGGATTCATCGGACCGTGCTTCACTGAAGGCCGATATGAGCGCAACCAGGCCCCTCAGGGTTATGCTGGTGGAGGACCACATCGCCTTCCGCCAAGCCCTCGCCTTCTTGCTGGGGCGCGAGCCCGACCTCGAGATTGTGGCCCAGGCTGGCTCGCTCGCCCAAGCCCGAGAGATGTTCGACTGGCGCTTGGATGTGGCGGTGGTCGACCTCACCCTGCCCGATGGGGACGGGAGGGAGTTGATCGGCGAGCTGCGTCGGACGAATCCGGGCATCTCGGTTGTGGTGCTTAGCGCGACCATAGCGCCTGGGCACCACGAGGAAGTCATGAAGGCTGGAGCCGATGGGGTGCTCCACAAGGTAGCGCCTATCGCGACAATCGCCGAGGAGGTAAGGCGACTGGCTGGCCGATGAGCCACCCAAGAGCACGATGGCACGTAAGCCGGGAGGTCAGACGGTGGATCGGATCTCACAACCGAGCTCTGAAAAAGGGCGAGAAGGCGGGCAGAGAACCGTCGCGTGCCTATTGCCCAAGAAGAGCCCGGGGCTCGACTCTATGGAGTCCAAGTGGATTCACGGCAAGCGCAAGGGTGGTTGAGCCCGATGGATTGCTAACGGCTTACGCGTTGGCCGCGAGAGTGTGTGCTGGCTTCGATCGTCCTTGGGGTACACCAGTTCTCGGTAGGCATCGCGGCAAGCTTTCGAGGCTCAACATACCAATGAAGCCGGAATGAAGACGCCTACCTTTTTCACGACGATGTAAATACGGGCAGCACCACAAGATGCAGAGTTGACCTCAATGCGTAGAACCGGAGCTTTAGAGCGTTTCTGGCACCATGGGATCGGGCTATGCAGCATCCTGCATCTGGACTTCCGAGAATTCACCTTCCGAGACTGTCCGAAAAGGTCGGAGGATGCTGCGGTGTAGCCTTTACGAACCACCGAAACGGTACTTTCCGGCCCATTCTTGACTCACTACACCTCCCAAATCCACGATCAGAGCGTTGCTCGTACCCCTTTTCGGACAGTCTCTCCAGACAGTTGGGTGATTAGCGATGGGCACCGCGCGCCCTGCACGCGGATCAGATCGTGGCTGTCGGCAACGTGCAGCGCAGGCGACTGCGTGTCGGTCTTCGTTGCCATGCTCATCGTGTCTCCAATCTGTTGAGGCGGGGCCACCTTCGCGATCGTAGTGACTAGGCAGGGAGCGGGGCTCAGGAGCTGGCTCAGCTCACCGCTCTCTTCACGAGCGCGCTGATCTTTGCCTCTTCGGTGGCTCTCAACTCCTTCAGCGCGAAGGAGGTCGCCCACATGGCGCCTTCGTCGAGGTTCGCCTTGTCGGTGAAGCTGAACGTCGCGTACCTGGAGTTGAACTTCTGCGCGCTTTGGAAGAAGCAGAGGACCTTGCCGTCCTTGGCATAGGCTGGCATCCCGTACCAGGTTTTAGGCGAGAGGGCTGGCGCGCTTGCCTTGATGATCTCATGGAGCCGCTTGCCCATGGTGCGATCCGGTTCGGGCATCTCGGCGATCTTCGCGAGCACGTCGCTCTCGCGCGCTTGTGCCTTGAGCTCTTGGGCGCGCTCCTTCATCGCGGCTCGTTCCTCCTCCGTGAACTTCTTTGCGCTCATCGTTCCCTCCTGTGCAGGCGCTCTCATGTCCTATTGCGTCCAGCAAGAAAAAGTCTACGTGCGGCTCATTAGAACCACAAACGATTCGAGTTTTTGCGAAGGTTGGTGGGCGACTCGCCGCAGCCGACCAACTTCCGAGAACTCCGTTATGGCGAAGTTCGCAGAACTCACCTTCCACGAGCTTCGGAGATGTAGGAGCTAACTGCACACCAGTGGGGCTGAAAGAGGAATGTTAGGATCCTCGAGCCCTTGCGAGGGCTCGACACACCCCTGAGCATGCCGCTGAAGGATTCTCGATTCCTCTGCCGATCCCGACCCGGACGTCCATAGCTGCTCAAAGCCGTCTTGAACGCCGTTGTAGCCGCGGATCGAGCCCTCAACGGCCCGGAGCCCTTGCACATGGGACAACGGTTTAAATCGGCTTGTACGCACACCTGTGTCAGGACAGGTCTAAGGCATACTAGATCGAGTGCTCGGTCTGCTGGCAGGGATGGTTCCCCGATGCGCTGTCCTCTGGTTACCATAACAGACACATATCTTGACCGTCAGCTAAGGAGCAACCATGATCGCGCGGGAAAAGTGTACATGGTTTGGATGCGTGCTCGCGGCGTCCTTTTTTGTCCTCGCTCTGGCCCGATGTGGCGACGTCTCCGAGTCCGATTCGTCGCGGATGGGACAACCTTCCAAGAAGAGCCCACCCACCGAGAAGACAGGAGAGGACCACGCTGCTGCAGGTAGGCCAGCCAACTGCAAACCCACGCAGCCCGACATGCTAGGACCTTTCTACGAGCCAGGCGCGCCTGTGCGAACGAGCGTCGGCAGCGGATATGAACTCTCCGGGACAGTGCTGGCTGCCAAAGAGTGCAAGCCGATCCCCAACGCCCACATCGAGTTCTGGCTGGCCAACCCTAGGGGAGACTACGACGACGCACACTTGAGGAGTCCCTCGATTCTTCTCCTGGCCCTCAGCCATATGTTCCACGGCTCGTCGAAGCCTCCTCAAACGTCTCTGTAGCCGAAGAACGTGGTCTCCAGGACCCTGCGGGCTTGACCATATATAAAGGCCTTCAGATCGCCTTGTACACACACCGAAGTCAGGCTAGCCGGACCTCTCATAATCGACCACCCCCGTTAAACACCTGACTACCCCTACCCCCGTATCGGCGTCAGTATTCTGAGAGGAAGCCGCGCATCCACCCAAGCGCATCTTTATGCGCAGGTGCAACATATGTAGTGGTCGCCCTTGAGGAGCCGAGAGGTCTGAGGCCGACCATAGGGTGGCCAGCGAGCGGGCCATGCAGCATCCGGCAGATCTACTTCGGAGAATTGACCTTCTACGAGGTTGAGTGAATAGCGCTGTCGCTGCTCTCAGGCCGCTGGGCGCTTCGCGTTCTCCACAGCCCACTCAAGCGCGTAGTCTGCGATCTCCTCCCAGCCGTCGCCTCCGATGACACTGTGGTGGGAGCGCCTACTTCGCTCCCCTTGGAGCGTGGCCACGGCCTCAGCAAGCCCGCGCAACGCGGCTGCGATGTAGGCGGCCTGGCCGAGCGGGTCGTCGCTTTGGGGGCAGTAAGACCTCGTAGCCGTTGAGGTGGATGCCTTGCGGAGCGTGGCTACGTGCTCGGCAGTGACACCCTCGAGCCTGGAGAAGGTCTCCTCGAAGGCCTCCAGATGCTCGTGGCACTCTCGTTCGACAATTGTTCTCGCCGTCAAAATTTTCCCTTCCTAGATCCTGCTCAGGCCGTGAGCTCGCATCATCTCTCGGGCGTGCTTGTCGGCATCCATCACGCGCCGGCGGCGCCCTTCGTCGCGGAGTTCGGGCCAGGCCTTCTCGAAGTCAGCGGCCGAGCCGCCATTACGAATCCACGCCTTGCGGGTGCTCTCCTTCTCGATCCGCGCGTTGCGGGCTTCCTCTTCTTTGGCCGCCTTCTCATCCTGCCCTTTGCGGTAAGCTTCGTGCTCCTCGCCCAGGTTCCAGCGGTAGACGCCGGTGAGGGTTATGTGCTCGCATCTCGGGAGGCTCTTTGCCTCGCCGCCCCGCTGCGGTACGCTCCGACGACATCACGGTCCAACTGGAACGGCGCTGGGCGCGGTGGCACGATGCGGGGGTGGGGATACCCCCACCTCAAACTCTCCCGTTCGCCCCATTCTCCGCGGGGGCTCCCGGCCCTATGCTTGCGGCAGACAATGAAGCGAAGGTAGAGGAGACTCCATGTTAGGGAACAGCAGGGCGGAGACCGGGGGCGGCCCGGCCGAGCGGTCGAAGGATGGCGGCTTGGGTGCGTTCGTGCGTCGCCACGGCCTCGTCAGCTTCTACGCGCTAGCGTACTTCATGAGCTGGTTGTTCTGGCTGCCCTACGTGCTCTCCCAGAACGGCCTGGGCGTCCTGGACGTCTCGTTCCCCGAGATCCTCGGGGACACGCAGCTCGCCGGCATCTTGCCCGGCGCCTACCTCGGGCCGCTGGGGGCGGCGTTCGTCGTTACGGCCCTCTCCGAGGGGAGGCCCGGCCTCAGGCGCTGGGGGGGACGTCTGTTCAGGTGGGGCGTCAACTGGAGATGGTACGCGCTCGCCCTCTTAGGCGTCCCGGCGCTCCTCGTGGCCGGCACCCTGGTGGTGTCGCCCGGGGCGGCCGCCGGCCTGCGTTTCCCCCCCTTGGGTGCGTTGCTCGCCTACCTGCCATTCCTCGTGCTGCAGATGCTCACCACCGCTTTGGCGGAGGAGCCCGGGTGGCGTGACTTCGCCCTGGTGCGCCACCAGCGCCAGCAGGGCCCCCTCGTGGGCACCCTGATCCTGGGGGTGCTGTGGGCCGGGTGGCACCTCCCCCTGTTCTTAACCGACTGGGGACGCGAGAACGGAGGGGCGAACCCGAGCAACATCCTCTCGTTCGTGCTCTTCTGCCTCTTGTTCAGCGTCTTCATCACCTGGGTCTTCAACAAGACCAGGGGGAGCCTCCCCCTGGCCATGCTGGTCCACGCGAGCAACAACAACTTCTCGTCGGTGATGCTCTTCACCGTGTTCACCACCGTGAACCTGTACGGCCTGATCCTGAGCTGGGCGGGCGTGGTCGGCTTCGGCGCGGTGGCCCTGGTGCTCGTGGCGGCGACCCGCGGGAGGCTCGGCTACCGGCCCGAGCTCCTCGACGACGAACCGGAGAGGGAACTTGGTGGCGTTCCCGCCGCCCCCGGCGCGGCCGAAGGGGGCGGCGATCTCCCGGCGGCACGGGAAGCGTGATGGCAGACCATAAGGTAATCTGGACAGAGAAAGGCCGCACCAGGAAACTGGTACCGATCTTCTGGCACCCGCACCGCCCCCTTCAGCTAGAAACGGGTCGAGGGGGGGCCGGGCGCGGCGCACCGAGTAGTAGACTGTGGTGAGAGTAGGGATGCCGTGAACCACGTAGAGGAGATCCGAGGACAAGACGGAGGCTTCGGCCAAGGTGGCGGGCTTCGCGCGCGTCGCCTCGTCCGGGTCTTGCTCTCGGCGCTCTTTTTGCTCTCCAGCCTGCCCTTCGGTTTCCTCTGGTTCGTCGACCTGGCGATGCTACTGCTGATGGGTCTTCCGCTTACGATCGTGTGGGTCGGGTTGCCCCTCCTCGCCCTCGCCATGGTTGTGTGCGTCTACGGGGTCCGTATCGAACGGTGGCGCTTGGCCGTGCTGCTCAATGTCCATCTGGCCTCACCCTTCCGTCCACTGCCTCGCGGATCGGTCCTCACTCGCGCACGGGTACGGGCGACGGACCCCGCACTGTGGCGAGGTCTGCTGTATCTGATCCTGCTGCTCCCGATCGGGCTGGTCGAGTTCGTCGTCGTCCTCGTCCCGATCCTTGCGGCATTCCTGGTCAGCTACCCGCTGTGGTTCTGGACGCTCCCCGAAGGCACGGGCGTTACGTGGACAGGCGTCTTTGTGGCAGACACCGTACCGGAGGCTTTGCTGGTCATGCTCATCGGCCTCGTGTTCGCATCGGCTGCGGCAGTCTTCGTTCCGCAGGTCTCCCAGGCGCACGCCTGGCTGGGCCGGACCCTGCTGGCCCCCCGTAGCCGGGATGGTCTTGAGGAGCGGGTGGAGGTCCTGACGGAGGGCCGTTCGAAGGCGGTGGAGGCTGCCATCGCCGAACGGCGCAGGATAGAGCGCGACCTCCACGACGGCGCCCAGCAGCGTCTCGTCTCTCTGGCGATGGCGCTCGGCATGGCCCGCCAGAAGCTGGAGAAAGGCTCACCTGGAGGCGTAGCCAAAGGTCCCGAGACTGCGCGGGCGGCGGAGCTTGTGGGCGAGGCGCATGAGGAGGCCAAGCTCGCTCTGGCCGAGATCCGGGACCTCATCCGGGGCATCCACCCGGCGGTCCTCACCGACAGGGGCCTCGACGCGGCGATCTCTGCTCTGGCGGGCCGCTCCCCGGTGCCCACTTCCGTCGAGGTCGAGCTCGACGAACGGCCCCCCGAGGCCGTCGAGATCACCGCCTACTTCGTGATCGCCGAGGCCCTCGCAAACGTCGCCAAGCACTCGGGCGCTTCCCAGGCTCGCATCTCGGTGCGCCGCCAGAGGGACACGGGCGATGGAGAGCTTTCGGGAGCCCATCTGGAAGACCTCCTCGTCGTGGAAGTCGAGGACGACGGCGGGGGAGGAGCCGATCCAGCCGGCGCCGGCCTCGCGGGGCTAGCCGACCGCGTAATCGTCCTCGACGGCTGCCTGACCGTCGAGAGCCCCTCCGGCGGCCCCACCAGGGTGCGCGCGGAAATGCCGTGGGGAAGCCGGGACGGGGACCGCAACGGTGGTTGAGGACGCTCCGCGGAGAGCGCCTCTGAGGGTTGCGATCGCCGAAGACTCCGGTCTGCTGCGGGCCGGCATCGCGCGCCTCATCACCGACGCTGGCCACCGGGTCATAGCCGAAGCGAGCGACGGGCCGGGGTTCTTGAAGGTTATCGGGGAGCAACGCCCCGACGTGGCCGTCGTGGACGTGCGGATGCCACCGGGCTTCAAAGACGAAGGCCTCAAAGCAGCCCTGGAGGCGAGGAGACGGATCCCCGGTCTCCCGGTGCTGGTGCTCTCGCAGTACGTCGAGGAACGCTACGGCAGGGAGCTACTCGAGTCGGGGATGGAGGGCACGGGCTACCTGCTAAAGGACCGCGTCGCCGATGTCGAAGAGTTCGTCTCTGCTGTAGAGACCATCGGCTCGGGCGGAACCGTGCTCGACCCCGAGGTAGTGGGCCAGCTCCTCGCGCGCAGTGGACGCAACGAGGGCCTCGCCTCCCTCACCCCGCGTGAGGGCGAGGTCCTCGCCCTGGTGGCCGAGGGCCGCACCAACAGGGCCATAGCGCAGGAGCTATTCATCACCGGCGGAGCTGTGGAAAAGCACGTGAAGAGCATCTTCGGCAAGCTGGGTCTCGCTCAGAGCGAGGCCGACCACCGCCGCGTTCTAGCCGTGCTGGCCTACCTGCGCGGATAGCGCCACCCCAAACCGGAGGCCGCCCGCCAGCGTCGGAGCGCCAGCATCATACGGGCGCCCAGGACGTCCCGTGGCGGATCTGAGAAGGCCAGACGGGTAAGTACGATAGAAGACCTTATTCACCGGAGTGCGTGGAAGTAGCCCTACAGCATCAGTTACCGTTATTTGGGCGCCGGTCCCGGTAACGCCTCTTCTCCCAACGCTTCGAGGATGCGCTGCCACAGACCCTGCTTTAACCACAACTCGTAGCGTCGATAGGCGGTTTCCCACTTGCCGAACTCC
>DASSCV010000338.1:0-2251 GCA_035697505.1 Rubrobacter sp.
TGCGTGGTGAGTGTTGAGGCGCTAGCCGGGGCGTGCGGAAACGCGAAGCGTTTCCTTGCTGGCGTGGTCCTTCTGTGGTATAGCTTGCTGCGTAACTTTCGGGGGCGGGTGCAATTCCCGCACCGGCGGTGAGCCTGACAGGGTCGTCTTGCGTCCCTGCCGGGGAGCCCGCGAACCTCCTTGGAGGTTGAGCCGGTGAAGGTTCGTATTCGGCGCGAGCCGTAGTCCGGCGCCGACGGTCAGAGTCCGGATGGGAGAAAGGAAAACGTGCTGCAGGATTCAATGATGGATCTTGCCCGCTGCCTCGCCGAGCGCGGGCGTTACTCGGTTGCGCCGAACCCTCTCGTGGGGGCCGTCGTCGCGCGCGACGGGGACTTGCTAAGCGAGGGCTGGCACTCCAGGGCAGGAGGGGACCACGCCGAGATAGTGGCCCTAGGTGGGGCTGGAGGGGCGTCGCGGGGGGCCACGCTCTATGTAACGCTGGAACCCTGCAACCATTACGGCAGGACGCCGCCCTGCGTCGAGGCCATCTTGCGGGCCGGCATCTCACACGTGGTCATCGGCCACCTGGACCCTGATCCCAGGATGCAGGGTTCCAGTGTGCGGATTCTGCGCGAGGCTGGCATCGAGGTCGACGTGCTAGACGACCCTGCGTTCGAGCGGCAAAACGAACAGTTCCTCCACCACATGCGCACGGGAAGGCCATTCGTACACCTCAAGCTCGCCACCACCCTCGACGGTAGGATCGCCGCGTCCGGTGGGGACAGCAGGTGGGTTACGGGCAAAGACGCGAGGCTGCGGGCCCACGAGCTCAGGGCCGAGGCCGGGGCGGTACTGGTCGGAGCGAACACCGTGCGGACGGATGACCCTATGCTTACGGCCCGGGATCTTTCTGTGCGGTCACCCCGCATAACCCGTGTGGTGCTCGACCCTCATCTGTCGATCAGCCCGGAGAGCAAGCTCGTGAAGAGCGCCGGGGAGACCCCCGTCGTCGTCTTCGCCACTGAGCCCGCGCTCGACGGTCGTGAACAGGACCTGGAGGGGCCTGGTGTCGAGGTGGTTGCGACCCCGCTTTCGGAGGATGGCCTCGACCTCGTCTACATTCTGGATGAGTTGGGCGGACGTGGGTTGAGAGGTCTGCTCGTAGAGGGCGGGGGTGAGACGGCTACGCGATTTGTCCGTATGGGGCTCGCCGACAAGCTGACCCTGTTCTACGCGCCGAAGCTCCTCGGCTCTGAGGGCGTTCCCATGATCGGAGCGCTCAGGGCTACGAAGGTGGCAGAGTCGCTGCAATTCTCGGTTTCGGACGTTGGGAGAGTAGGCGATGACGTCGCCGTGACGCTCTACCCTGGCGAAGAGGAGGAACGTGTTCACCGGGCTTGTTGAGGAAGTAGGGCGTGTCTATTCGATCGGGGAGGGCGAGATGTTGCGCCTGAGCATCGCTGCCGGCAGGGTGTCTGAGGGCGCCCGTGCTGGCGACAGCGTCTCAGTGAACGGGGTTTGCCTGACGGTCGGCGAGGTCGAAGGCGAGACGCTCACCTTCTGCGCCATGCCCGAGACGCTTAGGCGCACAGCGCTCGGCGGCCTTGGGGCTGGGAGTCCTGTCAATTTGGAGCGGGCGATGTCCGCGGGGAGCAGGTTCGGAGGACACATCGTGCAGGGGCACGTCGACGGCGTTGGTGAGGTGGGCGGGGTAAGGCCAGAAGGCGACGCGGAGATCTGGGAGTTCGGGGCACCCGAGACGGTACTCCGCTACTGTGTCCAGAAGGGCAGCATCTGCGTCGACGGCATAAGCCTGACGATCGTCTCGATCGGGGAGGGGACTTTTACGGTCTCGATACTGCCCCAGACCCGTGCCAACACGAACCTGGGGGAGCTCAGGGCGGGGAGCAGGGTAAACCTCGAGGCCGACATTATAGGTAAGTATGTAGAGCGGCTGCTCGAGCCGCACCTGGTAGAGAGACTTTCAACCATCGAGAGGAGTGCGGCAGATGCCTTTTAGTCCCATAGAGGAGATCGTCGAGGACATCAAGCAGGGCAAGATGGTCATCGTTTGTGACGACGAGGACCGTGAGAACGAGGGCGACCTGACCATGGCCGCCGAACTCGTAACCGCGGATGACATCAACTTCATGGCCGCCTACGGTCGTGGTCTGATCTGCCTGCCTATGGCGGGGGAGATCGTTGACCGACTCGACATACCGCAGATGGTCACCCACAACGCTTCGAGGATGGGTACGGCGTTCACGGC
>DASSCV010000339.1:0-14474 GCA_035697505.1 Rubrobacter sp.
TCCTCGTCATCGACACCGAACCCGAACCAGGCCGCGATCCGGTCCAGACGGTCCCTAACTCCCATCGTGCCTCCTTACGGGCCCATCCTCCTCTATTAGCATCCGCCCGATCCTGACCACGGTCGCTCCCTCTTCGACCGCTACCTCATAATCGCCACTCATACCCATGGAGAGTTCCGAGAGATCGAAGTGCGGACTCCAACTTTTTCGTAGATTATCACGGATCGTGCGCAGTTTCGCGAAAACGTGTCTTACGTCTTCTGGGTCATCGACCAGCGGGGCTAGCGTCATGAACCCTCTCGCCCTGACTCTCCCCCCGGTCCCTGCCGCGGCTTCGAGGAGGGTCCCAATCTCCTCCTCGGAGACGCCGTATTTGGACTCCTCATGGGCCACGTTTACCTGGAAGAGGATGTCGACTCCACCCTCGGGCGCTCTTTTGGCGAGCTCCTCGATCAGGCGCACCGAATCTACAGAGTGGACCAGGGTCACCCTGGGCACTACGACCTTCGCCTTTCGTCTCTGGAGGTGGCCGATAAAGTGCCACTCGAAACGGTCGCCAAAGAGTTCCTGCTTGTCGAGAAGATCCTCGGCACGATTCTCTCCGATGAGATCCACGCCGGCCTCGGCTAGGGCAAAGAGTTGATCCGGATGGTAATACTTGGTCGCGACGAGGATGCGGACCTGCTCCTCGCCGCGACCACTCCTCTCTAAAGCGTTCTCTATGTTCTCGTGCACGGCCGCGAGTCGATCCCTGATCTCCATAACGCGCGCACTCATCGGGCCTCCCTCATCACCACCGACGCTAGATTGCGTCCCGTGAGGGGGCCCTGCTTGCGGTGGGAGTAGAACAGATCCGGCAGGCAACCGCTACAGAGTCCCAGGTCGTTAACCCCGACTCCGGCCCTTTCGAGGTCTACCCTTATGGCATCCTGCAAAGAGAGGTGGCGGCCCGAGACCACCTCGTCCCCAAACTCCGCGGCGAACTCCGAGGCGAGTTCCGCTGACACCTCGTAGCAGCAGCGGCGGATGGACGGTCCTATATAGGCCTGCACTCGGCCCCCTCCAAGACTGTGCGCCGCCTTCCCCGAGACGCCCGAGAGGGTGCCGCGCCAGCCCGAGTGCACCATCCCGACCTCTCGTTCGCCGACAAGCGCGACGGGAACGCAATCGGCCACGGCCACAGAGAGACAGAGGTCCTTCTCGGCAGTCACGAGCGCGTCGGCCTCACCGGCGAAGCCTGACTCAGAGGCGCGAACCACACAGTCCCCCGCGACCTGACGGACCCACGCCGCGGGCCTCAGATCCATCGCGCTCCTGATCACTGAGAGGTTCTCGTCAACCGCCTTGGGGTCGTCACCGACCTTCTTGGAGACGTTCAGCGAGTCGTATGGGGGTTTTGAAGCCCCGCCGAGTCGGGTGAAGAAGAAGATCCCGGCTCCTTCGGGCGCCGTGTCCGGTGCGACGTAGACGGCGCCACCTCTCGCGGTGTGCATTGCGGAGGGGGCACCGTATGCAGCCTGGGTATCGGCCCTGCGCACGCCCCGGTGCAGGCCTACCTGCGCCTGAGGAAGGCTGGTATGTCCAGGACGTCTCCGGTCTCCTGCGAGGCGGGCGCCGGCTCTTCCTGTTGCAGCGGCTCGGCGGCGGGACGCTCGGACCTGCGCTGGTTGGCGAGGCGCTGGTCGAAGCCTGTCGCTATCACGGTCACGCTCACCCTGTCACCGTTGTTCTCGTCGATCACGGCGCCGAAGATCAGGTTCGCGTCCTGGTGCGCCGCGTTGTGGACGATCTCCGCCGCCTCGTTGACCTCGAAGAGCCCGAGATCGGGGCCGCCCGTGATATTCAGTATGATGCCCGTCGCCCCGTCGATGCTGGCCTCCAGCAGCGGGCTGGAGATGGCGGTCTTCGCGGCCTCGGTTCCCCTCGTCTCGCTGCTTGACTCGCCGATTCCCATCAGTGCCGAACCCGAGTCGTGCATGATGGTACGCACGTCCGCGAAGTCCAGGTTGATGAGGCCAGGCACCGTAATGAGGTCGGTGATGCCCTGAACACCCTTCCTGAGGATGTCGTCCGCCATCTTGAACGCGTCCATCATGCTGGTCCGCTTCTCGGCGACCTGCAACAGCCTGTCATTGGGGATGATGATCAGGGAGTCGACGTTCTCCTTGAGGCGCTTGATGCCCTCCTCTGCGTATGTAGATCGCCTGCGGCCCTCGAAGGCGAATGGCCTCGTGACGACCCCTACTGTCAGCGCTCCCGAATCCCTCGCTATCTTGGCAACGACAGGGGCAGCGCCCGTGCCAGTCCCGCCACCCTTGCCTGCGGTGACGAAGACCATGTCGGCACCGCGCATCGCCTCCTCGATCTCCGCCTTGTTCTCCTCTGCGGCCTCCATCCCGATCTTCGGGTCAGCGCCGGCGCCGAGGCCGCGGGTGATCTTCTCCCCTATGTGGATCTTCTGGTCGGCATCACACATCTGGAGAGCCTGGGCATCCGTGTTTATCGCTATGAACTCAACTCCCTGCAGACCGGAGTTGATCATGCGGTTCACGGCGTTGGTCCCCCCACCGCCTATGCCGACAACCTTTATGACCGCCAGATAATTAGTCGCCGCGTCCAACATGCCTAATTAACCCTCCATCACACGTTCTTCGAGGCCCACGGGGCTACCTTCCCCGGAACCATCCCTTGACCGCCTCCACTATGCTACCAAAACTATGCGTCCCTGCACCTTTACCCTTTGGTCTAGGGTCATCGTTTCTGGCCGAGAAGTATAACAGACCCACCGACGTTGCATACTGAGGTTTCTGTACAGGTTCAACCTCGCCTCTAACCCGGCGAGGGCTTACGGTCTTTGCGCGCATACCGAGGACTTCTTCTGCGAGGCCTGTCATGCCGTCCAGCAAGGAGCCGCCTCCGGTAAGGGCGACGCCGCCTGGGGCCAGTTCCCTCACCATGGTCTGATCGAGCGAGTCGCGCACATATTCGAGCACTTCGCGGGCGCGGTACTCGAGGATCTGGCTTATAAAGCTGGCGTTGTAGTGGCGGTCGTCGAGCTTGACGGCGGCCACGGGGTCGACGGTGCTGGAGAGGACTGTACCGTAGCGAAGCTTGAGTTCCTCGGCATCATGTTGCGGAATCTTGAGGCCGTAGGCCACGTCGGATGTCAAGCTTTCACCACCGATGGGGATGACGTCTGTATGAGTGAGAGCCCCCCTATAGAAGGTCGCGATATCGGTCGTGCCGCCGCCCGTATCGAGGAGGACGACGCCGGCTTCGCGGTCAGCGTCGAGCAGGCAGGCTTCGGCCGATGCCAGTGGCTCGAGGACGATCCTCGAAACCTTGACGCCGCAGTCCTCGACGGCGCGCAGGAGGTTCTGGATGCTGGAGACAGCCCCGCTCACGACGTGCGCGCGCATGGTCACCTTGCGGGCGGCGAGGCCTGCGGGGTTCTTGACGCCCTCAGACCCGTCGAGTACGTAGCCACGCGGGACGACGTGTATCACCCGCTCGTCCTCGTGCAAGTCGAGCTGCCTGGCCTCCTGTTCGAGCCTGCGGACGAACCTGTCTGTGACCGTCAGGTTCCTGCCGCGGTTCAAGAGCGTGACCTCGGTGTTGTAAGAAGAGATGTGGCTACCCGCGATGCCCACGGTCACCCTACCGCCGCGAACGCCGCAGGCTTCCATGGCTTCAGCGACCGAATCGGCGGCGGCTTTGCGGTCTACCACGACCCCCCGCTTGAGGCCGTAGCTCGGCGCCTCCCCCATGGATAGGACCTCGACCCAGCCCCTTCGCGGGTCCACCCGGCCGGCGATCGCCACTACCTTGGTGGTGCCGACGTCTATCCCATAGACTAGCGTCTGCGCCACGGCTGCTAGCCCTCTGGCTCGCTGCGCGTTTCGTGCGGAACACCGACGACCACCCTCTCCGGCGAACGCAGGTCGAAGACCCCGGCGTCGGGATGCCCTGGCATGATGTGTTTCAACGCCATGACCCGACGTTCACCAATATTCCCAGAGAAGATGACCTCGCGGCCTTCCACCGTGGCCTCGATGCCTGCGGCACCAGCCCCGTCGATAGACTCCAGTGTCAACCCGCTCCTGCGCAACGTCCTCGCGAACACCAAGATCTCCCCCACCTGGTCGCGATCCAACTCCACCCTCTCGAGACCCGCTCCCCCTGGCCCCGGAAGCTCCTCGCCGTCAGCCGAGAGAACGAACCTCCGCCCGTCTACCTCGGCATCCAGCACAGGCCTACGCTCCTCAACCTGAACGGTAACTATACCGGAGTTCCAGTCCTCGTTCACCTCTGCACCCTGAACCCAAGGATGAGACTCCAGGTTGCGTTTCAACATCTCTTCGTTGAGGGTGAGCAGGCTGGCGTGATCCGGGATGGCGTTGGTGACTTCGGATTCGGGGTACATGCGGGCGCCTTCCACCCTGACGCCGGTAACGGGGAAAGCAAGGTAGGTAATCAGGGCGAGTATGAGGGTAGTAGCGGCGGCTATGGCCACCGAGATCAGGATGGCGCGCAGAGATCTTGTCAGGGTTTGGATCCTTGCTCCTCCAGTATGCCGAGCAGGTCTTCACCGGCCTTCGAGATGTCACCTGCGCCGAGGGTGAGCACGAGGTCTCCGCTTCTGGAGACGTTTTGCAGTACCGCTGGTATTGCGTCTTGCTGGGGTATGTAGTAGACCTCGGGGTGGCCCCGCGTCTCGCAAATGGCGTCGACTATCAGCTTGCCGTTAACGCCTGGTTGGGGCATCTCGCCGGCGCCGTATACCTCTGTTATGAGCACGGCGTCGGCCGAGGAGAACGAGGCACCGAATTCCCTGTAGAGGGCGCGGGTACGCGAGTAACGGTGTGGCTGGAAGACGGCGATCACCCTTCCGTCCTCTGGCATGGTGGAACGGGCGGCTGCAAGCGTGGCCGAGAGCTCGGTCGGATGGTGGGCGTAGTCGTCGACGACGCGTACCTCAGCCCGCTCCCCTTTCATCTGGAAGCGGCGTCGCACGCCCCCGAAGTCCCTTAGGGTGCTAGCCGCCTCGTAAGCCTGGTGTCCGAGCCAGCGGGCAACCCCGGCCGCCGCCAGGGAGTTGAGCACGTTGTGTCGCCCGTAGACGCCCAGTTCGACCTCGCCGCGTCTCTCACCATCCTCGAACAGCTCGTAGCTGCTCGGGCTCGAGATATCGGCCCTGAGGTCTCCGGAGCCGATGCCGTAAGTAGTTACGGGGCATGCAGCCTCGGCGGCCACCAGGGAGCAGGAAGGGTCATCCGCGCAGACAACCAGGTGCCCGTCCTCGGGCAGCGAGCGGACGAATCGCTGGAAGGTCTCTACGACATCGTCGAGAGACGAGTAGAAGTCAGGGTGGTCGAACTCGATATTCGTGATCACGGCGGCCTGTGGCCTGAGGTAGAGGAAGGAACGGTCGCTCTCGTCCGCCTCGGCCACGACGAGGTCGGGCCTTCCGAAGGCGACGTTGCTGCCGATGTCGTTCAGTTCGCCGCCCACCAGGGCCGTCGGATTCTCGCCCAGAGCCTCGAGAACGTGCGCCGTCATGCTGGTCGTTGTCGTCTTACCGTGGGTTCCTGCCACGGCGATACTTCGGCTGCCTTCGAGGATCCAGGCGAGGGCTGCGGCGCGCGGGATAACGGGGATGGATCTACGCCTGGCCTGCAGAAGCTCCGGGTTCGTCTTTGGTATGGCCGTCGAGATCACCACATGGTCTGCGTGCCCAACCTGATGCGGGGCGTGCCCGATGTAGACCGTGAGGCCCACCTCGCGCAGCCTGCGGGTGTAGGGAGACTCCTTGAGATCCGAGCCCGTGACGCTGTGGCCTCTTCTGGCAAGGACCTCGGCTATGCCGCTCATTCCTGCCCCGCCGATACCGATCATGTGTATGTTCATGGCCTCACTCCTTCTCTCCGGCACTCAGCAATCGCCGGGCTACTTCACCTGCCGCGCCAGGCGTAGCGAGCGCGCCCATGCGCCTGGCAAGCTCTTCCCGCCGCGCATCGTCATCCAACAAGACTTCGACGCGGTCGCGAAGCGCACCAACCTCAGCGTCGAGCATCAACTCCGCGGCCCCTCTTTCGGTAAAATACCTGGCGTTCTCGACCTGGTGGTCGCCCGTTGCGTAGGGGAAAGGAACGAGGATGGCCGCCTTTCCGGCTGCCGCAATGTCGAACAGGGAGCCCGCACCGGCCCTGCTAACGACCAAGTCGGCGGCGGCCAGGTACCGCCAGATTTCGCCTGTGAACTCGAGGATCGTGTGCCTGGGGTTGTCCGTCGAGAGCTGCGAGAAATCCCTGCGGCCGGAGATCTGGACGACCGTATACGGGGTCATACCCCCGAACGCCTCCGCCGCCGCGAGGTTGATCCTGAGCGCACCCCCGCTCCCGCCAAAGATTAGAACGACCGGCGGCTCCAGGTCGAGATCCCGCAATGCCTCCTCCCGCGAAGCCTCGAAGATCTCGGCCCTTGTCGGCATACCCACCCACTCAGCGTTCCCGAGCCGACGCGTGGCATCAGGAAACGTGGCTAATGTCTGTGTCGTGAAGCGGCTGGCCAGGCGGTTGACCCGCCCGGGGACAGCGTTTTGCTCGTGCAGGAACGTGGGCACGCCGAGCGTCCTGGCCGCAATCACCGCTGGCGCGCTCGCGTAACCTCCGACGCCGAGAACGGAGAGCGGTCTCAGTCGTTGTATTATGCGTGTACAGCTGATGGTTGCCCTCAGGGAGAGGAGGCCCGCGCGGGCCTGGGCCAGCGGGCTTCCGGCGAGGCCAGTCAGGGGCAGGGCGTGCAGGATGTAGCCTTGCTGTGGGACGAGGGACATTTCTATGCCTGAGCTAGATCCCACGAACTCGACTATCGCTCCCCTCTCTCTCAAATCAGCCGCCACGCACAGCGCGGGGATAGCGTGCCCTCCCGTGCCGCCTCCTGCGATCAGGATCCGCGGTCTTCTTGGGTGATTTGATCTCTCTGGCTCGTTCACTGTCCTCCGAGATTCTGTACAGGATGCCCACGGCGGCGAAGCATACCAGCAGACTCGAACCGCCGTAGCTAACAAAAGGGAGCGTCATCCCTGCGAGTGGGAGAACAACCATGGCTGCCCCGATGTTGAAGGTGGCCTGGGCGATGAGCATCGTCGTCAGTCCTGCGGCCACGCACCTGGCCATCACCGAAGGGGCGTTCATGGCTATCTTCAGCCCGGCCAGCGCGATAAAACCGAAGGCGGCGATCACGACAATCATCCCGATCAGGCCAAGCTCCTCACCTACCAGGGTGAAGATCATATCCGTGCCCAGCTCGGGGACGTATGTACCCTGTCCGCCCGACCCGGCCCCCGAACCGAAGAAACCCCCGGCCTTTATGGCCACCATGGACTGGACGACCTGGTAGCCAGAGCCGTCCGCTGCGGCCCAGGGATCGAGGAACGTCAGGAACCGCTCGCGGCGATAGGGCTCGAGCACCATCATCCCCGCAACCACCACCAAGCCAACCAGCCCAGACAGTACAAGGTCCCTCGTTCTCAGCTCGGAGGCCCACAACGTCCCAGCCACGCCCGCGAGCAGGACCACGGAGGTGCCGAAATCAGGTTCGACAAATACGAGAACGAAGAGGACCCCGACCCCAACGAGGGGCTTGACAGGTAACCGCGAACCATGTGGCAGGCGCGCGACCGCGCAGCTCAAGACCAGAATGGCGGCGAGCTTCGCGAACTCCGCGGGCTGGATGCTCATGGGGCCTAGGTCGAGCCACCGCCTGGCGCCGTTTATCTGGGTTCCTATGCCAGGTATGAGGACGAGGATGAGGCCTGCCAGTACGATCAGGTACAACACAGGGGCATATTTGCGCCACGCTGTATACCTGACTCGGCTGGCCACGAAGAAGGCGGCGACGCCGAGTACCATGTGCCCGATGCGTTCGAACAGAAAATCGGTCCCAACTTCACTGTACGTAGCCGAATAGACCATGACGAGCCCCAACATGGAGAGGCCCAGCGCCACGAGGAACAGGTTGGACCTCAGGCTACTCATCGCCCTACAGTCCCATGATGTGCGGCGAGCTCTGCGGCGAACCCGATGAACGCGTCTCCCCTCTGGGCGTATCCGGGGAACTGGTCGAAGCTCGCGCACCCGGGCGAGAGCAGGACCACGTCACCTGGCCTGGCTAGCTCTGTGGCTCTTTCGACGGCTTTCTCCAGGTCGGGGGTGCTGTGGACTACGTTTTGGAAGCCCTCATCTTCGAGGTAGGCGGCGATGCGTGGACCTGCCTCACCCTGGCATACGACCGCCCGGCACACTGCGAGGCCAGGCAGCACCTCCGAGAAATCCGTGTTCTTCTCAGAGCCACCGAGGATCAGCACTATAGGCACGTCGAAGCTCTCCAAGGCCGCTGCCACCGCGGCCGGGTTGGTAGCCTTGGAATCATCCACGTAAGTCACGCCCGACATCTGTGCCGCAACCCGCATGCGGTGCGGCCTGGACTCGTATTCGAGCAGAGCCTCCCTGATCTTCCCGAGGTTCGCACCCAGCCTCTGTGCGGCGGCCGCCGCGAAGAGCGCATTTTCGTAGTTGTGCGTCCCAGCGATGCGCAGCTCGGTCACGTCTGCCAGATGAGAGCCACGGAGGAGTAGACGCCCGTCGCGCAGGGCCGTGTCGCCTTCGCCCACGATGAGGGCTTCCGCCCTGAAGGTGCCGATAGCGGCACTGCCTATGGGATCTGCTGCGCTCACGAGAGCCAGGTCCTCTTCCTGCTGTCTCTCGAAGATGCGGAGCTTGTCGTTGGTATACTCCTCGAACGATTCGTGCCAGTTCAGGTGATCCGGCCTCACATTGAGGAGCGCCGCGACCGCGAAGCCGGGGTTCTGGAGATAGTGGAGCTGGAAGGAGGAGACTTCGAGGACGAGCAGCCCCGCAGTACGCGTCTCCTCCAGGCACCCCGTAAGGGTTTTCCAGGAGTTGCCGGCGACGGCGTGCGGCACGCCTGAAGCCTCCAGCATGCGGTGGAGCATGTCGACGACGGTGGTCTTTCCGTTGGTTCCGGTGACGGCCACCACGCGCGCGTCCTCACCGAGCAATTCCAGACCGAGCCCAACCTCGGAGACGATCGGGATGCCCCGTGCCCCGGCTGCCCGCAAAACTGGGTTGCGGGGACTGATGCCGGGGCTCGCTATGATCCTATCTATCCCTTCCAGCACGTCCGGGCCAGCCCCGAGGACGCCCGATACGTCGAGAGCGGCCAGAGTGTCTCGCAGCCGTTCGTCGTCGCCGCCATCAGCCACGAGGACTCTTTCGCCTCTTTCGATTAGAGCCCTCGCGGCCGCGACGCCCGATTCTCCGAGCCCGTATACCAGGGTCCTCACGAGCTCACCCTGCCGTGTTGTAGAGGAAGATGTAGTAGAGGAAGAACCCCACGGAGGAGAAAGCGGCCTGGGCGATCCAGAATCGGACCACCACCTTGTTCTCGTCCCAGCCCAGAAACTCGAAGTGGTGGTGGATCGGGGCCATCTTGAACACCCTTCGTCCCGTTAGCTTGAAGACGAAGACCTGGACGATGACCGAGAGAGCTTCGACGACGAACAGCCCGCCTACTATGGGCAGGAGGAGCTCCGTCTTGGTTAGCACGGCCGCCGCCGCGAGGATGCCCCCTATGGCGAGCGAGCCCGTATCCCCCATGAAGATGTCTGCAGGGTGGGAGTTGTACCAGAGGAACCCGACGATCGCCCCAACCATCGCGCCGCAGATCACGGCGACGTCGTACTGGCGCTCGAGGAAAGCGATAGCCGTATAGGCGAGCAGGGCTATGGCCGCCGCCCCCGCGGCGAGCCCGTCGAGGCCGTCGGTGAGGTTGACGGCGTTGGTCGTGCCAGCGATCACCAGCAGCAAGAACACGCTGAAGAGCGCGATCCCCAATACTCCAGGCCCCAGCACCAGGCTGCTGTCGAAGTATGGCACCAGCACGGTCTGGGTGACGCCTACGTAGCGCACGGCGAGCACGTCCGCCAGAACCACCGCGAGGGTCAACAGAAGGAACTTGTAGCGGGCGCTCAACCCCTCAGGACGCTTTCTGGAGATCTTCTGCCAGTCGTCGTAGAGGCCGATGCCGGCCACGACGGCGACGAGCAAGAGCGTCGTAAGCGTGGCCACGTTGGGCCGCGCCACCACGACGAGCGCCCCAAGGAGGCCCGTGAGCATTACGATCCCACCCATGGTCGGGGTGCCGGCTTTGATCAGGTGCGTCTGGGGTCCCTCCTCGCGGACGAACTGCCCGAACTTCCGCGACTGCAAGAACTCGATGAACTTCGAGCCGAGTAGCACCGTTACCAGAAACGCCACAGCGGCAGCGAGTACAACGCTAAACAAGAGCTAAACTCTCCCTCAACTTTCGGGTCAAAGTGTCGAGCCCAACCCCTCGTGAACCCTTGACGATCAGGTAGTCTCTGGCCCTCAGCTCTCCGCGTAGGGCATCGGCGGCGGTCTGTGCGTCTGAGTAGAAGAGTGACCTACCAGGGAAAGTCTCTGCATACCAGCGGGCCTCATCGCCGACGCAGACGAGCAGATCGACGCCGACTCTGGAAGCCAGTTCACCCGCCTCCCTATGGTAAGCGCGGGCGCAGGCCCCCAGCTCGAACATTCCGCCGAGCACGACGACGAGCCTTCTACGTTGTCTACGTGCCTGATCCGCACCGTACTTGAGTACTGCCGCGACGGCGGCAGGGGAAGCGTTGTAGGAGTCATCGTAGACGGTAATGTCTTCTTTAAGCCTGTAGATGTCGCCCCGAAGTCCCGTTCGCCGCAGGCGGGAGAGACCCCGCGCGGCCTGTTCCAGGCCGAGGCCGAGGGTGAGCGCGCCGCCGAGGGCGGCCAAGAGCGGCTCCACCAGGTGTGTCCCGAAGACTGGCGAGCGAACCTCGGCCGACTCGCCGGCCATGCTGGCTACAAAGCGGAGGCCTTCATCTCTGCCTTCGATCCCGGACGCGAGGAGATCTGCTTCGCCGGCGCGGGCGAAGGTGATACGCCGGTCCAGTTTCCGGCCCGACCCCGTCGCCGTTCCTGGCGCGCCAGCCGGGGCGACCAGCGTACCAGACTCAGGTAGGGAGAGGGCAAGTTCGCCTTTAGCGGCTGCGAGGCCTTCGAGCGTCCCGAACGAGTCCAGATGGACCGGCGAGATGGCCGTCAGGACACCGATGTCGGGCGGGGCGATGGCGCACAGATCCTTTATGTCCCCTGCGTGGGTGGCTCCCATCTCGAGGACGAGAACCTCTGTGCGAGGGTCGGAAGCCAGGATGGTGAGGGGAAGGCCGATCTCGTTGTTCAGATTTCCTGCCGTGGCTGAGACACGCTTCCCGGCGTGCCTGAGAATGGTCGCAAGGGCGTCCTTGGTCGTTGTCTTGCCCACAGTGCCCGTGATGCCGACAACGGCAGGCGAAGGCACGTCCTGGCGAAGAAGCGTCCAACGCGCCAGTTTCTGCAATGCCTCCAGCGGGTCGTCCACGACGAGGGTCGGCACTTCGAGCCGGCGGGTTGCCACCGTCGCCACCGCGCCGCGCAGGTGCGCCTCGGTGGCGAAGTCCGCGCCATCAGTCCTACCGCGCAGGGCGAAGAACAGGTCCCCTTCGCGCACCTTACGGGAATCGGCCTTGGCCCCACTGACGAGGGCGTTAGAATTGGCGGCATCGAGATCCGCGGCCATTGCCTGCGCAGCATCTGAAAGAGTAGCCGGCCTCACCAGAGGGGCTCCTCTGCCACAAAGCCCCTACGGTCGGGCGGGACGTTGAAGTAGCCCAGCGTAAAGCTCATCACGTGGCGGAAGGCAGGTACCGCGACCAGCTCTCCCCAGTATGAGGTCTGCGGATCGTCTACGGCAACCAGCATCCCGTATTCAGGGTCGGTGGCAGGAGCGAACCCTATAAAGGAGGCCACGTACTGGTCGCCGTAGGTTCCTGTTTTCGGGTCCACTATCTGAGAGGTCCCCGTCTTGCCGGCCACGCTGTAACCGGAGATCTGGGCGAAGTGGCCCGACCCGTCGTCGACGACGCCCTGCAACATCCCGCGTACTATAGCCGAGGTCTTCTTGCTTATCACCCTGGGGCCTTGTCCCTGGGAGGTCTCCTGTTCTGTGACGTGTGGCGTAACTCTTCGTCCACCGTTGACCAGCGTGGCGTAGCCTGAGACCAGCTGCAGAGGCGTAACCGTAAAGCCCTGTCCGAACGGGATGTTGCCAATCGAGATCCCACTCCAGTCCTTGTAGGCAGGGACGAGCCCCAGGTCCTCACCCCACAGGTCTACGCCTGTGGGCTTGCCGAAGCCGAATGCGAGCATGTAGTCGTAGAGTTTTCTCCCGCCGAGCTCTAGGGCGATCTTCGTCGCCCCTACGTTGCTGGAGTGCTCGAGCACTCCAGCCGGGGTCAAGATCTTGGTCTCATGCGGCTGGGAATCGTTGATAACGTGGTCCGCTACTGTCATGTGATCCGGGACCACGAACTTATCCTCAGGCGTGACCGCGCCGTCCTCCAGCGCAGACGCCACGGTGAAAGCCTTGAAGGTCGAACCTGGCTCGTACGGATCGGTAAGGACCCGATCTCGCTGGTACTCTGGGGGAGTGTCGCCGAAGTCGTTGTTGTCGTAGGCCGGTGTGTTGGCCAGCGCCAAAATAGACCCGTCGTCGACGCGCATGACCACGCCGACGGCGCTCTTGGCCTTGCTCTTCTCGACAGCCTTCGCCAGGGCATTTTGCAACTCCTGCTGCACTGCGGAGTCAACCGTCAAATCAACGTCCCTGCCACGCTTCAAGGTGTCGTCGTAACTGGCCTCGACCCCGCCAAAGGGCTCGCCGTAGTCTCCCTGGTGTCCGAGGAGCTGGCTGGCGAGGGACCCGTCCGGATAGACCCTCATGGTATCGGGGGCGGTCGTGATGCCCTCTATACCAAGAGCCTGCGCCTTAGCCGCTGTCTCCGGCTCGACGCCTGTGGCGATGACGCTGTATCCACTGAGCTGGCCGTCCGCACCACGCCTAAGGAGAGACGCCTTTATCTCCTTCTCGGTGGTGTCCGTTTCTTTGCTGAGCACGGCGTGCAGCTCCCTTGCCGTCGCCCTTGGGTCTTCGATCTGGTAAGGGGTTGCTATCACACGCGCTACCTCGAGGCTGGTCGCGAGTTCCCTTCCGTCGGCACTCACTATGCTGCCGCGGGTCGGTGCAGCGACCTGGGTCGTTCCACCAGCCTGCTCGTCGGCGAAGGCCCTGTAATTCTCGTCATCTGTGAGGCTTATGTGCACGGCTCTCCCGCCGAGGAGAAATCCCGTCACCGCGAACACCGCCGCCACCATCCACAGCCTCCTGTGGCCCACGGCAGTCCTGGCTTCGGGGCCGATCGACGAAGGGCGACGCGTCCCGGTGGCGCCGCGCTTCGCGCCGCCGGGCCGCCCCTGCCCGCGGAGCGGTATGACTTTGCCACCAGAGGACTTACGACCCGAGTTTCTGTTGCGAGGGGGGGATTTCTTGCCACGGCGAATCCTTGCGTTGCGAGCCCCTGGCCGGTCAACGCTGCCGCGGTCTTCCCCCTTCCTGTGGTGCCCCATCGTTCTTCCCATCCTCCACTCTTACTCCATAGACTTTCAAGGTAGTGCTCTTCGGCTCGTGCATACCAAGCTTCTCCGCCGCAAGATCCCGGATCCTCTCCGCACCCGACAGGTCGGCGAGCTTGACCTCGAGTCTCTCCCCTACTTCTCTGGCCCTATCAAGCCTGACGTGAAGGTCTGCGGCCCTGGCGTCGAGCCCCGCAGCGAGCGTGTTCAGATAGACGCTCCCCAGCATCAGCAGCACTGGCACCACGACCAGCATCGCAAACCGGCGACGCCGGCCAGCGGCCTTCCGCCTCAGGGTGCGATCCTGGGAGCTGTCCTTGGCACGCTTCTGTACGGGCCACGCCGGTTCGGTAGGGAGCGTAGCCTTGTACCTGCGCTGGGAGGCGGCCATCAGCCGGCATCCACCGGAGGCTCGGCCGTCCTTATCGCCGCCCGCAGCCTGGCCGATGCGCTGCGCGGGTTCTCCTCTACCTCACGTCCGGAAGGCCTCAGAACTGCTCCTCGCCGGAAGACGGGCTTTGCACCACAAACGCACACCGGCAGCTCCGGCGGACAGACACACCGCCCCTCCCGCCCTGAGATGAATCGCTTTACGAGGCGATCCTCCCCCGAGTGGAACGTGATGACCACAAGCCTCCCACCTGGTGCGAGTAGCCGTTCTGAGGCCTCCAGGGCCCGGCTGAGGCTGCCCAACTCGTCGTTTACCCTGACCCGCACAGCCTGGAAGATCCTCTTTGCGGGGTTACCACCCCTCTCCTTCCAGCCCACGGCCGCACGCACGGCGTCGTAAAGATCCGTCGTAACCAGGAGCGGCCTCCGCCGAACGACCTCCCGCGCCACACGCCTTGCCTCAGGTCGCGGCACGTCCCCATACTCCGAGAGCAC
>DASSCV010000340.1:0-8608 GCA_035697505.1 Rubrobacter sp.
TTCCGCGCCTCGTCGGCGATACCTTCGTCGGGTAGGTGGCAGTGTCCTGGCGGACCCGCTAATCTTCGGCCCAGGGGCCAACACAAAAAGCCGAGATTTCTTCTTGACAAGGGGATGGCGCGCCATTACCCTGGAGTCAGCAAAGGCGGATCAAATGTTACAAACTCCGTCGAATCCGCGACGGGAAGGAGGTGAGTAGACACGTGACTATGACTATCACCCACGAGAAGACCCGCGAGGTTACCCGCGAGGACGTGGACCGGGCCATAGACGTCATCGAGCGTCACCTCGAGAAGGAGGCCAGGACCCGCAACCTGCTGGACGAGCAGGCGATCATGCGCCCCAAGGACCTGTGCAAGCAGCAGGGACTGGATATGGTCGCCGAGTTGCGCGGCATGATGTAGGTTCGCGCGAATAGCAAGGGCCCATGAAGGGGGATGCACAGTAAAAACCCCTGAGTCTCTCATGGAGACGTTTGAGGGCTGTCCATCCCCCTTCACGAGGCTAGCTGAGGGCCGGAGATCTCCGGCCCTCCTTTTATTGGCTCTCAGAATTTCAGCCCGCCGGCTCCCTCCGGTCGGCGGCTCTCAGCCTTCAGCAGGAGGCGCCTTCGGCGAGCGTCCCGCCGCTTCGTGATCCTCCATAGGACCGTGTTCGCTGGCTCCTTGCCCTAGGCTTCTCGGAAACTCGCTACGAAGGTTTCAAAGATCATCCAATTGGATGCTGCATCGCTCCTCGCGATGTTGGTGCATTGGGTGCAACAGCTCTCCATAGGAGCGTGGGGAAAGGAGTACAAGAGATGCACCTCCTACAGATCGAACACGAATCAGCGTTGAGCAGGTGGCACAGACTGTTATGGAGGAATACTTGTGAAAGCGATCGTATACACAAAATACGGTTCACCGGAGGTACTTCAGCTCAAGGAGGTAGCAAAACCTACCCCTAAGGACGATGAAGTACTGATCAAGGTTCAGGCGGTATCCGTAAATAGATCTGACTGGGAAGGACTGAGTGGTAAGCCATTGTATGCCCGCCTAGGGGGACTTCTAAAACCACGTCACCACATACTCGGATCGGACATAGCCGGGCGAGTTGAAATGGCTGGCAGACACATCAGGCGATTTCGACCAGGGGATGAAGTCTTCGGAGACATCTTGCCGCGCCTGGGTGGTTTTGCCGAGTACGTATGTGCTCGTGAAAGTGCCTTGGCGCCAAAACCAGCCAGTATGACGTTCGAGGAAGCAGCGGCTATCCCGCAAGCGGCAGTGATCGCCCTGCAGGGGACTCGCGACAAAGGAAAGATCCAGCCGGGGCAAAAGGTTCTGATTACTGGTGCCGGCGGGGGTGCCGGTACATTTGCGGTGCAGCTTGCGAAACTATACGGGGCTGAGGTGACTGGGGTGGATAACACTGGCAAGCTGGACTTTATGCGCTCGCTTGGCGCAGACCATGTCATTGATTACACCCGGGAAGACTTCACCAAGAATGGAAAACAATATGATCTGATACTTGATATTGTGGCGCATCGTTCGGTATTTGCCTACAAGCGGGCGCTAAGATCCCGTGGAAGTTATTTCCTTACCGGAGGTTCTGTAACTACAATTTTTCAGGTTTTGCTCCTGGGACCATGGATTAAAGGAATCACGGGCAAGAAAATGCGCATCCTGGCGGTGCAACCAAATCTAGAAGATCTGGTTTATGTAACGGAGCTTTATGAAGCCGGCAAAGTGGTTCCTGTCATTGACAGACGATATCCGTTAAGTGAGATTCCTGAAGCGCTCCGGTATCTTGGAGAAGGACGTACCAAAGGAAAAGTCGTCATCACCGTGTGAGGTGAACCCGGAGGAAGACCCTTGTAGCCACTCAGGCGGCGAGGATGTCACCGGCGATCACTAGGCCCGGCGGATTCCGTACCTCCCGTAGATTACACAACCCCAAAGGACTGATCTTTTGATGCTGTGTTTAGTGTTTCCGCTTGTTCACCCCTTGCGATCGTCCGAGGCGACGGTTGACTTGGAAGGCGGTTAGCTTGTAGGAGAGGGACTCGTCAATGAGGCAGAAAAGCGTGATGATCGCCTCTGCCGTTCGGTCGAAGCGTCGGGTATGGTGCTCGTGGGCCATCGGGAGCTCCCTTGGTCGGGGGTAGGCCGGACGGCCCTCTTTTTACATCAGCAGTGATGCAACACATCTAGGGTCTAAGGATCTAATCCTAGTGTGTCGAACGCCTCCTCTACCGAGCGCACCTCATCCTCTGAAAGCCGCCCGCTCGTCCTAGAGGGATGAACATCCAACACGGCGTAGGAGAAGACTGTGTTCCAGGCGGCTTCGCTAAGCACGATGTTTTGCTCAGAAAGCACCCTTTTGATGTGCCGCTCCTGTTCTTCGCGTATTTTGTCTGTCTCTTTGTCCCCCTCCTCTCCGCTGTAGTGAAACTCCTCAACCCGGACGATAAACATCTTAGGATCCCCGAAGAGGATCCCGGTGGATATCAGGAAGGCATTGTCCAGATCCTCGTCTAGCTCCGCTGGCGTGGGAAAGACTTCGAACTCACCCACCTCCATCGCCTGGGCGACCACCTCGTTTCGAACGTAGCTCTCGTCCATCTCTCTCCCCTCAATCAAAGGCCGTAACACCCCACTGAAGCCAGGATACCCTAGCACGGTCGGTACGTTATGCTACTGCGCTCTCGAGCGGAGTAGCTCGCTAGACTAGCAACCGGGTAGCTTGTGAAGCGGATAGCGGGAGGATAAGGAGGTATCACGATATCGAAAGAGAGTTGAATGGGTGGCCAGGTTGGGCCAGTGCGTCGGGGACTGATTCAGTAGTCCGACGACGTTACAGCGAGGAGGAGTGTCCAATATGAGTGAGGCGCTTTCAGAACAGGATGCTGGCGCACAGAAGCAAAAGGACGTCGAAGCCACCGGAGCTAGGCAAGTCAGTGGCGCCACGCAGGCGCTTCGCCAGTGGAGTACATAAATCGGGAGCCCGCGCAGCACGCTGGTGAGGTCAGTGCAACTGTATTCAGCGATGGCACGGTTGAGCTGTTCGTTCACTTTTAGCTCGAGCTCTGAGGGAGGCCTGCTACGGCTATGACTGGCCATAACGAGATCAGTCTTGGCCCGGCATTATGCGCTTGTTCCATCGGGGTGGGGGTAAAGTCCTAAACCGGGTGGCGAAATCCTGACTTCCCCGCCCGGGTACTCTCTTTCAACGGGCTGGACCGTTCTCGAAACAGTACGCTGGCGCATCCTGCTCGGGGCCCATTCAGCGGAGTCTGTGGATTGTCGATTCTCCGAAATGCGCTTCTCTCTCACACCGATTCATCGCAAATTCATTGCTATCTGCTGTAGTGAAGACTTAGGGCTCGCAGAATGAGCTGTTCGGTGGAGATCGAGGAGGTGGAAAGTGAATCCCGTAACCGCGGGCCTGGCCGCAATCGTCGTGGCGGTCCTTAAGCCGTATGCGGCCATGGGGCGCAAGAGTTCGCCAAGAGCGTCGGCAAAGAAGCTTTGGCGAAGACTCAGGGCATGCTCGCAGCCCCAAGGTGCATAGATATATCGATCAATTGCGTAAGGAGAACTACAGTGCCGAACATATACCGCATCCACCCGGCCATCGGTATCGCGCGAGTCGGCGATAGCACCGACGAGTATTTCGTAGGCCCAGAGGCGCCTGGCTTTCCGCCTTCGCTGAATCGGCCTGACGCTCCTCATGATCCAAATGCGGGCTACAAAGACGACCGGGGCCGGATCAAGCGACAAGGCGCACGTTTCAGGATCTATGAACACACCTTTGACGACGCGGGCGCGCTGATACAGGCGCGAGAGATCACCGCCGCCGATGCATAGATCGAGTGGGAAGTTCACCTGGCAAACCGCAAAGCGGCAGCACCTAACTTTCAGGCCCTTGGCCGGCGTAATAAGGGGGAAGATGAGAGCAGGCTGATTATTGACGCTGGCCCGCAGAAGATCAGCGGAGCCGGACAAGATATGAAACGGCTCCAGGGACGATTCATGGATGTCGATGTGTCGCTTGGAGACCTTCTCACAGACGGCGCCGGACGGCTGATCGTTTTAGGCGGCTTCGGCAAGTCACAATCCCCTTCGGGCAGAGACCTTCATAATTTCGCCGACAACGATGGCTGGTGCGACGATGTCTCCGATGGTCCAGTCCGGGCGACGATCCAATTGAATAGCGGCGCGGAGACCGTTGAGGCCGAACCAGCCCGGGTGATCGTCACCCCGCCCGATTTCGCTCCGCCTATCGAGAATATGGTTACTCTATTTGACGTCGTCTACAACATAGCGACCAAGCTCCACCCCTTGCTGGCAGCCCAGGAGGATGGTCGGACCCTCTCGTTTGCTTCAGACGTCTACCCCATCCTCAGGCGGCCGCCGCATATGCACTGGGTGAGCGATTCGGGCACTCGTGGTCACGGTCCGGGTAGAGGTGGTCACTTCCTGACGGACTCTCAGATGCAATTGCTATCCAGCAACGACAAATCACCGAACTCTCCCGCGTTCAACCGGCGCAACACAGTATTCTTGCGTCTGAGAAGACCCCTGGAACTGGGTGGGGACCGGGGAGACATGCCTCGTCTGCCGGGAGGCGATGCTTTGGTAACCCTCACGGAGGTGCAGTACAAGCTGATGGCGAAGTGGGCCAGTGGGGAGTTCGAGGCTGATTGGGCTGGTCAACCACCGAAACTGCCGGCGCTCGATGATATTCCTATTCAGGACCAACCTGCCGCCCTGGACCGTGCTGCGCTGGAATCCTGCGCGGGTGGCGGCTTCTTTCCAGGTATAGAGGCCGGTCGACTCATGCGTGAGCTATCGACCTACGATAAGAACCAGCCTTTACGTATCTCCCGGCAGCTTGCTGCCGGCGCGTTGACAGCGGGGATGGCAATACCCTGGCAAGCTGACTTTCGAGCCTGCGACGATAAGGGTCTCTCGGACTGGTGGCCGGGTCAGCGTCCAGTCGAGGTCTTTCGCAGCCAGAGGCAGGTAGATTGGGTGCCATCTGGTTGGGGATTTTCCGACATGGCGGAGAAGTGGTCGCGGCTAGGGTTCGTCGTGAAAGAGCAAGGCACGGACAGATACGTCGAGGACGAGCGCTCTCCCACCCTGGACAACGAAGGATGAAGCAGTCGTCGATAACGTGCCAATCAATGGCGCAACCGCTGCCGATTTCCAGCCTGGGGCGCAACGTCTGTGAACGAACGGTTTGATGTCGCCGTAATCGGGGGAGGACCAACCGGAACCGCAACGGCCATCGCTCTGGCCCGCGCCGGGCGATCGGTGGCGGTGCTAGAGCGGTCCCGTTACGCGCGCGAGCGCTTCGGAGAGATTTTGCCACCCGTCGCCCGGTCGCCGCTCATCGACCTGGGGGTGTGGGACCGATTCATCACAGAAGGGCATACATCTTCGCCCGGCATCCTCTCCGCTTGGGGACAGAACGAGCCGTACGAGAACCACTTCATCTTCAATCCTTATGGACATGGCTGGCATCTGGACCGCAGGCGCTTTGATGCGATGCTCGCCCTGGCGGCCGAGGAGGCCGGGGCAAACGTTTGTCAGGCAGCGCGGGTGACCTCATGCCTACCCCTCGCTTCACGCGGATGGCAGGTTGAGTTCGCTTCGGACGGCCAGCACAACTGTCTCCGAGCGTCCTTCCTGGTATACGCCACTGGACGGGTAGGCCTAGCGGCTCGCCGTCTAGGAGCCAAACGGATCTTTTACGATCGGCTCGTTGGCCTCGTGGGCTTCTTTTCTGCCAGTTCAGCAGGAACAAGAAACGATTACCAAACGTTGGTAGAAGCAACCGAAAACGGTTGGTGGTATTCAGCTCGGCTGCCGGATTCGCGACGGGTGGTCGCCTACATGACCGATGCCGACCTGCTTCCCAAAGGGGGTATGCCTGTAAGCGAGTACTGGCAGGACCGACTCGAACGGGCCCCCAACACTCGTGCCCGGACGAGCAGTTGGGTGCCCGAAGCGGGGATTCGCTCGGTTGCAGCGAATAGTTACAGGATGGATCCCATTACAGGCAACAACTGGCTCGTTGCGGGCGACGCTGCAATAGCCTTCGATCCGCTTTCATCGCAAGGTATCTATCGGGCTCTAAAATCGGGGCTCCTGGCAGCACGGACGATCGAGAATTATCTACTCGGCGACCAAACGGCGCTGAAGGAATACGCGCGCGGGATCCAAAGGGGTTTCGACAAGTATCTGAGTATGCGGGCCATAACATACGGTCGAGAGCGGCGCTGGACCTCCTCCGCGTTCTGGCAACGAAGGCACAATGAGTCGGATGCGGGATTGGAGCAACTATGACAAGGCAAACGACCTTGGTGCTCACAGTAGGGTTAGCCGCTATAGTGCTCTGGTTGCTGGCAGGGTACAGAGTCGCCGATCAGCTTCACGCCACGCGCGTGGACGATCCGTTGGAGGGATCGCCAGCGTAGAGTGCGTACGCGAAATCGAAGTCCTCAACCTCGACGGCGTAGCCGCCAGCGGCTATCCCCGTGAGGAAGTCCCCGTGTTCGCTGACGGGGGTGAGGGAGGAGTCGTCCTCGATCCTGCACAGCACGTACGCTACACTTGACTCGATCACGAGGTCTCCTCTCGTGGTCCGGGCTCCGGGGTGTTTCACCACCGCCGGGGCCATCTCTTTATCCGACAACAACAGTGTATCAATATTTTCTGTATTTGTCAATAATCTATTGACTTTTTCTGCACCATAGTACATAATTTCTGTATGCTGGAGATCATGGTCAAGGAGGCGGATATAGACAGGATCGCTGTACCCGACGGATACGACGTGCTGGACGCCACGGCCCTCGGGGAACGGCTCGGGTTGAAACGGGACACGGTGCTCGCTTACCTGTCGCGGCGCAACTTCGGGCGGATACCCAGGCCAAACCGGAAGCTGGCTATGGGTCCGGTTTGGTTCGAGCGCACAGTAGAGGAATGGGAGAAGAGGAGAAAAGATGGGTAAACGAGGCAACGGAGAAGGGAGCATCAGCCGCCGCAAGGATGGACTCTACATGGCCCGCTACACGGTCCATACAGCGACAGGAGCGAAGAGAAAGGCTGTCTACGGCAAGACCCGCAAAGAGGTTGCGGAGAAGCTCACCAAGGCTCTTGCGGACCGGGACATGTGCCTCGTCTTGGAGGGAGAGAACCGGACCCTCGCGGTGTTCCTGGACGGCTGGTTGGATGGTACGGTCAAGGGCTCCGTGAAGGCTACGACATACGAGAGCTATGAGCGCTTGATGCGTTGTCACATCAAGCCGGAGCTGGGGCGGCACAAGCTCAAGACGCTGGCACCGGATCACGTCCAGGCCCTTTACCAGCGCAAGCTGGACTCCGGCCTGGCTCCGGGTACGGTTCGGCAAATTCACTCTGTGCTGAGCCGTGCTCTCGATCAGGCCGTGAAGTGGGGGACTGTCCCGCGTAACGTCTGCAAGGCCACGACACCGCCCAAGCCTGACTCAGAAGAGATAAGGCCGCTCGACGCAGAGCAAGCTCGGCAGCTCCTGCGAACCGCTGGCGGGGAACGCTTTGAAGCCCTCTACGTGCTCGCCGTCACTGCGGGCTTGAGAATTGGTGAGCTTCTGGCCCTACGCTGGCAGGATGTGGATCTCGAGGTCAGTGGAGCTACGTTGTGTGTCCGACGCACCAAGTCAACCGCCAAGAGCGGCCCCGTCTTCACCACGCCCAAGAACGGCAAGGGGCGTTCCATAAAGCTGACACGGCGCGCTGTCGAGGCGCTCAAAGTACATAGAGCTGCTCAGAACGCCGAGCGCCTGAAGGCAGGGAGTCTCTGGCAGGATAACGGACTCGTCTTCTGTACCCACGGCGGGAAGCCTTTGGACTCCCACAACGTTGCCAGGACCTCGTTCAAGCCACTCCTCGAGAAGGCGGGGTTGCCGAACATCCGCTTCCACGATCTCCGGCACACTTGCGCCACGTTGCTACTCTCTCGCGGCCACCATCCCAAACTCGTCCAAGAGCTTCTTGGGCACGCTTCCGTGGCCCTTACCCTCGACCGCTACTCTCACGTGCTGCCCGGCATGGGGGACCAGACCGCTGCCGCGATGGAAGCGGCGCTGTCTTAGGACGTGCTGAGGATTATGGGTTGACTCCAATCGCGGCTCAGAGGCTCCTTCAGCAAGTCGGGCGTGGAACTTAAGCCACACCGCGCCTGACTTGCTCACTAAGCTCAGGAGATAGAACTGGATCTGGTGTAGCGGTCTCAAAACGGTCTACAGTACTGCGCAGTAGCTATATTCTCAGACGTGGAACTTCCGATTTACGGAGTTCTACGAAGATCGCCAGGACGAGTAACGGGGGGATGAAGCACGCGAAAAGGGCCGGGACTAACACCCCGGCCCTCTGCGTCGCGTTCTAAAGCGCTCGCCTTAGGAGTTGTTGGCCCTTATCTTGCGGTCGATCTGCTCGAGGAGGGTCTCGCGGTTCTTATGGTTCTTCTCGAACTCGCGCACCTTCTTGAGCTGCTCGGTAGGGAGTCCCTCGATCCTCTTGGAGACCTCCTCCACCCTCAACCCTTCGTAGTCGGTGCTCTTAAGCGCAGCCAACACGGC
>DASSCV010000341.1:0-2139 GCA_035697505.1 Rubrobacter sp.
GTGGGACGACGTGAACCTCGAGCAGGGCTTGCTGCACGTCAGGCAGGCCTTGGCCCCCGACGGAAAGTCCTTCAGTTACCCAAAGACCGCAAAAGGGCGGCGCAGATTAAGGCTCACACCCGAGGCGGTTGAAGCTCTTAAACGCTTGGTGTGAATTGTGAGCTCACCATCCCATCAGATCTGCGAACTTCAGCCGAGGTCGACCGAGATGGTCGTTGAGCCAGATACAAAAGTTGTGCAGCGCCACCCTCGCCGCCAGTCGAGCACGCAGACCCTCGATCTCGTGGGGACGCTCTCCCCAGAGTCCGAAGGTATTGAAGAGCTTGTCGTAGACCGTCTCCACGATCTGACGGATGGAGGCTACCCACCTCCTCAGACGCTTGCACCAGGGCCTTTTGGAGTTGCGCTTGGGCGGATGGATCACCTCCGCTCCGTAGCACTCCAGCCAGCGCCGGTGGTTCTCTACTCCCTCGAAGCCCTTGTCGGCCACGTAGGTTCCCGAGAAGACCGAGCCCACGCTGAGGAGCCTGGGATTGGGAGCGGCCCTCACCGCGAAGAAGGTCTCGGCCAGGGGCTGGTCGGCGGTGGAGGCAGAGCCGAAACAGAAACCCGTTATCATCCCAGTCGGCTCTACGGCGGCCAGCAGGGAGAACCCCTCGTACCATCCTATGCTGTTGGACCAACCGATGTCAGCATACCCGGCGAGCCATCCGTGTCCCCGGCGCTTTGCGTCCCTAACGGGCATGGCCGAACTATCGAGCGCCTGGTAGGGATGGGGCTCACCCTTTGGCGTCTCCCCCAGCTTCACGGCGATCTCCTCGATGGCGTCGGCATGGAAGCGCACGAGGCGGTTGAATTGGGAACGGTCCGGGAGGGTAGGGAATGCTCCTCGGAGATGGGCCTCGGCGTAGCGGTAGAAGTCTCTTTCGCTGGCGAACCTCGACCAGCGGGCGACGATGGAGAGGGTGATTACCTCGCTCTGGCAGAGGGAGGCTGGTGGTCCGGGGCGTCGCTGTTTGGAGGCCTGAGACTGGCAAAGATCGTCGACGATGACGTAGAGTGTGGTGAGGAAGGTGTCCTTAAGTCGAGCATGGGTCGGTTCCTTTCCCTGTGGGATCGGGCAGCAAGCCGACTCTAGAGCGCGGACACCTTCCGCTCAAGTCTTCGCCCGATAACTCACACCAAGCGTTTAAGGGTGCGTGACGTTCGCGTATCGGTTTCATTACGGCGCGGATTTTTTCGCGCTAGGCCCCGGTCCAACAACTATGAACGCCCTGGCTAGAGCCGCATAGGAGGAGAGGCTACAAGGCCCGGCGGATCACCGCGCGGCCTATCAGAACCCCAGCGCCAAGCAGCAACGCACCAGCGGGGAGGACCAGGGAAGCGCCGCCGGTATCGACGAGCTTGGCCTCCTCGCAACTGCTGTCCACGAAGTCGATCTTGTCGGCAAGGTATATGTCCGTGCCTTCACCGCAGTAGAGTTTATCCCGATCACCGTCACCGGATACGGAGGAGGTCCCATCGTAAAGACGGTTGTTGCCATCCCCGCTGCGCAGCGTGTCGTTGCCTTCCCCGGCAGAAAGACGGTCGTTGCCTGTCTCGCCATACATGGTATCGTCGCCGTGGAATCCACTCATGATGTCGTCGCCGGCGCCGCAGTTGATGGTGTCATTGTTCTGCTCGCCGTTGCACGTGTCTCGGCCAACACCGTCGAAAAGACGGTCGTTGCCGAAAGTGCCCACCAACCTGTCGTTCCCGAGAGCGCCCAGCATGGTGTCGTTGCCCCCCCGCAGAATATCTGATCATTGCCGGCGTGCCCACGACAGGTGTCGTTACCACCCTCGCCATACAGTTTGTCGCCACCGCCAAAGCCGTTGAGGATGTCGGCCCTGGCGGTACCCCTCAAGGTATCGGCGTGGTTGGTGCCCTTTATGACCTTGGCCAGCGCGACCCCGCTTGCCAAGAGCATCCCTAGTGCCATAAACCCCAACAGCAGAAGTAGTGCGCGCTTTCTCATCCCATATCCCCTCTTAGTAGTGGGGCGGAGGAAAGAGGGTACAAACCTCCGCCCCTGCTACGTAACCTCTAGAGCGTGTTATAAACCTAGGTGAAAACCCTATTGGAATGCGGATTCTCCGG
>DASSCV010000342.1:0-10808 GCA_035697505.1 Rubrobacter sp.
AGGACCAGGACAACCGGCGGGGTGGTCACAGCCCACTGGGTATTATGTTTCTTATGTACGAACCGAGCCCGCTAACCTGTACATAAGAACCACCCTGCGGCATAGGATCGCCCGATACGAATAGAAAAGCCGGGTCGCTGACCCTCCGAGGGGGGAATGAGGGGCGCCCGGCTTAACTACACGCTAATTGTAGTGCCGAGGAGTGCCAGGGTAGCGCTCCATAGAACCGTGGACGGGAGCTGAGTTGAACTATATGCGGGTCCTGCGACATCCTTCTCTGGTACTCGACTCCCAGACAAGAGGTATGTTCGCATGGACCCGCACCAGCAATGGTGTCACAACCGCCGCTGTCGCGCCTACGGTCGTCTCGGCCAAGGCCACGTTGTCATCCACAGTCAGAAAGAGCGCCGTTATCGTTGCAAGCGCTGTGGGCGCACCTTCGCCGAGACAAAAGACACTGCCCTCTACCGGATGCACAAACCACGGTGGCTGGTAATCGCGGTGGTTACCCTGCTGACCTACGGCTGTCCAGTACAGGCTATCGTGGCGGCCTTCGGCCTCGACGAGCGTACTGTAGCCCGCTGGCAAAGAGAGTCTGGAGTGCAGTGCAGGCGGGTCCACCAGCATCTCATAGAGGCAGGGCGGGTAGCGCTACTACAGGTCCAGGCCGATGAGATCAGGGTCAAGGCGGTAGGTGCGGTTTACTGGCTGGCCTCTGCGATGGAGGTCAGAAGCCGATTGTGGCTCGGCGGGATGATCAGCCGCCACCGCGACAAAGAGTTGATCCGGGGGTTACTGCTTAGGGTGCGCTGCTGCGGTCCTCTGGAGAAGATCTTGCTGGTAACCGACGGACTCTCAAGCTACAAGAGCCAGGCACTGAAGATCTTCAGAGAGCCCATTCGCACCGGCAAGGTAGGACGTCCGAAGCTGATGCTTGCTGCGGGGGTGATGGTCGCCCGGGTCATAAAGCGCTACCGGCGTAAGCGGGTGGTGGAAGTGGTGCGGGAGGTTGTTCAGGGAGCACAGGCTGCTGTGATCTGCCGAGTGATAGGGACTCAGCGCTCTATGGTGGCGTTGATCAACACTGCCTACATCGAGCGCCTTAACGCCACCTTCCGAGAGCGGCTGGCGCCGTTGGCGCGTAGGACCCGCGCCGGGGTGCACAAGCGCTGTACGCTGGAGAGGGGAATGTGGTTGGTGGGCACTACCTACAACTTCCTGTGGGCGCACCGCACTCTCGGGCAGAGCCGCACCCCGGCGATGGCGGCGGGGATCACGGATCATCGCTGGTCGATGGAGGAGTTGTTGACGTATCCGGTGCCACCTGCGGAGCTATCCAAGTGGCGAGGGAGGAAGCCGAAATGGCTGCTGGAGGTGGAGCATGCAGCCTGACCACGGTTCACTGTGGCGCTACCAGTGCCAGGGGATATACCGAAAATGAATGATTTTCATAGAGGGTCTTGTGATTCGATAAGAGCCTTGAGGGGAAATGATAGGAGCGTGGAGGGGAATGGGGGACCTCCAGGTGGCGTCCCCCATTATCTACAAAGGTCAGCGCAGGCTAGCCTATACAGCATGGGAGCGGGGCTATCGGCTATCCGCGCAACGGCGGCACGGTATGGCCTCTATCATCTCGACTTCCTCACCTATCTCCTCATCGAAGGCGGTGTAGGTGAGGAACACAAACCCGTCCATACACGCATGGCGGTGGGTGTCCTCGTCAACTTCGCTTGGGCGGAACACGGTAGACTTGATGCTGTCCACAGTGACCTCCGTTTTCTGTGGATCAGGAGCCCGGCGAGCGTTTTGGTAGGCCCTCGCCGGGCTCGGATTTACTAGAACGGGATGTCGCTGAAGTCGACCTCGTCGACATCCTGGGAACCTGGTGGCAGTACGTTGACTACACGGTTCTTGTGGGTCTCGGTGTATTCGTCGTAGTTCTTCTCTACGACGATCTGGCACTTAGAACCCTTCAAATCCGGACCCCAGTTGATCACTGGGCGCTTTTCCTTCAGGTCCTTGCCCCACGTCATATCAGTGGCACTGGACTTTCCGGTCAAGCGGCGTGCCCACTCCATTCCTTTGCTGGTATAGCCGAACGCTAAAGAGGTAGCGCCAGCTACTTCAGTTTCGTCTGGAGATCCGTCGGGATGGAAGAGCCACAAGACGTAGGGATCGCCGAAGCTGCCCTGCTTCACATCAGAAAAATCGGCGAGCGTAGCGTTGTAGGTCCCTGCTTCGAGGACAGGCCGGTCGGCCTTGACTCCGGTAAACGCTTTCTCGGTCATAGTTCACCTCCCTTCGCTCTACTCTGGTGCTTTGGCCTCTGGCAAGTAGCCTTTGGGCTTCCGCACTCCCTGTAACTACTCTTTAAGAATATCACTTGACATCGGTTTTATCGAACTATTTGATAAATTTATCTATCATCTTGGGTCTTCTTCCAGTGGATGGTCCTCGACGATACCCTCTTCCTGAGCGGTATGCTCCTGCTGCCAGATCTCCTCCATCTGGGCCGAGGTCAGATCGTAAGCATGGCGGTTACCGCTCTTGTAGAGGCTGGCACGCCGGCGGGCTTCCCACTTTGCCCACCCCGGCGCATGTTTGTGAACGACGTCGTGCCACTCGCCGCTCCCGGGATCATGGATAGAGACGTGGCCCTTGGCCGTCTCGTAGGGTGCCCACTTCGCGACCATCCCCCGAAGGTGAGCACCGTTTGCCCTAGCAGCCTGTTCCCGTTTTGCTTTCAGTAGTGGCGGCTCAGCATCTGGCAGGTCAAAGTATTCTCGGGCGAGCTCTCGTACTTCGGCTTCGTTGGCGATTACGTCGTCTAGCGGAGCTGGGTCGACCTTCTTCCCACCTGCCTTCACCTTGCGTTCAGGTTGGTCGAATAGTGATGACTGTTCCATGTTCCATTCCTTTCAGGGGTGAGTGTGGTGCATGTGGTGAGTGTCTGGCCCCTCATCCCCATGCGCGTGCGCGCGCTTGCGCGTGAGAGACAGGGGTAGAACACTCGCCAAACTCACCACACTCACCCTGCGTCAGGTTCCCGAAGGGTCTCTTAGAGGTGTGGCTTTGCTACCGTGTCGTCGTCGTCGGAGGTCTTGTAGACGGACCAGATAGCAGCACGCTTGCGCTCTCCGACCTTGGCCAGGTGGAAACCCTCAGCGCCGTAGCGAACGCCCTCGTGGTTCCCGAACGCCCGCCTCAACTTCCGGCTGAGGTTCTCGTCTACCAACGAGAACTCGTCAGGGAGAACTTCCCGGAAACCCGGGCTCCCCGTGCCCTGGAGGTCGTCGGCGACCTGCGCAGCGGTAACGCCGGTGGACCCATACTTCTCGTGCCACACCTCGAGGAAGGCGGCCCAGAGTCCCGTATGTGAGATCGCCTTCTCGTAGAGGGCCTTTGAGTTCTCCAGGAAGCCCTCGACTCCTGCAGCGTCGAGGACGCCGGCGAGTGTCTTGGACCAGGCCTCGAACGACCCCATGACGGGCGTGTTCGCGGGAGTGGGCTTCCGCTTCACGAACCAGTAGCGTCCGATCGTCAGGAGGGCCCCGAGGATCTCTGAGCGGTTCTCCCGAACCCAGGCCTTCAGATCCGGGTGCCGGAACTGCTGAGTTGGCCTCTCCCACGGTTTCTCAAGCTGGGCGTCCAGCCTGATCCAGTACGACCGCCTGGCGATCTCCAAGGAGAGTTCCAGGTTGTTGGCCGTGGCGACCCAGACGTTCCTGACGGGCGCCCGCAGGGTCTTCGAGACCCCGAGAATCCTGTCTTCCCACACCGTCGCCGTGAGGGCTCTGGCGAGTGCAGCACTCTTCAGCTCGACGTTGACGTTGTCCAGGAAGAGCCACCGCTCGCCGGTCCTCATCTTCGCGGTGATCGCCTTCCTCATCTCGTTGTCATCCTCGACGGCCCCGAGGGCGCCAGGTTCTGTGCCCGAGGTGGCAACGGCGAGAGACTCGACCAGGAGTGTCGCCCCTGTTCCAGGTGTGGGCTTGTCGATGGCGGCGAGTGGGATGGGCCCGTCGATCACCTCCCGCAGGATCGGGGTCAGCCCCAGGGCCAGGGTGTTAGCGAGACTCGCCTGATCAGCATAAGGAAAGTCGCCGAACACCTCGCCTAAGAGCTTCAGGGCTGCCTTCACATCGGTCTTCTTGGGCCTCTCGGGTACTGAGACCTTGAAGCCAGTGGGCGGGTCGTAGATCAAGCTCGTTGCCGAGTCGTACCCGCGCTCGGTGACGACGGTACCGTCGGGCCTGAAGATCGGGATAGCCGTGACCCCCGTCAGCCGTGGAAACGACCAGGTGATCGCGGAAAGCACATAGCGGCATACGTCCCTCGGCGGGAACACCATCTTCGGGTCGCCCTTTGCCGGGGTGGCAATGTAATCAGCAGCGTGCGTCAGCTCGAACTGGACGGTGTCGGTGCTCATCTCCTGGATGGCCAGCTCTCCGTCCTCGTTGTAGCGGACCCTGACTGGCTCACCACCGCGCACGTAAAGACGCGGAAGGCCGGTCTTATCACGGGCCTCGTCGTTGACGCGGGTCAGTGCCGCCATTGACTCCCTGCCAGGTACGCGCAGGGGGACGTCCTTCGTCTCGATTGCTGGTTTCTCCAGCTCGCGCAGGATCTCCTCTGCGCTACGGTTCTCGGCTTCGCCCGTCATGCGTATGTTCCTTTCTTGATCAACTGGAGCTTCTTGGCCTTCAGGCTGATGAAGCGGCGGAATTCGACCCACCCCCGCGTCGCGCAGTGCGCGTGCCAGCACTGGAACCAGAGTCCGCCGTCGTCCCGCTGGCCGATATAGGTGCCGGTGTCGACACTTTCAGAGTGCTCGGCGACCCACGGGCACCTGATCCGGAACTTGATTCCGGCGCCGTCTGCTACCTCACCCAACACCTCAACACCCTCCAGGTGCTCGACGAGAGCAACCTTCGGGCCGTCGTAGGGGTCAGGGCTACCACCACGGCCACTCTGGGAGAACTCCCGCTCGACGAGCGCCGCAACCTCGGGGGTGCGCTCCTGGATCTGAAGGGGGCACTGCGAAAGGAACTGGCCGGTGGTCGTGAAGTACCGACCGCGCCGGTAGATCTCCATCCCTGCCTTGACGAAAGAGCGCTCGAGTCTCGCCCGGACCCAGATTTTGACCCCGGTCCCCGACGGAGAGACCTCCGAGTAAGAGTCCAGGCTCTCAAGGATCGCCATCGCCGACGGGGCGATCTCCCTGGTCTTCGGATCTCGGACGTCGTCGAGGTCGACACCGACGTAGGTGTCATTGCCTGTGATCACGCGCCCGACACCAGCGTAGCGTTCAGGGTGTGCGTGAAAGGCTGCGACCGCCTCGTCGTAGTGGCGCCACGTCTGTGGGTTGGTGCTGGAGGCCCTGTAGGTCTCCCATGCGACTAGCGGCACCTTATCCGCGTCGCAGCACACCCAGAATTTGCCCACCTTTAGCTCTTTAGGGACATGTTCAGGGTAGAAGGGGAACTGCTTGGGGTGTATCATCCCTTTGTACCTTTCTGGGCTTTGCGGTGTTGCTGATCACTAGCCGCGAGGCCCTTTCGCTTTTCCATGACCTCCATAGCCTAAAGCAACAGCTTTCCAAAATCAATCCCCAAGAGAAATTTGTTGCCTTATCGTTTGTTTGTTGTAGACATATGTGAGATTTAATGGTACCCTTGGCTTGATGACACCTGAGGCACTACATGGGTAACGTGTATTACGCAAAGAAAGGAACACGTTAGGGGCATGGGCATTATAGAAAGGATGGCTACATGACGTATGAGTCGCTTGCGCGGAGGCTGCGCGTGTTGCGTGCCGCACGGGGGATCACCCTGGCTGAGGCCGAGGAGCTGATCGGTGTCACGCGGGAGACTCTGGGCGCTCTCGAACATGGCCAGCGCGGTGCCTACACCTCGACGTTGGAGAAGATCGCTAAGGGGTACGGCACCACGGTTAGCGCACTATTAGAGGAGGACCCCGAAGCGAATATGGCCCTGGCGGGCTCCCCAAAAGCTGAACCCTCGCCTGAGACGGGACCACCTTCACTAACCAGAGAGCAGGCCGCAGCTTCGCTACAGCGGCTACAGTCGCCCCCGGAAATCGAACTAGAGCAGCTCCATGATCACGGTATCCCCGCCAGCCATGCTGACGTCAGAACACTCAACATGTATCTGGAAGGCTTTTGGCGTGCCCAAAGGACGGGGCAGCCGTTCGCGGTTGCATCTCTAGCAAAAGACAATGTGGATTACGAGCATATAGCCCTCTTGGCAACCTACGTTCTTACCACCACCAAGGAGCCAAGGTTTCTCACACCAGAACAGGTAGAAGCTGTCCACCAGGGTATACACGATCAGCTCGTGGGGGCCAGGGGATAGCGGCTCGCTGGGAAATGATGAACGACCTGTTCGAGCGCTACGGTCTTGGCGACGAGAATGTCTCGGCAATTAGCCCCATAAGCAGGCGTCTTTTTGAGAAATCATAAGGTGTTCCGCTGATGGCCCAACCCTGCTCCGTTCGCACCCACGCCGACGCCGTCCTGATCAACGCGGCACTGGTAGCGCGCCAGCCCTACCGGCACATAGCGAAACGTTTCGGCGTCTCTCTGGCAGCCCTCAGTCGCCACGCGAAGAATTGTATGCCCGCGATCATCGACGCCGGGCTCGATGCCATGGACGAGCGCGAGCGTCGTGAGACTGCTGATGCACTCGATACCGTGCGCCAACTACGCACCATAAACTCTGTGAGCCTAAGCATACTAAGCGAGGCGCGCGATGCGGGCGAGCCAGATACGGCACTACGGGCTATCGATCGCATCCAGAAGCAAATAGAGTTGCAAGCGAAGCTCATCGGCGACCTGCAACAGGAGGGGACAACCAGCATCCTTATCAGCGCAGAGTGGTTGGAGCTTAGGGCCGTGATAGTCACAGCACTAGAACCCTACTCAGACGCGCGAGGAGCTGTTCTGAGGGCCATCGAGGGGACTTCCAATGGTAGAGCTTAGGGATGATCTCAGGCTTGCTCTGGACCGCGTAGCCTTCGCCGAGAAGCTGGGCATCACTCCTGATTCGTGGCAGGAAGAGTTCCTTCGGTCCTCAGCTGATAGGGTGCTACTCAACTGCTCACGGCAGTCTGGTAAGTCAACCATGTCAGCCGTGATCGCCCTTCACCGCGCCCTCTACTACCCCGGCTCTCTTGTCCTCTGTTTGGCCCCGGCCCTGAGGCAGTCACAAGAGCTCTTCGGCAAGGTGGCTGATTTCTACCGCGACCTCGGGCGTCCTGTAGCACCGCAGGGCGAGAGGAAGCTATCCCTAGAACTAGAGAACGGCTCCAGGATCATCACACTACCGGGCTCGGAGAAGACCATCAGAGGCTACTCGGGTGCTGCGCTCCTCTTGCTAGACGAGGCGAGCAGGGTAGACGACGGTCTCTACTACGCCATCAGGCCTATGCTCGCCGTGAGTGGTGGCGCCCTGGTGATGCTGACCACACCGTACGGCAAGCGTGGTGTGTTCTACGAGGAGTGGACCAGTGGGCATGAGTGGGAGAGATTCGAGGTCCCGGCTTCTCAGTGCCCGAGGATCCCGGAGACTTTCCTTATGGAAGAGGAGGAATCCCTCCCCCCGTTCATCTTCAGGCAGGAGTACGAGTGCTCCTTCGAGGAGACCGAGGATCAGGTCTTCACCACAGACCTTATAGATCGGGCGGTTACCTCCGAGGTGAAACCGCTGTTTGCGACCAGAGGATAAAGGTGACGGAGTGGGCAGACTACTACGTAGGTCTGGATCTGGGGCAGTCTGCCGACTACACCGCCCTGGCCGTGATCCAGAGGGTGCCCACCTACAATCCACAAACGGGCAAGCACTCGGTCGAGCTCCACCTCAAGCACCTGGAGCGCTTCCCCCTCAAGACACCCTACACCCAAATAGCGGACAACGTGAGGGACCTGCTTTACGAGGCCCCCTTCACCGGGGACATCTACGACGGCTTCAAAATTCGCAGGGCCAGGACGGAGCTGGTGGTGGACAAGACGGGCGTCGGGGTGGCCGTCACCGACCTCCTGAAGGAGAGGCGCCTAGGCTTCATCGCCGTGACCATCACCGGCCTTGGCCAGAAGGTTAACCGCCACGGTACCAGGGAGTACTCCGTCCCGAAGCAGGATCTCGTCTCAGCCCTGGAGGTACCGTTCCACAAGGGCACCCTGAAGGTGGCCAAGGGGCTTCAGGGGTGGCCCAAGCTTAGGGAAGAACTCCTCAACTTTCGTCGCAAGCAGAACACCGTGACCGCGCACATCAGTTACGAGCACTGGCGAGAGTCAGACCATGACGACCTGGTGCTGGCTGCTGCGCTGGCTTGCTGGAAGGCGACCTACAAGCGCAAGGGCACCACGCGGATGAAGGTCATCCGCTGATGATGGCAGCTGAGTCTGAGTTTCAGGAGCGCTTCTGGTCTAAGGTCGAGGTTTTGCCTTCGAAGGTAAACGTCGTTGGCCAAGCCGATACGGAGTGCTGGGAGTGGCGCGGCGGACGCACGGGCAAAGGCCACGTTTAAGATTAACCTTGGCTCCATTTCGCCGCCCCGCTAGGTTCTCAGGGTTAGAGGCAACCGCCTCCTAGTAATCACAAGTCCTTATTCACCGAAGTTCGTGGAGAAACTATTTGGAAAATCGGGATAGTCCTTAGTTAGGGTCTGCACCAAAGCCAACAGGGAGTGTCGTAGCCAGTATCTTCCCATAATACTTTCAATACTCCCCACCACAACCCCCAACACTGCAACAACAGAACTGGAAACAGAACTGGAAACGGAAAAGCAAGACCAGCAAAAGGGAGCAGAAGTAGGTGGGAACATGCAATGAGGACGGTGTGTTTGGTAGGTATTATGCGTCAACACAGAGCCGGGCGCGAACGCCAGCGGAGAGGTCCGTGGTGACCTGGAGGACGGCGTCTTCGTCGCCTGAGCGTTCGCGCCACAGGCGTACGAGATCCTCACCGAACTTCTCGTTGAGGTGGTTAGCGGCGTAGGAGTTGGGTACCAAGACGGTGAGGGTGGAGCCCTCAAGCTGGCCACCCTGAAACTGCTCGAACCAGGGGGGCAGGCTATCGCGACCGTTCAAGGCGACGAGACCTTTGACGAGAGCAGGCCACTCGGATTGTGCCCTCGGATCCGGAGCAATAGGTTCTTCGGAGGAGGTCTGCTCCGACTGGTCGGACGGGGGAGCAGGCCACGCCAACGAATCGGTATCCTCTTCAATAGACACCTGAGAATTATAGGGCGGTCCCTGGGCCGACGCGCCACGTGAAGGGTGCTTTTCGCCCGATACCCCGGCGCGATCTGACCGCACGGGCGGTGCCCCAGAACTGGTGGGCACCTCTGGCTGCGACGGGTCAGGCAGCTCGTAGCCCTCTTCTATGGCCCTGCGGAGCCAGCCCGCTGGGTTGCGCAGATCCTTTTGGTAGGGGAGAGCGTTAGCGTAGCGGGTGCAGTGTTCGGGACCGAACTTGGCAACGAGGTCTCGGGCTACGTCTCCGCGTAGGCCGGAGTGGGTAAGCAGCTGGATGGCGATCAGTTCCTCACGGGTGCCGGTGAGCTCGAGCTCCTCGCGCACCTTCCTGAAGTCCTCCGCCACCACGTAGCTCACGCGATCCCGGTCTGGGCAACGAACCTCCGAGAGGAAACCAGCGTCGAGGAGCTCGGCGTGCGGTCCTGCCAACTTCTCTCGAATCTTGGCCGCGTATCTGTAAGGGCCAATGGGCAACTGGCTCTGGAGTTCTTTGAGGTTTGTCTCCCAAGTGCCAGAGCTGTCCCTTTTGTGGTCTATGAGGCGATAGAGCCGTTTAGCGACCGGTGAGTCAAGTACCCAGTAGAGCTCCGTGTCGAGGCCGCGCAGGTAATGATCGTGGAATGAGCGCATGAATAGTTTGCCGAACTCGATGCGGTGGCGACTCCTTCGCTCGCCCTTTCTGTTCTGCGACTCATCGAAGGTCACGTCCCACAGACGGAAGGTGTCGGTGATGTGCCGCTTTTGGCCGTTTGACCAGAAAGCATTCTCCGAGCGTATGCTGGTCATGGCGATTCGCACCAGGGAGTCTTTAATCTCCCCGTAGGTCTTGCCGCCGAGCCTAACGTCGAGGATCGCCGCCAACTCGTAGACAGAAAACTCGAGCGTGCCATTCGGAGGCATGCCACCTCGTCGCTCTAGAAGTTCCAATACACCGATGAACACGTCCTGATCGAACCTGCCTGGCAAGGCAGTTTCAGAAGAGGAGATCACTGACCACTTCTGGTCGAGGCGTGTCCCACTCTCGCCCTCTATCGTACGCTCAAAGGCATAGGATCCCCTGCGCATAGTCCTCCTGGGCAAAAACACCGGGAATTCTTCAAGGTTAATTTCGACCCTGACCAGCTGCAAGTCTTGGGTGTCGCCCATCCTCCTCCTTCTCTTGCTTTTCAGGAGAGCCCTATTTTGCTATCGTCATTTTCCCTCTTCTGTTGTTTAAACACAACATTAACAACAAAAACATCAACAACAGAGGGGAGCACCTTGCAGGAGAAAAAATCCTGCAAAAACCCAGATTTTCACCTATAAACTGCCCCCTAAACCCCAACATGGAAGGACGAAACTGTCCCTCAACCCCCAACATCGTTATCCCCCAACCCCCAACATCGCTATCCCCCAATCCCCAACATCGCTATCCCCTAACCCCCAACCTCCGCAGCGCCGCAAAGCGGGAAATTTTGATGGGCATTTCCAGGAATTTTCTTCGAGAAGCCAGGCAAGCGGCTCAACTACTGTCCCCTAAACCCCAACATGC
>DASSCV010000343.1:0-5454 GCA_035697505.1 Rubrobacter sp.
CCGAGACGGAATTTGGGCGCCGAGATGTTGAGCGCGGCGACGAGCCGTCCCTTGAAGTCCCTGACAGGCGCCGCAGCACCAACCAGGCCGAACTCGAACTCCTCGACCACCAGGGCATAACCTTGCTCCCGTGCGTGGACGATACTCCCCTCTAACTCCTCGATGTTGCGAACGGTGCCAGGCCTCAATTCACGAAACTCGACGCCCGAGAGAAGGCTGGAGAGAGCTTCGTGGTCGTGGTCGAAGAGGAGCGCCCGCCCCGACGAGGTGCAATAGATGGGGACCGTGTGGCCGGTCCAGCCATCCGCCTTGACGGCGTGGGACGGAGACTCGGAGAGCACCGTCAGAACCTCCTCTCCCTGTAGAACGGAAAGGTGGGCCGTCTCGCCGACGTTCTCTACGAGCCGCTCGAGAAGCGCCGGGGCGACGCTCAGCAACCTCTGCTCGCCCGCGCGCGCCGCGAGCGCGAAGAATTTCCAACCCAGCCTGTACCGGAGCGTCGCCGTATCACGGTCGACGAAGCCACTCTCGGCCAGTATCTTGAGCGTCCGCGATACTTGACTCTTCTCCCTTCCTATAAGGTCGGCGATCCGGACGACCCCCAACCCCCCATCCTCGACCGCTTCTTCCCCGCCAAGAACCGTCAATATGGCAAGTTCCCGCCTGAGGTTCGTTTCTTTCACTCCCACCACCAGTGTTAGTATCACATAGGCCAAACCTGCGCGCACATATAGTTGCTGTATACAAATTCCACTCGGCTGCGCGGCCACGGGGTCTCCGCCACGGAGGCTCTCGCGGTCTGGGGAGGAGAGAACTCTCTAGCGATGGGCGGTTATGAGGCTCATGGCCTCCTGGCGGGTACGCGGGTCTGTGGCGTAGATGCCGCGCACGGCGCTTGTAACGGTAACGCTTCCTGGCTTCTGCACGCCCCTCATCGTCATGCACAGATGTTCCGCCTCGACGACGAAGATGGCGCCACGAGATCCCAACCTCTCGTGGATGGCGTCGGCGACCTGGGCGGTAAGCCGCTCCTGGAGCTGGGGGCGACGGGCGTAACCCTCCACAAGGCGGGCCAGCTTGGACAAGCCTACGACTTTCCCGTCTGGTATGTAGCCTACGTGGGCCTTGCCGACCATCGGCAGGAGGTGATGTTCGCAGAGCGAATACAGGGGTATGTCCCTGACCAGGACCATCTCGCGATGTTCTTCCTGGAACCCAACGTCAAGGTGCCTGGCCGGGTCATCGGCAAGCCCGGCGAAGAGGAACGCGTAGGCTTCGGCGACGCGGCGCGGCGTGCCTCTGAGGCCTTCCCGTTCCGGGTCTTCGCCTATGGCTATTAGCAACTCCCTTACGGCGTTTTCGATCCTGGGCGTGTCTACCCGGTGTCCTGGAGGGTATGGCCCTTGCGGCTCTTCGGAGCCTCCCTGTGTCAGCTCCATGGGAAGGGTGAGTTGCTCGTTGGGTGCAGTTCTCCGGTCTCGTAGCGGGAGAAACGGAAAGGTTCAAGCAGTTCCTGCGGCTCGTCCATAAGCTCCTTTGCCACCAGTGCGCCGACCCCGATCATCTTGTAGCCGTGGTTGGAGTCGGCGATGACGTAGGCATTGTTCCTGAAGGTGTCGAAGACGGGGAAGCTGTCGGGGGTGAAGCACCCGATACCGCCCGAGGGCTCCCTGGAGAACAGGGAGCCCTTGCCCTCGAAGCGCCCGTGGCAGTGCGCGAGCGCCGAGGTCCACATCCTGGCGAAATCTTCACCCACCACGAAGTCGGGGCTCTCTGACCCGTAGGGGTCGACTGCGACCTCGCTCGCTGGCTGGTCGACCACGTATGGCGTGGCGCCGCCCTGCACCCCGTTGAAGTAGAAGTCCGGCTTGTAGTAGATCCCCCAGAGTTCGTCCGTGACGAGCCCGCCGTCTTCGTCGTAGAGTGGGGCATCGGTGTCTACATGGATCACCGGTGGCATGCCGCCTTCGTTGTCAGTAAGGAAGCTCGGCTCGACCCCCAGCACACCCTCCTGCAGCGACCAGTACGTCCACATCTCACGGTCGCGGTACAGCCCGCCATCAGGCCCCTTGACGGTGATCTTCTCGGGCAGGTCGAGCATCCCCCAGATGTCTCTGATCCACGGGCCGGCGGCCACGACGAGGTGATCACAGCCGACCAAGCCCAGATTCGTCTGTACGGCGCTCACGCTGCCGCCTTCCATGCGAAATCCGGTAACCCTGACCCCGGAGTGGATCCGCACGCCCTCGGCCTTGGCTTCGGTGGCGAGGGCCCTTACCGAGGCTTTGTTGTTGGCGTACCCTCCACGGTGCTCGTGCAGTATGCTCGTGATGTTCTCGGCCTGCCAGTCGTGGAAGATGTTCTGCATGTAGGAGCGGCACTCCTCTTCTCCTTCGACGAGAGTAGAGGGGTAGCCGATCGCCTGCTGTTCTTCATAGATCTGCACCACGTCGTCGTGCATCACCTGGGGTGAGATCTGCATGTAGCCAACGGGATGGTAGGCGAACGCTTCCGGGTCCGACTCCCAGATGGAGACCGAATGGGCCATCAGTTTGCGCATCGCTGGCTGGAAGTAGTTATTACGGATCACACCGCAGGCGATTCCCGAGGCCCCTGCGGCGACGCCTGTCTTGTCGAGCACGATCACGTCCTCGCCCGACCCGCGCCCCCTGGCCTTCAATACTTTCGCCAGGTGCCAGGCCGTGCTCAGACCATGAACCCCGGCCCCGATAACGACGTAAGTGGCTCGCGTGGGTAGCTGCATCTTCTCATCACCTCCGTGTGACGAATTGCGTCCGCAATTCGTCTGTAGAGAACACGCCGATCGTTATCCTACCCAGCTCGCTCAGAACAACCCCACTATCTCGCCGTTCTCATCTATGTCTATACCTTCGGCGGCGGGAGAAGCGCTGAGCCCTGGCATCGTGCGCATATCCCCGCAGATAGGGTAGACGAACCCGGCCCCCACCGACGCCCTTACCTCCCTGACCGGGAGTGTCCAGCCCTTGGGAGCCCCTTTGAGCGAGGGATCGGAAGATATGGATAGATGGGTCTTGGCCATGCAGATGGGCAACTCGCCGAACCCGTTCTTCTGATAGGAGTCGAGCTGGCGACTCGCGCTCATGTCGTACTCTACACCTCTCGCCCCGTATACCTCCTTGGCGATGGTCTCGATCTTCTCCCTCAAAGGAGCCTCATCAGGGTAGAGAAACGCGAACCCGGTCGGCTCTTCGGCGACCTCGGCGACGGCCTCGGCGAGTTCCACAGCGCCAGCCCCGCCCTCAGAGAAGTGGTTGCATACGGCCACCCGCGCGCCCATTTCCCCGGCGACCTCCCTGATAGAGTCGTATTCCGTCTCGTGGTCCGTGGGGAATGCGTTGATCGCCACCACCGGCGAGACGCCGTGGAGGCGGATGTTCTCTATCTGTTTCTTCAGGTTGGCCGCACCAGCATAAACGTCATCGGGGTTCTCTTTTTGCATCTCCTCGGGGAGGGGCTTGCCTGCTCTTACCTCGTAGCGGCCCGAGTGGGCCTTGAGCGCCCGCACGGTGGCGACGAGCACGGCCGCGTCCGGCTGGAGACCCGAGTAGCGGCACTTGATGTTGAAGAAGCGCTCTGCGCCCATGTCCGCACCGAAGCCTGCCTCGGTTATGAGAAAGTCACCGCCGCGGATACCGATCAGATCCGCCACGATTGAGGAGTTGCCTGTGGCGATGTTGCCGAAGGGGCCGGCGTGGACCAGGGCAGGCGTGTTCTCCAGGGTTTGCATGAGGTTGGGCTTTATAGCCTCTTTCATGATGACCGTCATAACGCCTGCGGCCTTGAGATCTTCGGCTGTCACAGGGTTTCCGTCGGCGTCGCTACCTATCACGATCCGCCCGAAGCGGCTACGCATATCGTGAAGCGAGGTGGAGAGCGAGAGGATCGCCATCGCCTCCGAGGCCGCCGTGATGTCGAAGCCGCTCTGGCGCGGGACGCCGTCGGTGTGGGCGCCCAGCCCAACGACTATATTCCTCAAGGCTCGATCGTTTACGTCCATCACCCGTCGCCAGGTAATGCTCTGCAACTCGAGGTCGAGGATGTTGCCCTGGTAGAGGTGATTGTCGATCATGGCGGCGAGCTGGTTGTGTGCCTCGGTGACCGCGTGGATGTCACCGGTGAGGTGCAGATTGAGCGCCTCCATCGGCACCACCTGGCTGTATCCGCCGCCGGCGGCGCCGCCCTTGATGCCGAACACGGGACCCATCGAAGCCTGGCGCACAGCCACCGTCGCCGTCTTGCCGATATGCTTGAAGGCCTGCCCGAGGCCTACGGTAGTCGTCGTCTTCCCCTCACCCAGAGGGGTTGGCGTTATGGCGGAGACCACCACGTATTTGGCCTTCGGCCTGTCGGCGAGCTCCTCGATAGCGTCGAGCTTTATCTTGGCGACGCCTTCTCCGTAAGGCTCCAGTAGATGCTCCCCGATGCCTATCTCGGCGGCTATCTCGTTCAGCGGCCTGAGCTTCGCTTGCCTGGCGACCTCCAGGTTCTTTGGTAACGTCATGCTCTATCTAGTCTCCTCTGTTTCCGGGGTTGACGAACCCGTCGACCTCTATGCCGAACTCATCGCCTGCATCGATCAACGCGTCGAAGAGATACTGACCCGAGGACCGCTCGCAATGTAGCAGGTAGGAGATCTCCGCATCGCGGTCGTCGCGGACGATGTCCGTGACAAGCTTCGCGACCGGGCTGCGGAAGGCCGCCCCGTTGGGCGTTACCGCCTCTGAGAGATCGATGGCGCAGACTTTCGCCAGAAGATCGGGCGTCCGCGGGCCTGTGATCCGCACGAGCGCCCGCCCGTGCGTGACGTCGAAGACGCTGACGAGTCCCTCATCTTGCACCTCTCCTACACGCTTTGAAACCGCCGCGCTCGTTCCTGGTGCAGCAATTAGTAGCCATTCGCCTGGGCCCGAGCCAACGACGAGCGTTTCGTAAGCATCGCGGGCGGCGCGCCCGAACGGGACGCCTAGAGCTCGGGCTAGCTCGCCTTCCGTTGACGCCAGCACGAGAACCTTGGCGAGGGGGGTGCAGTCGGTGATCTTTAGTTCGGCGGCGCTGCGGCGGACGCTGACCTCCCAGCCGTGCTCTACGGTCGTGGGAGGGACCTGCGCTATAGGGCTGCGGGCGACGGGCGCTGTTTCAACCACGCTGGCGCGTCCCTTGGGGGTCGTAGTGCGCGTGGTGCGGCGTGACGGAGGCCGGTATGCGCTCCCCGCCGGGCAGTTGCACGATGACCTTCGTCCCCGGCGTGGTGAGGTGCGGGGCGACGAAGCCCAGGCAGATCGAACGCCCCAGCGTGGGCGACATGCGGCTCGACGTTATCCGGCCCACGATCTCGTTTTCCCCCTCCACGATCTGGCTCGCTTCCGGGGGGACCAGCGAGCCGTCGTGCGGTTGCAGGCCGACGAGCCGCGG
>DASSCV010000344.1:0-17854 GCA_035697505.1 Rubrobacter sp.
GGGTTTATCTGGGGGGTTCTTACACAGCCAAGACGATATCACGGGCGGATGTTGCGGCCTTTATGCTGGCGCAATTGACGGATGACACGTACGTGCGCAAGACGCCCGTGATCAGCTACTAAGCATTCACATAGTGAACGACGCGGATTCCTCTTCCATGGGCTACTTGCTTGCGCTTACAAGGCTCATGCATCGAACCTCGCAGAAGGGACATTCTGCAAAGTTCGCCTGTAAGGTATTCTCGGAAGTAGGCACCGTGTTTAGCTATCCTCCATGAGGGGAAAGACACATTCCAGATATGCGACGCCGGACGGTACCCCCTCTATGATCCCCGTCCGGCGTTTTTGGTTGTTACCCGCTAGTGGCCGGTTCTAAAGCCAGGCAACGGATTCTCCTGACTTCCTCCGAACTTCTCCATGACAGAGTTCTAAGGAGTTCGGCGATGCACCTCGGCGTGCAGCTTGCCCTTCGCTGATTCAGGTGTGGAGGTCTCGCTGGCGCACGGGCTTACGCCTCGGGACGAAGCGGGGTACGAGCTCGCAGTAGCGGCGGTATGGGACCCCGAAACGCTCCCTGAGTTCACGTTCTTCCAAGGGAAGTTGGAGGGCGAGCTGGGCCAGATAGAGAGCAGCTAGCAACACGAGAGCCCAGCTGCGGGTGAGCAGCGCGGCACCCAAGATCAGGCACAGGTCCGTATCATACAGGGGGTTGCGCACGTACCGATACGGTCCCTCTACCACTAGTCGTTGCGGAACATCATTCTCCTCAGCCACGGCTCCCGATGGAAACAAGGCTCCGGCGAATAGCAGCCTTGCCCATCCCATCTTTGCGACAGCCCACGTCCCTACCACCACCGAGCCGATGAGTACTACGCCACCGAGCACTTCTAGTGGCAACGCCCCGTTCCAATTCCATCTTAGCCACCAAGGAGAAAGCACCAACAACACGAGCGTCGTAGTGCCCCAGAGCCCGCCGACCTCAACGAGGTACCAGGCAATAAGACCTCGTCGCCTAAGCCAGCCTCTCCAGAAGGAGAGCATCGGATAGGTGACCAAGTCTATCATGATCATGCCACCGTAGAACGCGGCGACGAAGAGCGGCAGGAAGAGCCATCGCCCAAGCATAGCGTCCCCAAGCCCCCAGACGACGAAGGAAGCAGCCCAGGCCATTGCGGGCAACGTGTGAAGCTCACCGTACTCGCCTACCTCGGAACACATGCTTCGCATTCTAAAGCGGCCTACCTCAAGGCACAAAAGAAGAAACCGGATGCTTTGAAAGATTTGTACTGGTAAAGAATCAGATTTTGGTCCGATGTGCTTGGTAGGAGACGTTGTTAGGACGGTCGCGTTGGGCAGCACGGCAGGGCTGACGAGTCCCGCCTTTGAGGAAAGTAGGAGCGCATGAAGAAGGAGTTGCTAGCCCTTATGGTCATGGGGATGATGCTACTGACCACAGCATCCCCAGCGTTTGCTCTTGGTGGCAGCGGTGGGGGCGACTAGGGAAGCGGCAGACCAGGTAGCCGCGGCGACGAAAGGCCGCCGACCCTTAGACGCGAGTACCGTGCTTCCTAAGAAACGACTTCTTCTAGTACTACTTCGTTAGATTGATGCTAGGCTGTAGATAGCGGCTGGATTAGTTGAAAATGACGCCGGATGTTAGGAATGTTCGGACCGAAAAGCGACAAAATCGGGGCCTACAGAGGGGCTTTTGTGTACCGGGACCCTTCAAGAACGATTTTTCTACCGCCTCTCGAGTAATTAACGAAGTAGTACTAGTAGCTTCGGTGAATAAGGGCAGAGACCACGCAGTATCCTCGTCCTGTACAATGCAAGAAGCGGGCTCACGAGGCATGAGAAAGATACTTCCGTATGCATTGCTAGGGGTCGTCGGACTGGCCATCGCGGGGCTTCTGCGGCAACGTCAGCGACCCATACCGATCCCACCCACGCTCACCTTTCTCTTTGAGAACCCGCTCGTGGAGGCTTTCGCGGGTTCCGAGCTTCTAGTCGAGCGTCTCGACCTCGCTCCCGGCATGCGGGTACTGGATGCAGGCTGTGGTCCCGGGCGGCTGACCATCCCCGTCGCGAGAGTGGTAGAACCGACCGGGGAGATCGTCGCCCTCGACAGCCAGCGTGCGATGCTCGAAAAGCTCGAGCATCGGCTGGGGGCGGAAAGCATAACCAACGTCCGCACCCTGGAGGCTGGCCTCGGCGAGGGGGCATTGGAGAGGGAAGCTTTCGACCGGGTTGTCCTCGCCTTCGTGCTCGGCGAGGTGCGCGACCGGGAGGCGGCAGGGCGCGAGCTCTACGCGGCACTCAAGCCGGGAGGAATCCTCTCTGTGACGGAGGGCTTTGGCGACCCTGACTACCGTCGGCCCACCTCCTTGCGGCGTGAGGTCGAGCCTGCCGGTTTCGAGCTGGTGGAGCGCTTCGGCGGCTTCCCGGTCTACACGTTGAACTTCCGGAGACCGGAGTACTTGTCGACGTAACAGCCTTCGGCAAGAGCTAGCTGGCAAAGCCCCCGACCCCAGATTGGGGGTTCTTCGTTTTTGGGTGATTTGCGGGCAAGAAAGAGAGCCGACGAGCGGACGCGAACCGCTGACCTAATCTCTTACGAGTGATCACTCAGGCGTTGCAGGGATGTGCAGGGGGTTGCAAATCCCGCATTCCTGAGCCGGTTTCTTCTCTGCGGTTTGCCCTGTGTTGCACTGTATTGCGCTCCCGGTGGTATCAGAGTGGTATCACTGCCTCTGCACCGCAGGCTAGATTTGGGTACTCGTACTACTAGAGATAGCCAGAGAGCATGGGTCGCCACCTCGCCAAAGGCATGAGGATATAAGGTGTTGGGCCCTTGGTCGATGTCTGTTGCCGATGAATGCAAAGCCATGCAGCAGAGTTGCGTGCTCCTCTTCCCGGTCTCTAGCGTGGCAGAGGAGCATTCACGAGCACGCACATCGATAGAGCACCACAAGTTATAGAAATCGCTCAGCAGGGGCTGAAGCGCCGAGGAGCGAGCTGTTTGTGGCTTTGAGAGGACGTTCTATGCAGTATGCTGAATATAGAGTTCCGAGAATTCCACTTCCAGGCACTTCAGTGAATAAGAGCAGTAGGAGCAAGTGCCGGAGCTTAGAGCAGCCCCGGCTCTCTCCCATCTAGGTCTCGAACTCTCTGTGTCTGCCCTACTTAGTCTTGTATACGACAACCTCACCGGCCGTCACTTGGGGTGGGTTCGGTAGCAAGGGTTCGAGATGCTCAGCAACGAACTCTCCTGCCCTAAAGGTGGACTGCTCCTCAGCGTCCTTATGTTCAAAGACGCTGGTTGCAACCATTACCCCGTCCCCGGCGTCCACAACGTAGTGAGCCACGAATCCCGGCATTTCGCTGATGATGGGCACAAAGCCTTCCTGTCCCACCTTGGCCACCTTCTGCGGGTCAGTCACGCCCTCGTAGCGCCGCACTGCTGCGTACATAGATCTAGGCTACCTCCTTACTAGAGAGGGCGGGACCCGTCAGCCCCGCCTTGCGTTGATCAACGTGCCCAGTGTGAAGGGTTAGAAGGGCTGGCGCAACTTCCGAGAACTCTGTTATGGCGAACTTCGGAGAATTCCCCTTCCACTCACTCCGGTGAATAAAGGGCAAGAGGACAGACCGGAACCCCAATTCCTAAGCTAACTCCAATACGACCCCGAGCACTAAGAAGGCAAAGTACACACTCTGTGCAGAATGGAGAATGATAGACATCCACGTACTCCTGTAGCGATAGGCGGGGTAGGTGTACAAGAGGCCGGTGGGGACCGCATTAGGTATTACCCAGGGCACGTGAACGTGATAAAGCCCGAATAGTACGCTGTTTGCCACCCAGCTCCAGCGACCAAACACACCCCGAAATAGAAACTCCTCCCCCAAGATCGTGTTGAATATAGCCTGAACCACGAACAAGGCGAAGAACCACCAGGCACCCACTAGCCGCCCCAGGATCTCTTGCGATCCTAAGATCGCATCGAAGCTATAGCCTTCGGGCTCCGCAAGAAACGGAAAGACCGAAACCCAAGCGTTTTCTAATGGAGTGTTCAGTAGGAGTTCTATCACTGCGACCGCGACGATGAACGGCAACACCCACAACCAGAGCCTTGCGCGGGGTTGGCCGGTCGTCGGATCCCGCGGGGTGTTGAGCCTAAGCCTCCTCTTGAGAGTCGCCCAGCGCAGGTCACCTTCCTCTCGACGAACGATGATCATGGAAAGTACGAACAACCAAACCAACCCCAGCGTGAGCACCACCAACAACGTGACGCCAAATCCGAGAGGATTCGACTCGAATTCGAGTCCCAGTAGCGGGAAAACGATCCAGCTCAGGATACCCATCGAGGCGGCTGCAAGCGCCCAGATGCCCAGGATCTTCGCGAGGGAATACTGCTCCCTGCGCCCGACGCCGCCGGGCACACTCTGTGCATACGTGCTCATCTTCCCCTTCTCCTAAAGCCGAGTTCCCGTCGATCCTGAGTGTGACCCATGGGGGGACCTGGCACATCACTCAAATGCGGTATTTATTACTAGCGTGTATTGCTAAGCCTTTCAGGCCGGGCAGGGCGAGCTTCTGAGAACGCCGTAAAGTGGAAGTCCAACTCAAGAAGCACGCACTTCCTATGATTCATCTACCTAGAGAGTAAGCGATGTATTCTTGTGGCCGTAATATAGTTCCTGGCCAAGCTCGGGTTGCAGTTCGGTTGCTGTAATTTAGGCTGGAAGGGGTTCTGCCGGACTTACGTTTTCCTGCAAATCGGGAGAAAATGAAGAGCCGACGAGCGGAGTCGAACCGCTGATCTAGTCTCAATACAGGTTAAGATTTATGCTTCTCTCCTTAAGCCGAAAAGCCGCTTACGTGCAGCGAACGGGTTCGCAGCGAGTCGCCGCGTTCCGCCCGATTACGCCAAGGTTGGAGTAAGTGCCGACCGGCGCCGTGTGTCGTTCAGCTGCCCAGGCCGGAGCCGACTCCCAGCCGCCCTCGGGCTGCTCTCGTCGAGGCCAACGTCACTGTGCGACAGGGTGGCGCCTGTAAGAAAGGCTCCCTCTAGTTTCGCCGCTTGAGGACGGCCCCATTCAGGATGGGCCGCAACTCGTCTATTGAGACCAAGGGGAGCACCTTGGAGATGGCCGCCGAGAACGCTGCAGCGGGAGGTCCAAGGAGCGGCACACGCTTTCCGCACAGGAGGGCCTATCTGCGCTCTGCATCGAGGTGTACGTCAACGACCGGAGCGCCTTCTTGCTTGCCGAGCACGATGAGCGAGACTCCCTCAGCCGGCCATATGGTGAGGGTTATGGACTGGTTGAGGAAGTTGTTGTTGTCGGCGACTTTTTGCTCCACGTAGTTCGGGAGAGTGTCTATCGCCAGCTCTTTACTTCCAACCGACCCCGCGACGCTCAGGTTACTCTCCGTAAAGGGCACCCTCACCGAAACGCCGATACCGAGGTTCGTTGAGAAGATCGCCAGTATGATTCCGACCACCAGTACGAGCGAGGGCAAAGCACATCCGCAACCACCACCTCTGCCACAGCCACCACCACTGCGGCGCGGCCGAGCTTCGTTGGAGCGTGACTCTGAATTGCCCCTTCTCTGATCGTTAGCCACCAGTCTCTTACCTCCCGCTCATCTGTAACTCTCGCCTGTTCACCTCAGTCGCTCTTCGAATCCAGCCTCCTTAGTACCGTTAGTGTCTCAATACAGGTTAAGTCTCTTGGGCGTTCTGCGGGCGTCCCGTCGGGATTCACATAACGGTAGAAGATGGCCTTGAAAACACCCTCCGCCGCGCACATCTCAGAGCTCGGTACGTTACGGACTCGCATCAGGCGGAGCTAAAGGCTAGCGCCTACGAAGACTCGGGGCTCGTATTCGCGACCGGAAAAGGTACACCTCTCAACACCCAGAACATTATCGACCTGCACTTCAAGCCGCACTTCGAGAGCGCGAGTCTCCCCTCTATCCGTTTGGACGACCTACAGCATACCTGCTTCACGATCCTGCTCGCTCGCGGCACTCACCTGAAGTACGTCCAGGACCTCGCGGGACACGCCTCTATTCACGTGCCCTTGATCGCTACTCGCACTGGATGCCCAACATGGGAAGGCATGCTGCCGAGGGCATGGACGAGGTCTTGGGATAGAGTCTACTGCTGCCAGGCCCCCAGTGGAGTGAGCAGGGCAATCTACCTTTGTACGATATTTGCAGGAAAGATAGAGAGCCGACGAGCGGACGCGAACCGCTGACCTAACCTCATTACGAGTGATCGGTCATGCGTTGCAGGGGTTGCAAATCCCGCATATCTAGAGGGTTTTCCTTTCCCTGCCTTGCTGAGTGTTGCACCGTATTGCGCTCGCGGTGGTATCAGAGTGGTATCAGAACGAGCAACAGCTACACTCTGACGGCAGGTCCAATGGCACGGACCCGCAACACTCGGAGCCACAATCCGCCGACATAGGTTGCCACGTGTCGCTGTGTACGTTCCAGAACGCGTTCGGTGGGGTCATCAGGGGTGTCAAACGGTAAGCGCCGCCTCGTCTTCAGGCAGACGAACTCCGCGGTAGAGGCTGTAGACGAGATTCAGCCTTCGACCGCCCTCATCGGCGAGCACGGGCCCCAAATCGTCGATGGTGCGTCCTCTAGCGTGGTCCGAGACTACCCCGCTCACTAAGCACAACTCCGCCGTCCGGAGGTTGAGCGCCAGCGCAGCGCAAGATCCACGCGAGCTCCTTCGTTTCTCTCACCCCCGTGGGCTACCTTTGCCCGCGCGGACCTCGGCGGACGCATCGGTGATCTCCTGGGCATCCCGGACGGTGCGGAGCGCGAGCTCGGCGGCGCCGTAGAGGCCGGCGTGGTCCCCGAGTGCGCTCTTCTTTAGCCTCAGCCCCTCCGCGAAGGCGGGGATCAGTCCTCCCCAGAGCATCTCGCGCAGCGGCCCCCAGAAGAGGTCTCCCGCGCCCGTCACGCCGCCGCCGAGAACGACCACCTCCGGGTTGAACAGGTGGACGAGGCCGACTAGGGCGTAGCCGACGCGCCTGCCGGCGGCCCCGATCAGCTCGATGCAAAGAGGGTCCCCCGCCAGCGCCGCCTCGTGCGCGAGCTCGGCGGTCACGCGTCCCGGGTCACCCCCAGAGAGCTTTCTGAGTATGGTGTCCTCGCCCGAGGAGAGCGCCTTGCGGGCCTGGCGGGCGATGGCCGTGCCCGAGGCCAGGGCCTCCAGGTGACCCCGCCCGCCGCAACTACACTCGGGGCCGCACGGCTCCACGACGATGTGCCCGACCTCGCCCGCGGCCCCCCTGCGGCCCTCCAGGAGCTTGCCGCCCACGACGAACCCACCGCCTATCCCGGTGCTAATCGTCAGGTAGACCAGGTGCTCCGCACCCCTGCCCGACCCGTAGGCGAGCTCCCCCAGGGCCGCAACATTGGCGTCGTTGCCCAGGATGGCCGCGACCCCAACCCGCTCCTCGATGACGGCCGCCAAGGGGACGTCCTCCCAGCCAGGCAGCGTCCAGGCGCCCCTGATGATCCCGGCCTCGGGGTCCAGGGGACCGGGAGCGCCCACGCCTACGGCCAACACCCCCCGCCCGCCCGCCTGGCCTTTGACCTCGTTTAGCAGCGCGACGATGCGCTCCAACACGGCCTCGCGCCCCTCGTGGGCGAGGGTTTCGACGCGCCGCTTGAGGACAATCCTGCCGTACTCGTCGGTGAGTGCCGCGCGCAGGTAGGTGCCGCCCAGGTCCATGCCCATCACCGGACCGGAGGGGCCGACTGGATGCAGCCCCTCCGCGCCAGACCCGCCTACCGCGTCGCCCCGGGGTCGTCCTGCGATTGCACCCACCGTACTGCCTCCTCCCAGCTTTCGGAGCCGAAGACGAGCGAGCCCGGCACGACCCCGTCCGCGCCGGCCCGCGCTATCTCGGGCACCGTGTGGCGCCGGATGCCCCCGTCCACGTAGATCTCGGGGCTCCCGCTGATCCCGCGCCAACGCACCACCTCACGGACGCGCTCGAGGGCCTTGGGTTCCAGACCGACCCCCTTCACGCCCGTCTCGGTTCCCATGATGACGACCCGGTCGGCGAGCCCCAACACGGCGTCGCGCACGCGCTCCAACGGGTAGCCCAAGTCTACGGACACCCCCGGGCTCACCCCCAGTCGTTCGATCTCCCCAAGCGTGCCCCGAAGGTCCGGACACGATTGCGGGTAAACGGTCAAGACATCGGCTCCTGCCTCGGCGAAGGACTTCACCCACCGGTCCGCCTCCGAGACGATCAGATGCACATCCACCACGCCCCTCGTGCGTTTCCTCACCGCCCGCACGAAATCTGGACCGAACAAGAGGTCGGGCGCGAAGTGCCCGTCCATCACGTCCACGTGGAACGCGTCCGCCACCCCCGTCAGCCGGTCGAGGGCAGCGCCCACCTCCAGGAGATCCGCCGACCAGAGCGAGACCGCCGCCTTCATCGTCCTGCCGCCGCCTTGCTTGTCGCCTCCTCTTGCGCCGACGCGGACGGGAAGACGCGGCCCAGGAAGCCCGCGATGGCCGCCCGCGCGTCCTGCGCGTGGCGGCCCTCGTCTTCGGCCTTCGGGGTGAGCTCCTCGAGTCGCGCCGACGGCAGCTCGCGCGCGAGGATCTCAGCGTAGCCGTGGGGGTGGGTCGGGTCTTGCCACGAGGCGAGCACAAGGACGGGAACGCGCACCTCCCGCCACTGCGCCAGGTCCCTGCCGGGTGCGTCCCCCGTCAACGACTCGAGGACCGGCGCGTACTCCCGGGCGCGCGGCCTACCGAACTGCGATGAGGCCAGCGAGCGACCCGCCCCGGGAGCCGCGCGCTCGAGCTCCGCGTACTCCTCGGTGCCCTCGAAGTGTTTCTTCCCCAGCTTGGCGCCGTGCTCCCTCAACAGCCAGGCGATCATCGGGTATGCCTTGAGGTTCTCAGGTCTCGGCGAATCGAGCCACGCCGGGCGCGAGAGGACCAACCCCACCACTCTCTGCGGGTAACGAAAGGCCAGATTCAGCGCCACCCCGGCGCCCATAGAGATGCCTCCGACCACGGCACGCTGGAGCCCCAAATGGTCCATCAGCGCCGCGACGTCGTCGGCGAAGGACGAAAAGGAGAGCTTGTCCGCGGGGCCGAGGGGACGCGTTCCCCCGTGGCCGCGGCAGTCCAGTGAGAGCAGTCGGACGCCCGACGTGGGCGGGAAGATGCCGGCGGGTTGGGAGATATCGCCCCCGAGGCCGTGCTGGAAGACGAAGGGCCGCCCCGAAGGGTCCCCCACATCCAGGTAGTTGAAGGCTAGGCCGCCGCGCTCGAAGGCGGGCATCAGCGTCCTGCCTCCCCGGACGTACCGGCTGCGCCCAAAGCGGCCCCGACCAGCTTTTTCCGGAGGAAAGCCAGGCTGCCGGCAACCTCCTCCTCGGTCAGGCCATGCAGGACGAGGGGCCCATCGTAGCCGGCCTCGCTCAGGTGCCTCAGGTAGAGGTCGTAGTCAAGGTAGCCCTTGCCCGCAGCGACCACCTCACCCGACCGCTTGACGTCCTTCGCATGGGCCAGGACGAGGTGCCCGCCGAGGAGCCCGAAGGCCTCGCCCAGGACCTCCTCAGAACGCGAGAGTCGGCGGGCGGGGTCTTCGGCGTCGAAAAGGTTGGCGGCGTCCATGATCACCTTGAGGCGGGGAGAGCGCATCTCGTCCAGAAGACGCCGCCCCTTCGCGGCCGAGGCCACAACGTTATTGATCTCTGGCTCGAAGGCGAGCGTGATGCCGCTCTCCTCGGCCGTGGTGAGCGCCTCCTGCATAGTAGCGAGCATATCCCGCCAAGCCTCTGGTGTCCCGTTGCCGGGATGCCGGCGCCACATGTTCTTCCTGTCCCGAGTGCCGGTGCACAGCGTTATCATAGACGTCCCGAGGCGCTGGCAGGCGCCCGCGATCACGCCGAGACGACGCAGGCCGTCCCTGCGGACCTCCTCGTCCGGGTGGGCCATGTTGAAGGTGCCTGAGACGGCGGCCACCGTGATGTTGAGCTTGGCGGCGGCCTCCCTAACCCGATCCGCCAGGGCAGGGTCTATCTCGTCTGGCATGGATGGTAGCCCTGCCACCGACATGTTGAACTGCGTCTCGCGGAGGTCGTGACTGGCCAAGGCGTCGAAGACGCCCTCCGGCGACGAACGCGCGAATGTCTTAGCGAAGATTCCGAGCCGCACCTCAGACACCACCTTCGACTTCGGCGAGCCTTACGGCCTCGCCGGTCTGTGCCGAGCGGGTCATCGCCACCATCCCGCGCATCGTCGCCAGACCGTCCTGTGCGTTCGCCCCTCGCATCGGGGCGCCGTAGAGTATCGAGTCTGCGAAGCCCTCGACCTGACGCCTGAAGAAGTGGCCGTCCGCGCCAAGGGGCCTGTGGTATCGACCGTCCTTTTCAGAGAAGCACTCCACGTCGCTCGATTTGTAGTACCAGGGGTTGTAGGTCTTCCCGATCACGCTTCCGTGTTCTCCGTAGACCTGGAAGCCCTCGTGCCAGTCCATTCGAATCTTCAGCGTCAGGTCCAGCTGACCGACGCTCCCGTCGGTATATTCGACCTCCGAGAACCAGCAGTACGCCCCGAACTTCTCAGCTAGCCTGGTGCGGATGACCCCTATCTCCCCACCCAGGAAGCGGGCCGTGTCGAGTAGGTGACTCGCGTGCCCTAGCACGTAATAGCGTCTGAGGTCCGCCTTTGGGTCGCCCTCTGGCCTCCGCGCGCTCTCGCTCGCCTCGATCACCGGTTGCAGAGCGTCGGTGATGGTGTAGCGATGGGTCGAGTCGCAATACCAGGCCTTCAGCGCGAGTATCTCGCCCATCTCCTCCCTGATAAAGTCGCGGGCGAAGGCGATGCCCTCGTCGAACCGCTTCTCGGTACCGACTTGCACAATGAGCCCGGACGTCTCGGCGGCGTCTCGCAGACTCTCGCACTCCTCGACGGTGACGCCCATCGGCTTCTCCACCAGAACGTGCTTGCCGGCTTTGAGGGCCTTTGTAGCCATAGGGACGTGGAACTGGTCGGCGACGGCGACGATGATCGCGTCGACGTTGGGGTCAGCGAGCATGGCATCGTAATCGCCGAAGGCTTTCCTGGGCGTGTGGATAGCGACCACCCTCTCAAGAAGGTCCGCGGCCACATCGCAGATACCGTAAAGTTCGGCGTTCTCCGCCTTCCTGCACGCCTCGAAGTGAGCCGCCTGCGAGATCGGACCCGCGCCGAGCACTCCGACTCTAAGCGTTCTCTGTTCCTCGCTCATGGAACAAGAATACTCCTGGTCGGTATCTGCCGCAGGAGATCTTCCGAGAAATCCGTACAGGCGAAGTTCGCAGAATCAACCTGCTTAGGATGTGGGTGGAACAGAGCTACAAGCAGGTCAAGCACACCTTGGGATGGAGCGATTACCAGCTCAGGAGCGATCTCGCCATGAGGAGGCACTGGCTACTCACACTGGATGCCGAGCATGGGCCGCAACACCGCAGACGGCATAGATGAGGCTCTCGGGTAGGCGACCTACTCTGGACCTTCGCTCCTCATTGGTGGTAGCTCGGGTCGCAGCCACAAGGAGACGTGGGCTGGCTGCATAGTCTCCGCAACCACCCCTACCAGGTCGTCGCTCAAGACATTCAGATCTGTCTCGTTGCGCAACTGGGCAGAGAAGTCTTCGAGTGTCTTTCTCGCGTCATATTTCCTGCGGTAGAAGCGTCGATCTATGAACGACTGAATGCGACGCCTCAAGGGCGTGAACAGAGCAGCGATAACGAGTGTGGAGGCAACGACCGCGAGGGTGGACTGCTGGCCGGTGAGTAAGACGAACATCCTCTGCAACACGACGATGCCCCCGAAGTACAGCGCGACCAGCGTGACCGTCAATGAACCATAGACGAGGGTGCGGTTTATGAGTATGTCTATATCGTAGAGCCGGTAGCGAAGGATAGCTATCCCGATCGAGATAGGAATCGTCGTACCCGCTGCCGTGAAGATCGCGTTCGCGGCCCACTGGAGCCAGGATGGTGCGTCAATCGCGAAATTGATGACGTTCAGGGTGGTGCCTATAGCGAATATCGCAACAGCGTAAGCGAACCATTTGAGTTGCTGGCGCTCTACTCCCACGGCCCGTCGTAGTCTCATGAACACCGCAAAGGCTATTGCGACGTAAAGGACGGGGGCAAAAATGTACAGAACAGCCGCGTAGAAGGTGGTGAAGCCTTCGATCCCGAGCGGGTTGCGGATCGGCCCTAGTGCGCCAAAGTACGCTCCGGGAGAGAACGCGGAGAGGACCACTCCCACCAGGACGAAAGCTGCTGTCAGCCACGCCAAGCACCTCCAACGCCTGCTGGGCAACCGTCCGGTGGGGAACAGCAGGACGTAGGATATCTGAAGGCCGATGATGATGGGCAGTATCCAAGCAGCGATCCAGGCCGACGCTTCGCCCGCGGGGAGCGAGCCGGGTCGCGCGAGCAGAGCGTAGATGGCATACAGGGAGGTGAAGGTGCTCGTGCTGACGGCGACGCTAGAGAGGCACAACAGCCAGCCCACCGGATTTTCGGGCCGACGGGAGGCCACGAGGGCACCCACAGTCACGTCGATCACGACCAGCGCGTTTCCGAGCAAATAGTTGGGGATGGGGGCGTTCGGATATCGGAGGTTCAGGACCAGGAGAACGAGGCTCATCGCCGTCAGCGTCACGGTAACCGCCCACAGCGACCAGGCCAACCAAGCGGCAGTGCGGCGGCTCATCCCACCGATACCTCAACCCTGTTCCTTTGCCCCTTCTGTCACAACGCCACTCTACAGCACTACCGTCTCCCGAGCGTTACGACAACCGTTACGAGGCAGCAACTTATGGGTCAATTTCACCCCGCCTCGGTGATGTAGAGAAGCCCACGGTAGATCACCAAGGGCTTCTACATTCCGCGTATTTGGCTTATCTATGGGCAATAAAGAGAGCCGACGAGCGGAGTCGAACCGCTGACCTCATCTCTTACGAGTAAGAATCGTTACATTTCGAGTTGTATGTGGTTGTTGCAAAATCCCATGAGTAAGCCGAATATGCTACGCCACAGCCTGAGCTTGTTCCTGCCGTCAGGGTGGGTCGAGGAGAGCAGGTAGCCGCTCAGCTTCCTCTCGCGATCGATGATGCCCTCGGCGAACCACTCGACGGGCCTCTGGGGCTGCCGCGGTGATTCGCTCAAGAAGTACGGGGGACAACGGCTTCCGGTCGGTGCTCGATGATCTGGATGTTCAGGTCAGGACAACGCTCGCGCTATTGAGGAACGGTGGTCTCAATATCACCCTTGTATCCGCGTAACGCTATCGTCTGGTTCTCTTGAATCAAGTCGGCGAGCCCTGCCTCCCACGATCTACTGGTGAACCTTCGTCATCACTCCGACGTTGACACGCCGAAGCGCAGTAGAGCTCAGCCAGGGAGCACGGATGCCAAGGTCTCTACCCAGAGACGTTCGGTGTCCCGGCGCGGGTTGCGGACAGGGCGTTATCCAGGTCCGAGATCAGATCGTCTGGGTGCTCTATGCCCGTCGAGTACCTCACGAGCGACTCGGGGATGCCCATCGCCTCACGCTCTTGAGCGCTGGACTCGACGTGGCTCGTGGTTGCGGGCGGACCAACGGTGGTCTCGACGGCTCCGAGGTTCGCCGCCCGGTGCGCGAACTGCAGGCGCGGCAAGAACGCCCGGACCGCCTCGCAGCCGCCTACGAGCGAGAAGCTCAGCATCCCGCCGAAACCCCGCATCTGCCTCTTGGCGAGCTCGTGCTGAGGGTGAGACTCAAGGCCCGGGTAGAAGACTCGTTCTACCGCCGGGTGCACTTCCAGGAAGCGCGCGACCTTCATGGCGTTCTCGTTGTGGCGCGTGACGCGCAGTTCGAGGGTCTTCAGGCCGCGGATGAGTAGGTAGGCGGCGAAGGGGTCGAGGGCCGCGCCATTTATCTCGCGATAATGATAGACCCGCCGCACGAGTTCGCCCGGCCCGCACAGAACGCCTCCGAGGACGTCCGCGTGCCCGCCGAGGTACTTGGAAGCGCTGTGTAGCACGAGGTCCGCCCCGAGGGCGAGCGGGCTCTGGTTTATGGGCGTCGCGAGGGTGCCGTCCACCACGACGACCGCTCCGGCCTCGTGTCCGGCCTCCGAAAGGCGGCCTATGTCGACCAACTTGAGAGTCGGGTTCGTTGGCGTCTCCAGGTACAGCACCTCGCAGCCTTTGGCGACCTCTTCTGAGATGGCGTCGGGGTCCGTGGTATCGCAGAGCTTCACCTCCACGCCCGCCCTGGGGAGGAACTCCAGGAAGACTTTGTTCGTCCCGCCGTAAGTGTCCTTCACGGAGACGACGCGGTTCCCGGGTGCGAGGAATGCGAAAAGGGTGTTGCTTATGGCCGCCATGCCGGTTGCGAAACTCGTCGAGGCCTCCGCCGCCTCAAGCGCCCGAACCTTTTCCTCGAAGGCGCGGGTCGTGGGATTAGTGTTGCGGCTGTAGATGTGCCCCTCGCGCTCGCCATGGGCGACGCGCATCCACTCGTCGATATCGTCATAGCCGAACGGGATGCTCTGGACGATGGGCACCTGGGTCGCACCCTCGATGAGGTAGCTTTCCTCTCCAGACCACACGGACTTCGTTGCGGGGTGTTTCGCGCCCGATAAGTCCCTCCAACCTTGTGCCAGGCGTTTGCCGGGTAGACCGTCCTTCTCGACTTCTTTGGAAGATACGTTGATCGTCGAATCGCCGTCTCGCGATAGTGAGCTGTTGCCAGGATCGGGTGCCCGCTCCTCTCGGCCGGCACCGATGATGGCCAGGAATTCGCCGCGGTGGTTGTAGAGGAGGCGGTCGACCTCCCAGCCTTCGAGGTTGGCTTCCCTCGCGATCTCCTGGCAGAAGCGCTCGTGTTCGGGGTAGTTCTTGAACGAGTACCCCAAGGCTTCCGTTACGCGCTTGATGCGCTCGTCCACGGCTATGGCGTCGCGGAAGTCGGGGTGGTAGACGTCCATCCAGATGTTCCTGGCGTACTTGTCTCCTATGCCGTGGAAGCGTTGCATGAAGGCGACCTTTCCTTCTCTGCCGTCCTGGGCTAGCGCCTGTCTCCTGGCCGCTTCGGGTCCGCCCATCTCGATGATCATCTCGTAGTCGAGGTCGAGCCAGACCGCCTTCTTAGCAGGCATCCGTACCTTGGACGCTCGCAACACTTCGTCTAAGTTCTCGAGACGCTCGACGCGATCGAGCGCAGAAAGGGCCTCGAAGGTGACTTTATTGTAGTTCTCTTCGTTCCCGATCAGCCCGTCCCAACCCCTGGCATTGCCCATGGTGGCAAAGCTTTGCAGCAGAGAGTGCCAAACGAAGTCGGGCCGATCCTTCTGCTCGAGTCCTTCTTCCTTCCTCTGCCTCAGGGTCTCCTTCATTTCGGGTGTGAGGTGCTTGAGAGCATCTATCAAGCGCTGTCTCCTCGATTCACACTCCATAAGTCCCTCCCTCGTCACGGACGCTTAACCTCGTCGTCACTCCCCCTGTCTACTAGGAAAGTCCTACAGCGGTTTCCAGCAACCTTGAGCTAGATGACCTCAATGACACCTTATAGCCTGCCGAGGTAAAATGGGGGATGTCTCCGGTCCCTTGAGGTTCAGTCGGCGATTTCTTTTTCTCGGATCTCGACTGTTGGCTCGACGGCGACCTCAGTGCTGAGCGAGTTGGCTATGTAGCACTGCTTGTGTGCCAATTCAGTGAATTTCAAGACTCGCTCTTCCTTCACGCCGGGACCGACCACTATGCGCGGCCTAAGTGTGAGCTTGGTTAGCCGAATCGGCTTAACATCTTCGGGCATCTCTGCCTCGGCGCGGTCGTCATACTCCAATACCTTAACCCTGGCCCGGGCTGCGATAGCCAAAAAAGACAACAGTTGGCAAGAAGACACCGACACCAGCAGTAGTTGCTCCGGGTTGAGCTTCTGTGGATGACCGAGGAAAGCAGGGTCAGCCGAAAGCATCAACTCGGTTAAGGCCGGAGGGGCAGAGGAGGTGTGCGCGCGGTCGTAGCTCTCGTAGCCGACAGCAGTATCTCCTGCCCAGTGGCAGGTGGCATGGTAGTGATGGACGTGCCCCTCCGATCCCGCAGTCTCATTCATAGCGCCTCCCTTGTTTGTTGCTCGCCATCTTACCCCGTGACTCGGGGTGGGTCCGCGCTCGAAGAAGAACATGGCAGGCGTCCCCAACACGGGCAGCGGAAGACCGATCTGGAGCATTATCTTGAGGCAGGATCCTTAGGGATTCCACACTGCTTCCATGGTCTTATGGTAGCTTCAGTCCGGCGCCTGCGTCACCAGCTGGGGCTTCTCTGGTGGGAGTCAGTCAAGAGATCCCAGCATGGTCTGATATGTGCTTATCCACTCCTCGTCCAACGTGTTTCGTATGGAGCGGTTTCGCTTCAGGGTGTCGGCGCTACTTTGGAAGATCGGGTTTTCAGTGAGACGAAACGGCATTGCTACGCTGGGCTCGACGAGGCGACGTTGCTGCGCGAGGTAGCCGATGGCTTGCGGTGTGCCGTGCCATTCGAAGGATACTGCGCCCATACGGTGGACCCTCTTAGCGGGCTGATCGCGAACGCCATTCCCGAACAGGTGGGAGGCGAGAAGGAAGTACGCCTATTCCTCGAGCACCTCTACTTCGCGAACGACGTCAACAAGTACAACTCGATGGCAAAGAGTCGGCGCCCGGTTGCACTGCTCTCCGAGGCGACCGATGGCAGGCTTGAGCGCTCCCTGCGCTACAGGGAGTTTATGGAGCCGTTCGGATACGGCCACGAGCTGCGCAGCGTCTTTACCGCGGGCAAGGAACTCTGGGGCGCTATCGATGTGCTGCGCGAAAAGGGTCGCCCCGACTTCGAAACCCGCGAGGTCAGGCTCTTCCGGCGAGTCGCCCCGCATCTGGGTGCCGGTCTCAAAGCAGCGGTGCTCCGCTCGCAAGCTCCCACGGAAAAGGGAGGCGACGGCATCCCCGGCGTGTTGGTCCTCGACAACGGTGGGCGAGTCTCGCATTACACCATGGCCGCAGAGCGCTGGCTTGAGGAACTCCAAGACCCCGACTCCGACTCCAGGTGGCACGAAGGCTACGGTCCTTCGGCGTGGCGGGAAGGCAAGGGCCTACCGGCGGCGGTGTGGACGGTGGTAAGCGCGTTGAGGAGGGCACTGAGGCCGGAGACCGAGCGGGATACAGCCAGTATTCCACGCGTCTGCGTCAAGGCGCGCTCCGGTCGCTGGCTTACCCTTCAGGCTACTTTGAGTGAGCCGCACACCAACGGTAGCAGTGATACAGTCATCGTTATAGAACCGCCAGGGCCCAAAGAGATGCTCTGGCTGAACACGGCCAGTTATGGGCTAACCGCTCGTGAACGGGCGGTTGTGGACCTTGTCATGAGAGGCTTGTCCACTGCGCAGATCTCCGCGACGCTTTACATCTCTAAATACACCGTCCAGGAACATCTCTGTAGCGCGTTCGACAAGGTCGGGGTGCGGGATCGACAAGCCCTCGTCAAACGTCTCTTCTTCGACAACATCTATCCCACGCTGTTGGGGGAATTCGAATGAACCACCCCGAGAGCTGAGCGAATGTCTGATCCCAGGGCTCAAACTCGGCGGCCGCCGAGGTGACGCCTTTCCTTCTTATGTTCAGGAATTATGCATCAGCCGTCTTAGCTTGTCTTTTAACCCGAGGGGCTCGGGATCGGCATCGGCGGTGGACATCGGCGAGCGTTGCGGGCACGATGGATCGTTATGGACTCCTCAGCTCAACCTCTCGACGGCCTGCGCGCCTTCCGAAACTCGCTCT
>DASSCV010000345.1:0-7829 GCA_035697505.1 Rubrobacter sp.
GCCAACGCCTGGCTCTCCGGCGAGACCGCGACGCGCAAGAAGCCTTTTCTACAAGTTAAGAAGGCGAGACGGAAGCCGATGCGACCTCTTGTTACTGGCTCTGCAACAAGGAATCACGGTGTAGTAGAGTAACCTTGCGAAAAGGCGAAAGGGGACCGGGTGGAACAAAAGATGCAGATATGGGATATGACCGCCAGCGAGGTGCGGACTCGAATCCGTGAGGGGGAACATTTAGGACCAACCTCCGGCGTCGCGCGGGGGCACGTACAGGCGAACCTCGTGATTCTCCCTAGCGAGTACGCTTTCGACTTCTTAAAGTTCTGTGTGCGAAACCTGAAGCCGTGCCCGGTCCTGGAGGTCACAGATGTGGGTTCTCCGGAACCTTCGGTGGTGGCTCCGGGCGCAGACTTGCGGGTGGACCTTCCCAAGTACCGCGTCTACGAAAATGGTCAGCTCGTCGATGAGCCCACGGACATACGGTCGTACTGGCGGGATGACCTGGTGTCGTTCCTGCTGGGGTGCAGTTTTACCTTTGAAACCGCGTTACTTGCTGCAGGCTTGCATTTGGCGCACATCGACCAGGGCCGGAACGTCCCTATGTACACAACCAACCGTGATTGTGTCCCATCGAGGGCCTTCGCCGGACCGCTGGTCGTAAGCATGCGTCCGTTCCGTGGAGAAGAGGTCTCTCTGGCGGTGACCATCTCTGCTCGATACCCGATGATGCATGGAGCTCCGGTACACGTTGGAAGTCCGGAGGCTCTAGGCGTAAGCGATCTGCAAACTCCGGACTTTGGCGATCCCATCTCGATCGCGGAAGATCAAACACCCGTGTTCTGGGCCTGCGGTGTGACGCCCCAAGCAGCGGCCAAGCAGGCCAAACCTGCCTTGATGATCACCCACAGTCCCGGCCATATGTTCGTTACCGATCGCTTGGATGCGGAGTACGAAATCTGACGGATCCTCCAAGACTTGCAGGATTATCCGGGCAGGTCAAGGTTCAATCGGATGTTGGTCTTCGTCGCTATCGCGGCTTTGCAAGCTGAACAGAGATCTCAGAGCCACACCACTGCAAGATGTCTAGTGAGATATGGTCCGAAGCAGCAATAGTCTCTATACTGATTGAGCAGGGGAACGGGAGACAGCATGGATAGAGGAGAGCCGTGGAATCACACGAGCAAGCGGTAGCACAAGCGGTACCACAGGTAGAAGAGACGTCGATACGGAAGGCCATCATCGGTGCTGGGATGGGCAACTGCGTGGAATGGTTCGATTTCGCCGTCTACGGTTTTCTCGCTACGTACATCGGTGCTAATTTCTTTCCATCCGAAAACCCGACCGCCAGCCTGCTCGCCACCTTCGCAGTCTTCGGCGCGGCTTTCTTCGTGCGTCCTTTAGGCGGGCTCGTCTTCGGACCTATAGGCGACAAGCTCGGGCGGCAGCGCGTCCTGGCCCTCGTCATCATCCTCATGTCGGCCGCCAGCTTTGCGATCGGGCTGCTGCCGACCTACGCCACCATAGGGATCTGGGCGCCGATTTTGCTCGTCTTCCTGAGATTGTTGCAAGGTTTTTCCGTGGGCGGCGAGTACGGCGGCGCGGGTTCGTTTGTCGCAGAGTACTCACCGGACGAGCGCAGAGGATACATGGTGAGTTGGCTGATGGTTTCGACGCTCATCGGGTTCCTTATGGGCTCGGTGGTGGTGACGGCGCTGTCGGCCCTCATCTCTGAGGACGCCATGAGCTCCTGGGGCTGGCGCATCCCCTTCTTGATAGCGGGACCGCTAGGCATCGTCGGGCTCTACATAAGGCTGAGGTTGGAGGAAACCCCCGAGTTCAGAGCCCTGGAGACCACCGGCGAAGTCGCCCAGGCCCCCTTGAAGGAGGCCTTCGTGGAGAACTGGAGGCAGATCCTCCAGGTCGCGGGGATCGCCATCATCCATAACGTGGGTTTCTACATGGTTTTTACCTATATGCCGACTTACTTCTCCACAGAGCTCGGTTTCGGGCAGACCGCCTCCTTCGTGTCCATCGTGCTGGCCGGGCTCACCGGGCTGGTGCTCGTCCCACCTCTGGGCGCGCTCTCTGATCGCGTCGGACGCAAGCCCTTGCTACTGACGGCATGCGCCTGTTTCGCGTTGCTCACTTACCCCCTCTTCGTGCTCATGAACACGGGCAATCTGGTGGCCGCCATCCTGGCGCACCTGGCACTCGCGGTCATAGAGGCCATCTTCATAAGCACGTCCATCGCGGTGATGACCGAACTCTTCCCCACGCGCGTGCGCTACGGCGGCTACTCCATAGGCTACAACTTCTCGGTGGCGATCTTCGGGGGGAGCGCGCCGTTCCTGGCGACCTGGCTGATCTCCGTAACCGGTAACCCCCTCTCGCCCGCTTTCTACGTGATATTCGCCGCCGTGGCGACGCTCCTCACGGTCTTGACGGTCAGAGAGACAGCCCGAACCGATCTCCTGAAGACGCAGCCACATCTCGAAGAGATGGCACGTTGATGGCACCAACACGCCTCGGGGTTGACGTGGGCGGCACGTTCACCGACCTGGTGGCGCTCTCCGAGGGAGGAGTGACCACGTCGAAGGTTCCTTCGACGCCGCGAGACCAGTCTATAGGCGTGATGAACGCCATAGGTGCCTCGGGGGTGGAGGCCGGTGCTCTGGACGCCCTGGCCCACGGCATGACCGTCGCGACCAACGCCCTGCTCGAGCGCCGCGGCGCGCGGATGGCGCTCGTGACGACGGAGGGCTTCCGGGATGTGCTGGAGATCGCGCGCCAGACCCGCCCCTCCCTCTACGACCTCACCCAGGATAGGCCCCCCACCCTGGTCCTGCGCGACTTGCGCTTCACGCTCAAGGAGAGGATGGGCTCGAAAGGCGAACTCTCACCGCTCGACGAAGCCGGTCTTAAAGACGTGCTCTCCGCCATCGAAGAAGCGGAGGTGGAAGCCGTCGCCGTATGCCTACTCTTCGCGTTCATGCATCCGGAGCACGAAAGAAGGGTCGGCGAGGCGCTAAGGGAGGCGCTCCCCAGCGTGCACGTCTCGCTCTCTAGCGAGGTGCTGCCCGAGTTCAGGGAGTACGAGCGATTCTCCACGACCGCCGCCGACGCGTACCTGGCCCCCAAGCTCGCCGCCTATCTAAAGAATTTGGCCGGCAAGGTGGAGGATGCCGGCATGCCGACCCCCCTGATCATGCAGTCCGCGGGCGGGGTGGTTGGGATAGAAGACGCAGTGAACAACGCCTCCGCCATTGTCCTCTCGGGCCCGGCCGGTGGGGTCGTGGGCGCGGCTTACGTCGGAACCCTCAGCGGCTACCGGGATCTTCTAACTTTCGATATGGGCGGGACGAGCACGGACGTGGCGCCCATCATCGGTGGCGAGGCGCAGACGACCACGGAGACGGTGATAGCGGGCGTGCCGATCAGGGTTCCCATGGTGGACGTGCACACGGTGAGCGCCGGCGGGGGCTCCATCGCCTGGGCGGACGCGGGCGGGGCTCTACGCGTCGGGCCCCACTCGGCAGGCGCCGAGCCCGGTCCCGCCGGATACAACAAGGGCGGCCAAGAGCCGGCCGTCACCGACGCGAATCTGTTTCTCGGATACCTCGCGGATCGGGCGGAGCTCGGCGGCGAGGTGGTGCTGCGCCGCGAACTTTCTGAGGAGGCCCTCCAGAAGCTGGGCAATAAGGTGGGCCTTAACGCTCTCGAGACTGCTTTAGGGATCGTGCGGGTGGCCGACGCGGAGATGGTGCGGGCGCTACGCGTGATCAGCGTCGAGCGCGGCCTCGACCCCCGGGAGTTCGCCCTCCTGGCCTTCGGTGGGGCCGGGGGCATGCACGCTTGCCGGCTCGCCGAAGAACTCGGCATGAGGACCGTGCTCGTCCCCCGAGCGGGAGGGGTCCTGAGCGCGCTCGGACTCGCGATCTCCGACCTCAGGCGGGACTACGTGAGCCCTTACCTCGCGGACCTCGCGGACGTGAACGTCAGGGAGCTCAAGGAGCTCTTCGAAGGCATGGAGGGCACGGCCGCCAAAGACCTGGAAGGGCCAAGACACACCCGCCGGGCGGACCTGCGCTACAGGGGACAGTCCTTCGAACTCACGGTCGAGGCCGAGAAGCCCCTGGAGATAGACAAGCTGGAGGAGAGCTTCCACGCAGTACACGAGCGGCGATACGGCTACCGGATGGAGGACGAACCCGTAGAGCTGGTGAACCTGCGCCTCATCGCCACCGTACCGGTGGACAAACCGGAACTGAGAGAGTCTCCAGCGAAGGGCGAGGCCGAGTCCGGACGCCGGGAGGCCAACTTCGACGGCGAGTGGCAGGAGGTGCCGATCCTGGACCGCGAGCGGATGGGCAAAGGTTCGGAGGTCGTCGGACCGGCGATAGTGGAGTTCAGGGAGGCGACCTGCGTCGTAAGGCCCGGCTGGCAGGGCCTGGTGGACGGCGTGGGCACGCTCGTATTGGAGAAGGAATGAAGACCAGAGAACAACTAGATCCTGTAACCCTCTCGGTGCTGACGAGCGCCTTGGCGGGAATAGCCGAGGAGATGGGGGCGGTCCTGATCCGGGGCGCCTACTCCTCGAACATAAAAGAGCGGCGCGACTGCTCGACGGCGCTGTTCGACGGTAGGGGCAGGATGGTCGCCCAGGCCGAGCACATCCCGGTGCACCTGGGGGCGATGCCCGAGGCGGTGGCGGCGATCATGCGCCACGATCCTAGTCCCGGTGACGTCTTCGCGATAAACGACCCCTACTCCGGGGGCACGCACCTGCCGGACATAACGCTCGTCTCGCCGGTGGCCCCTAAAGGCGAGATCATCGGCTACGCGGTCACGAGGGCGCACCACTCCGACGTGGGCGGGATGCGCCCCGGCTCGATGCCCAGCGACTCGCGCGAGATCTACCAGGAGGGCATCATCATCCCGCCGCTCAGGCTGGTCAGGGGCGGCGAGTACGTAGACGACATTCTGGACTTCATCCTCGCCAACGTGCGCACCCCCGAGATCCGGCGCGGGGACCTCCGCGCCCAGATAGCGGCCAACCGCATCGCCGAAGAGCGGGTGGGCGAGCTCATCGAACGCCGCGGGAAAGAGATCGTGCTCGCCGCCTTCGACGAGGTCATCGCCTACACCGAGAGGCGCACCCGCGAGGCGATCCGGGAGCTCCCGGACGGCGTCTACCGCGCCGAGGACTTCCTCGAGGGCGACGGCACGGTAGAAGACGAGGACATCCCCATCCGGGCGAAGGTGAGGATAAAGGACGACTCGATAACCATAGACTTCGCCGGCACCGCCGACTCCGTGCGGGGCAACGTCAACTGTCCGCTGCCGGTGACGCGCTCGGCGTGCTACTTCGCCCTGCGCGTACTCTTACCCAAGGACATGCCCGCAAACGCAGGCACCTACGCGCCGCTGGAGATACGCGCCCCGGAAGGCAGCCTCGTGAACGCCAAGAGCCCTTCGGCCGTCGTGGCCGGGAACGTCGAGACCAGCAACCGCATCGCGGACGTCGTTCTCGCCGCACTCTCCGAGGCCGCCTCGCTGCCCGCGCAGGGCCAGGGGACGATGAACAACACGATCATCGGCGGCCCGGGCTGGACCTACTACGAGACTATCGGCGGCGGCCAGGGAGCAAGTGAGAAAGGCCCCGGTCCCTCCGGCGTCCACGTCGGGATGAGCAACACCCTCAACACCCCGATAGAGGCCTTCGAGCTCGAATATCCGATGCGCGTCGAACGCTACGAGCTCCTCTACGGCTCCGGCGGAGAGGGCAAGCACCGGGGCGGCGACGGCATAGTTCGCTCCGTGCGGGTACTGGAGCCCGCCAGCCTCTCCTTGCTCACCGACCGCCGGCGCCACCCGCCACGCGGAGCGAACGGCGGGGGACCGGGGAAAGTGGGCGGGAACTTCCTCAACGAGGAGAAGTTGCCGCCGAAGGTCAGCCGGGAGCTCAAGGCCGGAGACGTCGTTACGGTCCGCACGCCGGGCGGCGGCGGGTACGGACGAGCCGAAGAGTAAGCTCCGAACCGGACGGCGTTCTCGCGTTTACGGGCGTGTCGTCTTGCGGGTCGGCGGACCCGCTAGCCTAGAGAGCGGGGCATCCGGAGCAAACAACCAAGGAGGAGACACAAGGGCTGATACGGATTCCGGTTGTACACTTCCAGGCATGAGCGAGAAACGAAGTTCCGAGAAGCCGGAGTCCAAGCGTCTTGAGAACCTTTACCGCAAAGCTGCCGATCCGGTGTTGCGTACTCACTTGTTGATGGTCTGGCGCATGTCGGTTGGCGATTCGGTTGGTGAGGTGGCCGAGATGGTGGGCTACTCCAAGAAGTGGACTAAAGAGATCAAAAGGCGTTACGAATCGGAGGGGGTTGAGGGTCTTGGCGACCGCCGCCACTCCAATCCCGGGGCCAAGAAGAGGGCTTTGCTCGACGAGGAGGGACAAGCACAGCTTCGTCAAGCTCTTTTGGAAGGTTCGCCTCCGGGCGGAGGGATGTGGAGTGGGGCTAAGGTGGCGCGCTGGATCGAACAGAGAAACGGATTGGATAAGGTGCATGTCCAGCGGGGTTTTGAGTACCTGAGGAAGGTGGGTATGAGTCCCCAGGTACCAAGACCCTCCAATGCTCAAGGGGCCCCAGCCTCCGAGAGGGAGGCTTTCAAAAAAGTCTTGGGCTGAAGTTGGAGAAGCTGGAGCAAGCTCATCCTGAGGCCGAAGTACAGCTCTTTGGGCTGAGGACGAGACACGAGTAGGTCTCAAGCCTCTGATGAGGCGGGTATGGGCTCCGGTGGGACAAAGGCCCATCGCTAGATTCAACAGAGGCTACAAATGGACCTATCTCTACGGTTTTGTGCGGCCTGAGAGCGGAGAGGTTTACTGGCTGATCTTGCCCACCGTCAATGTGGAGTTGTTCTCGAGGGCTCTGCAGGAGTTCGCCAAAGAGGTGGGAGCTAGCGAAGACAAGCAAGTACTAGTGGTTTTGGATCAGGCCGGCTGGCACACAGGAGGGGAGGTAGAGCTCCCCAAAGGAATACACCTTGAGTTTCTGCCAAAAGGCTCTCCCGAGCTACAGCCAGCGGAGAGGCTGTGGCCACTAACCAACGAGGCTATAGCTAACCGGCTCTTTGAAGAGATAGAGGAGATCGAGGAGGCTTTGGTGAAGCGCTGCGTTGAACTCCTCGACCAAGGAGAGATCATAAGAGATCTCACCAACTACCACTGGTGGCCCCAGGCTGCATGATGATCCGGGAACGCTTTAGCCGGACTCCGTATGAACCATCCAGATTACGGCCAGGGGCAGGAGGTAGCCCCACCCCTCTATTCACCCAACCTCGTAGAAGGTGAATTCTGCGAAGTTCATCTAGCGCGTGTAGGTCCCTGCAGCTCTACTCCCCGACCAGCCAACTGCAGGTAGCCCAACGCTATCCACGCCACCCCGTAGGGCACCGCGCACCACGCCCGGGCAGTCTCAGTGTCAAACAAAAAGAACGTCAGCGAGCCAACTATGAGCACTATTGCCCCCCAGCGGGGAAGCACGCTCGTAAGCAGAGCGGCCGCACCCACCAATAGCGAGGCAACCATCAGGGCGACAACCCCGATTATTCCCAAAGTCCCTGAGGCACCGCTGCCGACTATCACGAAGACCCCGAGTAGGGCCAGACCGAAGCCTACCCTCCAGAGCCCCCTCCCGAGCCCCCTCCCGAGCCTCCCGTAACCTTCCCCCCGCCAGGTCGGCCAATCAAGGCCCATGAAGCCCAAAGCGATGAGCAGCAGGGAAAGCCGGCCAGGAACGCCAAGGCCCTCAAAGCTCCTGTAAGGAGGT
>DASSCV010000346.1:0-5398 GCA_035697505.1 Rubrobacter sp.
ACGCCCGCCAGAAGCGCCCCATCAAACATGAGTACGGCGGGACCACCGTACTCACCGAAGGCGCCGAGGCGCTCGAGCGAGCCGAGTCTCTCGTCAAAGAGTACCCCGACGGGTGGGTCTACATCCACGTCGAGTACCGAGGGGATAAGAAGTAGATGGTGATCGAAGAGGAGCATCGGGAGGGGTGGATCGAGGCCCCACCCACTGAGGTAACGGGAGCACTACTCAAGAACCCTCCGCGAGAGCTGGGCTGGACAAGAGGGCAGAAGATGAGCTAGCCTTCCCTACGTGTGGTGGGGGAGGGAAAAGAGCTACGTCAAGATAACCTTTCTCGACCCCGCCAGAAAGCGCCGTCGACAATGGTTCTTGGTGGTTGTCCTACTCTTATTGTGTCTCTTCGCGTTGGGGTACTCACGCTTGGAAGTAAGGCAAGAGCGGATAAGAGCTGTAATTCAGCCCACCATGCAGCTGGAGGGGCGGCCACCCGCTACTGAGGACCTAGGACTTCTCGCCCAGGCCAATGTGGACGGCGAGAAGGTGAGTATGTCACCCGAGTCCTCCTCACCTTCGCTGAAGGAGAGCTGTGACGACCTGAGGGTGCTCGTCGACCGATCGCATCCCTTGCCCCTCGACTACGTGCCCGAAGACCTCGTCTCGCTGTGGACTTACGAAATCCCCACGCTCGGCGGTAGCGAGATGCTGCTCCGTCGCAAGGCCGCCGAGCACTTGAGTAGCCTGGTATCAGACGCGGCGGCGAATGGCGAGGAGTTGGTGGTCGCGTCAGCCTACCGCTCCTACGAGGAGCAGCGGGCCTCGCACACCAGGTTGATGAGCGTCTACGGGGCGGACGCCGATGGGATGAGCGCGGCACCTGGCCACAGCCAGCATCAGCTAGGTACCGCGGTAGATTTTACGAACGCGGCCGCAGGCTACCAGATCTGGATGCCATTCGCGCAGACGAGCGCTTACTGGTGGCTCGAGCATCACGCCTGGGAGTACGGATTCGTTCTGGCCTATCCAAGAGGCAAAGAGGAGCAGACCGGCTACCAGTGGGAGCCATGGCATTACCGTTACGTGGGAGCGGAAGACGCGAAACGACTCGAAAAGAGCGACCTGAGCCTGCAAGAATTTCTGGAGCATGAGGTAACTACGTCCCACTGCTGAATCTCCGGAAGGAGGATCGAGGGTGAGGTGTGCCTTACTGAGCCTATCGCGACTCCGCCGCGCATCCCGTTGGCGATCCCTCATACCGTCCAGGTCACTTGACTTCCACCTCGCCAGCGACTATCATATTTGTAGCAGATGTTTCTTTTCGGTGTAGTCTTATCGGCTGCGGCCACGAAGGAACTGATGGCTGCAACCCAACCATAGGAGTAACTTGAGCGTTTACAGCATCTACAAAGAAACCCACTCTTCGGACGGTTCCGCAACGCCCGAAAGGCACTATGCGGGATGGGCTGCTGACCGGGACGAGGCGATCCTTCGCGCCAACGAACTCTACGAAGGAAGGGACAGCACAGAAGCGGTAGTGGTGATCGGTTACGGTCCGACGGAGGTGGAAGTCGTCTACCGGATAAACGGCGAGAGTTAAGTCATCGCGCGGCCATCTGTCCGGTCCTCCTCATAGTATCCGGTCGGGCCAGCTACCATGCTCCATAGGCCTATCCTGGGGGTTGCTCATTCCACCAGCGAGTATGCCACCTACGCGCTGCTGGCAGCGCCAGGGTCGCTCCCCACTGCTGAGGCTGCGGCCTGGATCTACTCTTGGGGTCCAAAGCGGAGGCGTCACTGACCTTCCATGAGAATTGTGGCTATCGGACGTCGGCTGAATAGGCGGGGTTGTGAGGTCAAGAGCTCAGGCGCTCCTGGCTCTTCTGACCAAGCGCGTTAGTATGAGCCTGGACAAGCTCCCCATAGTCCTCCCTTGCGGCTTCATCGATGCCCTCTCTGGTGGCACCACTTGCGCTGAAGGCTGCCACGAACGAGCCGTCCTGGCGGCGCAGGATCAGTATGTCTGAGTCCGACTCGTCAAGGTAGTATTCGAACTTGGGAAACAAGTGCTCTTTCATCTCAAGCTCCTGCTTTCGCCACCCAGAAGAGAGCGCCACCAGGGTTGAGAGGAGGAGATCTCCTCCAGGTCCTCCGGCCAGAACAGCCGATACTGTCGGTCCGGAAAGCGCACGTCCACGGCTATGTACTCTTCTCCCCCGTAGCGGCTCACGATCCTACCGACCATGCCCCGCCGCTCCAAGATCCGATGGTGCTCACACACCCTTACTTTCATTCCGACGCGCGCTTCTTCCGGTCTCATGGTGCGTACATCCCCACAATGCTCTAGAAAGGCTCAGGGGCGAGCTCTTTGTCGGCGTGCACCTCTATGTTGCTTACCCTGCCCACGCAGGATCGGGAGCCCCCGTCCACGGCCTGCACCTCTACCATCCGCATACTGATCTCCTACCTTGCCGTAATTACCTTAAGGGGGGAGGAGTCCCGCTGTCATGGGACCAGGGTCCTAACTTGGTCGGGCAGTCATGTCCCAAGAGCGTGCAGGCAAGCAGCTACGCCCTGTGTGGCGCAGCACGCTGGAGCGGAAAGCAAACCGATGGGTGGTAAGGATGCTCGTGGTTTCCCTATACAGTAAACGAGCCACCTCGCGGCGAGTCCTGAAAGGAGTTAGGAAGCGCCCTCCCGGCCCAGCCCGGCTTCGCGGGCGCGCACTATAGCCTGCGCCCGGTCTGCCACTTGCAGCTTGGTGAAGATGCTGGAGATGTGGTTGCGCACCGTCTTGGGGCTCACGTACAGCTGCCTCGCTATCTCGGTGTTGGAGCGACCTCGGGCGATGAGATCTAAGACCTCCACTTCGCGGGAGGTGAGCTCCGGGAAATCCTCCGAAGGAGGGGCTGCCTTGGTGGGGGTGGAGAAGAAGCTCATCAAGCGCTCGGCGATCTCCGGCCCGAAGTGGGCCTCCCCTCCGGCCACGGCCCCCATGACCTTCAGAACCTCCTTTTCGTCAGCACCCTTCAAGACGTATCCTCTAGCCCCGGCGCGCATCGCGGCGAATACGGAGTCATCATCCCCGAACATAGTGAGCATCACCACGCTTGTGCGAGGGTTGGCTTCGACGATCCTGCGGGTGGCTTCTATGCCGTTCATCTGCGGCATTTGGATGTCCATGAGCACTATCTGCGGTTGCGCGTTGGCGGCCTTCTCTACGGCTTCCTCTCCCGTGGCCGCCTCACCCACAACCTCGTATTCAGATATGGAGGCGAGCATGGCCTTGAGCCCGTGGCGAAATAGGGCGTGGTCGTCGGCCAGGAGGACCCGGGTGGGCGCTTCTTGCGCCGATGACTCTGGCGGGTTCATCTTTGTGGCTACTCCTCTGCTCTTTGAGAGAGCGGCAAACGGGACAGGACGCGCGTGCCGCCCTCCGGAAGCGTTTCGACGGTTAGAGTGCCGCCGAGCTCCTCGGCGCGCTCGCGCATCGAGCTCATCCCCACCCCGGCATTGCGGTCTTTTGCCACCCCTACCCCGTCGTCTTCGACCTCGAGCTCTAAGTTACCGTTTGCCTCGTCCAGGGAAAGGCTAACGTGGCAAGAACTGGCGCCAGAGTGACGCGTGGCGTTGGCGATGGCCTCCTGGGCGATGCGGTAGCAGGCAACTTCGACTGCTGCAGGAAGCAAGGGCAGGTCCTCCGATGCTTTCACCGAGAAGACAAGCCCGTTGTTATTGCCATTCGCCCATCTCGACCCCTTGCCGCTGAGGAGATCCTCGACCAGGAGGCCGTGGTTGGCGGCTTGCTGTCGGATGGCCGAAATCAATCCCAGATCGTCTAGAGCGGGGGGCCTGAGGCCGTAGACCAGGCGTCTCACCTCCGAGATGGCCTCCTGCGTATGAGCCTTGAGCTCTAAGAGCAACGCCTCGGCGCCTTTCGGATCCTGGGTGAACAACCTGCATGCGGTGTCGAGGCCGAGGGTGAGGTAACCGAGGGTGGGTCCAAGCCCGTCGTGCAAATCTCGGCGCAAGCGACGCCGCTCCTCCTCGCGAGTCGTGACCAGCCTCTCCCTGGAGTGTTGCAGGTCCGCGGTGAGCCTGACGGCGTGCACGGCCACCTCGACCTGGCGGGCTAAGTCCTCGAGCAGGCGCACATCTGCCGGAGAGAAGATCTCTCCTGGTGCGCGGGGAGCTACTATCAGATTGCCTACGGTCTCCCGCTGGTAGACCAGCGGCAAGATAAGGGGCTCTCCCTTCAGGGTGCCGTGCTCTGCGCCCGTCGTAAACTGCGCGCCGTCTTGCCTGAGTTTGATTGCCGCGTAGGGCACCTTGAGCGCTTGTGCAACCGTCTCCACGATGGTCTCGAGAGCTGCCTTGGGGGCAATGGTGGCCTCCAGGCGTCGTCCCAAGCGAGAGAGCACAGCATAAGGGTCGTCGCGCTCGCCGTACATCAGGCGATTCGCACCGCGCTGAAGCCTCTCGCGCAAGGGAGCGAAGACGACTGCCACCACTCCCGTCGCCACGAGCGAGACCGCGAGATCTGCACGTGCCTGGAAGAGCACACCCAGGACTACCACGATGAGGGTGTAGAGCGCTACCACGATGGCGCTAAGGACACCGTAGACCAGCGTGCGGTTGATGACGACATCGATGTCCCACAACCGGTAGCGTAGTATCGCTATGCCGATAGACAATGGGACAAGGAGTATAGATCCGACCAGGGCAGTTTGGATCGCTAGTGCGTAAAGCGGGGCGAACTGGGCGAATGGTGTGCCTGAGATGGGTACCTCGAATGCCAAAACCCCTATCCCTGCCCCCATAACGCCGAAAACTACCCATTTGGTTTGCTGACGCTCTAGAGGGCTCGACACCTGACGGTAGCGGTACACTTGAGATCCTACCGCCATGCAAGCGAAGATCGCTAACACCGCGAAATCCAGTGGGGGAAATGACCTGGCGATGTTCAACACAGATGCGGGAATAAGGTAGAAGAACACCTCATGGGCGGCGAACAAGATTACCGCCCAGCGTGCCCAGCGTGGCACGAAGCGTCCGTTTGGGAAGATGAGAAGGAATGCGAATATGGCCACGTTGCCCAGGAGTGCCAATAGCCGAACCGGTAGCCACACGGCGGGATCCTGATCCGGTAGGGTAAGTGCGCTCTCGTTCAGGCCGAAGGTGCCGAACGTGATGAGGCAAAGCGAAGCGAAGAGAGCTATCCAATTATCCGATCTGCGCCAGAAGATGACAGTGCCTACCACAACCCACACCAACGTCGAAGCGACACTGATCCCCAGGAGGTAAGTGGCGTAGTACTCGATGGAAAGGTGGGCGGCTTCTAGATTGGCGCGTACGCTGGGGGAGTCGAGTTGGGGATCGGAGAAGCTTACAAGCGAATCATAGTACG
>DASSCV010000347.1:0-4569 GCA_035697505.1 Rubrobacter sp.
GGGCTGGGGGCCTACGCAAAATGGCAAACGTTATCCACCCACCGCCGACTAGCAGCAGCAACGCTCCCAGCACCGAGAAGAGGTTAGGTAGGGGCGCTGTGAAGAGTGGAGCGTGGAGAGCCAAGAGGACCCCAGCCCACTTGGGTAGCGCTCTGGAACTCCAAACGCCAAAGCCAAATAGGATGAAGCCTGCCGAGTAGAGCAAGAAAGCCACGTAGAGGACGCTCCGGGTTAGCCCGTCCAACAAGATGGTGTTGGCTAGCACTACAGCGTTTTGCACATCGTTCAAGTACGCCTTGCCGAGTACAGGAACCGCGTAGGTGCTGAGACCGTAGTAAGAGAGCAACAGGCCGATGCCCAGGATGCCCAGGACCATGGCAAGTAGTGTCCAGCGTTCCCTGCGGAACTCCGAGAGGTAGACCGTAAGGGCGAAGACGCCCACGGTGAGGAGCGTTAGGCCCACTACGTAGCCTATGAACTGGCTCAAGAAGTATCCCACGGAGGTGGAGGCTCGAGCGACTTCCTCAGGGTCAAGCCGCGTGCCAGTGAAATCGAAGAAGGCGCTGGTGGCGATGGCGGCCCAGGTAAGCAGCAGGCCGGCGAGCGGCAAGGTCAATAGGCCGAGACGGACCGTGGGCATCAGGTAGACTCCTTTTCTATTATTTCGCCGACGTCCCCCCTTATAGATATTAGAGCATAAAACCATAGCCTGGTTACGGCCCGAAGAAGAACAAGCAAGGGACCGAGTGGACTGGATCGGCACCTACCTTCTTCCCGCGGCCTCGGCCCTCTCTTTTGCCAAAACCCCGCATTGTTCTGTAGGGGAGAAGTTCACGCCGGGGTGAAAGTCTGCATCGGGCCGGACCAGACGTCCCAGGACCGCCGGCACAGGCAAGAGAAAAGCCGGGCCGCTCTGGGAGGGGGAAGGTTCAGAGGGAACCCGGCTTGACGATTGATCATATTGTAGTACCGAAAAGGTCCCCAGCACATACCGCAAATGAGTGATTTTCTTCTACCCCAAGTGGGCGATGTTCTCTTCCTGGTCGTAGCGGCTGTAGCCGATGGTGATGAACGCCGAGTCCCACGACCACTGGTGCGGATAGAGCCTCGGACCCGGCATCGTGTACTCACCGGTCCAGTTGAAGTCGAGCACCATCCGGGCTTGCTGGACGAGTTTTTCATCTGCTATCTGCATCGGATCTTTCTCCTAATTGAGATGCGCTTCACGGAAGTGAGCTGTGAGCTACCTCCTGGCTGCGCCTGACCTTCCTGTACGCGGCCCTGGTGCGCAAGCGCCAGCGGTTGTCCGAAGCTACTAAACGCCGAGATCGCGGTCTCGTCCGTTGCATCGGAGTGTCGGGTAGAAAACGGCGGCGAGCGGTATGGGTAGCCAGAAGTTGAAGAGCCGGTACCCGAGGATCGGTATCGCGGCCTCGGAACCAACCCCGAGCAGGGCGAGTGTAGCGAGCATGGTTACCTCGAAGATGCCTATGCCCCCCGGCGTGAGTGGTATCGCCGCGATGGTGGTGGCCACGCAGTAGGCCACGAGGAGAGTGAGGGGATCGGCCACCACGCCAAGGGCGTCGAACATGAGGATGAGGCACAGGGCGTCGAAGGCCCAGTAGCCCAGTGCCAGCGCAGCGAGCTTCGGTGCCTCTGTGGGACGTGCGGCCAGCTGCCCCCGCGTCGCCCGAATCTCTTCTCCGAGTCGAGAGATAAACCGGGCGGACCACGTCCATGCTCTTCGCCGCAACCCTTCGCCGCCGAGCAGGCGTCCGGTGAGGCGTGCTCCCTTCTTCGCCACGTTCTTGGCGAACGTGGGCCTCCGGTACGCAGCGTAGGCAACCGTGGTTACGGAAAGGGTCAACGCGAGGAAGAAGATGCTCGCGGCCGTGCTCACCGGACCTAGGTCTCTGTCCAAGAGCATGTAGATGACGCTCCCGGAGAAGAGCATCCCCAGGGCGCCGTAGACGAGGACCGAGACTGCGGCCAACGCCAAGCCCACACTTTGAGGATTGTAGCCCTTGCGCCTGAGGGCACCGTAGGTCACGGCTGCGGCCGTGGCCCCGCCCCCAGGTAGTACGTGCGCCGCCCCGTAGCCGGTTACGGTGAGGCGGAGCATGAACCATCTTCCTAGCCGTCGGAAGCTTGGCGAGGATCCCGCTGTGAAGATCCCTCCAACCGAGCGCCTTAGCAGCTCCGCGTAGCACAGCTCGCTCAGAACTTCCGCCAGGAACGCTGCTCCGACTAGGGGATGCGAAGTGCCGGCGACGAGCCACAGCGACCTCTCGAGCCCCGGTAACTGCGGGAGCACGAGGTGCAAGGCAAGGCCGACCGAGCCGACAAACAGTACGCCACGCACTAACTTCCTCACGTCCGACCAACCCGAAAGTTCCCAGCGCAGCCGCGACCCCGCAGAGCCGATCTTCGGGGCCGAGCGGATGGCCGGGTTCTCATCCGCGCGTGACCCTCCGGTATGCCCAGCGTAACAACAAGGCGAAGGCCAGCACAGCTAGCAAAAGAAGAGAAGCTCGACCGACCCAGTGCTCGACCTGGCTTATGCTTGCCCACAGAAAGTAGCCGAGCACGACGACAGCCGAGGCCCATACGGTTCCGCCGAGGAGGTTGTAGAGGGTAAACTTTCCCCAGCGCATCCGGCTCGTGCCGGCAACCAGGGCGCCGAACACGCGCAAGCCGGAGAAGAAGCGAGCCAAGAATACGGCCTTGCCTCCATGCCTCTCGAAGAACGCTTCGGCGCGTCCCAACCTCGCAGGGGTGATGAAGACGTAGCGACCCCATCGCAGGACGAACGGACGCCCCCCACCTCTGCCGACCCAGTAGCCGATCTGGTCACCTAACACGGCCCCCAAGATGCCGAACGCTATGACGTCTCCCAGGTTGAGGTGCCCCCGCTGGACCAAGACGCCGGAGGCTAGGAGTATGGTCTCGCCGGGCAAAGGCACCCCGGTACTCTCAAGCATCACCCCCAAGAAGATGACCAGGTAGCCGTAGTGCTCGATTAGGGAGAGGACCCGATCCATAGCCAAAGAGTGTAGCCTTTTACTAATGCCCCGGTGACTTATTCGTCCAACCTCGTAGAAGGTAAATACTGCGAACTTCGCCAGAATCGCATTCTCCGAAGTTCCGCATGGCCTTGCCCTTTTGCTGTCGGTAGGGGGCTTGGCCACGGTCCGGTACAATCCACGTGGAGCGAGCCCCGGCTGGTTCTGGATCCCCATCCTCCCCCAGACAGGGCTTTTCTTGTGTTTAGAAATCCCCAACGCGCCGCGGGTACATAAGACGGCGCGGGCCGGGGCTTCTTTGTGAACGTCACCGCCGGGCGGGCCGTATACAAGAGGGCGGGGACTCGAATCCCCTTTGAGTCTGTGAGATGGTCGGCAAGGACAAAAACTCGAGGCGAGTAGAAGGGAAGGCGATGACGACGAGGATACTGCGGGCGGGGTTCATGTTTGCCCTTGTGCTACGACTAATGAGAGGGATGAGAAGGACCCTCATGTTGCTGTTTTCGACGGCTGCAGCTCTTCTGCTTGCCAGCGGGGCGGTACTGGCGTTGCCGTCGGAGAAGCCCGATAACACCCCGATGGTCGACGGGCGCGTCAGGGCCATCGAGCAGGTCGGCAACAACGTCTGGCTGGGTGGCCGCATCTCCCAGGTCACAAGACGCGACGGCACACTCCTGGCCAAAGTGGGCAACCTTGCGGTCCTCGACTCGCAGACCAATAGGTACAAGGCAATCGCGCCGAAACTCGGGGGCACGGACGCCGAGGTGTGGGACATCGAGGCGTACGGGGGGACGGGGGACTTGCTGATCGCCGGCACGTTCGCCGGACCCACCAGTACGCAGAAGAACCTGGTCCTGGTCGACGGCTCCACCGGGAAGGTGATCCGGTGGTACGACTCGCCGTCGCTGAAGACGGTCCTGGCCGCGCCCGGGCTCGGGAGGGTCTATGGCGGGGGGAGAAGCCTCTCGGCGTTCGACTTCGCCACTGGCAAGGAGCTTTGGAGCAAGGCGAAGACCAGCGTAGACCCCACCATACGCACCCACGACAGCAAGCCGGCCTACCGCGACCTCGAGCGCGACGGCCGGACTATCTGGGCGGCGTGCATCTGCGACGCGGTGAACTCCAACCCCGCCAAGGCACTGGTCAAGCTCGGCATCGACGGCAACCACTACACCTCCTGGCGGACCCAGGCGGGGGTTGGCGCGTTCGGTCAATCTGTTGTGGACTACAATGGCAAGCTCTACCTTGGGGCCGGGGGCAGCGACTTTGTGGCCCAGTACGACAAGGGAGGAGGCGGCGCCCTCGACTGGGCGCGCGACACCTCAGGCTCGACGCAGGTGGTGGAGGTCATGGACGGTAAGCTGGTGATCGGCGGGCACTTCTACGCGGTCGGAGATCAGGGAGGAGACCGTTGCGGTGCGGGGCGCCCCGGGGACGTCGACCAGAAGGGAGATCCTATCCTCAATCCCTTCGGGGAGTGCAAGAGGAGGCAGGGTATAGCCGCCTACTCCTTCGGGGGGCAACTCGACCCGAACTGGCACCCTGC
>DASSCV010000348.1:0-6650 GCA_035697505.1 Rubrobacter sp.
CCCCAACGCCAGGGGCATAGTACTTCAGCTGGTAGGCTCCAGGCTTGTTTCGCTCGAACTCCTCGATCACAAGAACCTCATCGTAGCAATCCACGGGCACACAGCTCTTCTGGCCAACCTTGTAGACCCTACCACGGTCGACCCAGTTGATGGGGGCGGAGCATATCCCTGGGCGTATCGGTCCGGTTTACGATAGCGGACCGGGGCGTTGCGGGCTCACCGCTTTCTCTTCCTGAACGTTCCATTTCTTCGTCAATCAGGAACGATCATGTCCGGTTTCGCCAGTACTATCGAGTCCATTAGCCAGGTACGTTTTGGAGGCAAGAAGGGAGGGACCGAGCGGTGATCGGTTTCATGAGCGTGGAGGCACAGGCCGAGGCTGACTTCGACCGCGCCCGGCGTCGGGCCTTCTTCGGGCGCATGGCGGCCCGTTTGCGGCGTGAATGCAGTCGGCTGCTGGCCTTCGATGAGCTTGGGGAGTGGAACCTGGCGCACAACAGGCGTCGAATGGGCCTGAGGGACGTCGAGGTGTCCAAGATAGTAGGCAGCGTGGGCCGCCACGAGGCCTTCGATCGCGCCTTCATGCCCACGAAGGCGAGCCTTGCGGAGAGGTGGAAGAGGGTGGATCGGGCGTTCCACCGCGGGCTAGACCTGCCGGCGGTCAGGCTGTACAAGGTCCGGGACTCTTACTTCGTAGAGGACGGCAACCATCGCGTCAGCGTTGCCCGTTATCAAGGGGTGGAGACAATCGAGGCGGATGTGGTCGAGTTCTTTCCGCTCCACGGTGAACACTTGGGGCGGACAGCGTAGGCTAGCAGCAAACGGAGTCTATTCACTCCACAAGTGTGCCTGTGGAGCCGTAGAATGAATGCTGAGCCTCAGAGGAGCTGGTACTGATGAAGGAGCTGCATTCCCAGATCGATATCAACGCTAGTGCGGAGCGCGTGTGGCAGCTGCTCACCGACTTCGCTTCCTATCCCCAATGGAATCCGTTCATCCGCCGGATCAGCGGCGAGCCCACCACTGGCGAGCGCCTAGAAGTGCACTTGGAACCCCCCGAGTCCAGAGGCATAACCCTTAGACCCAAGGTGCTAAGTGCTGAGCCTAACCATCAGCTACGTTGGCTGGGGCACCTGTTCGTGCCTGGCTTATTCGACGGCGAGCACTCCTTCGTTCTCCAATCGTTGGAAGAGGATCGGGTTCGGTTCGTCCAGAGTGAAGTCTTCAGGGGTTTGCTCGTTCCACTGTTTGCCCGCAGCCTGGATAACAGCACGCTACGTGGGTTCGAAGAGATGAACCGGGCTCTCAAAGAGCGAGCGGAAGCAGTTACCGGAGGCGGCTAGCGACTTCGGAAAAGGCCGTCAAGACGAAGTTCGCGGAATCATTCTTCTAGGCACTCCGGTGAATGAGTGCAAGGGCCAGGGCTGCCAAGCAGAACGCTGGCTGCGGGTAACGAAACGCCTCGACACGTGAGAGACGGCCTCACTCGAAGGTCTGATCTCCCCTCCCGTATGCGGGGTCTGCCAGCATCTTCCGCAGTTCCTGTATCTCGTTCTCCAGCCGGGGTATTTTCTCTGCGGACAGGGTCCTGATCCCTTCTTCGATCCGGTCCAGCTTCTCTCCATCTGGGGAACCTTCAGGCTCCCTCCCTCGAACGTCGAAGTCTTGCAGAAGCTCTCTAAGACGTTCCGCGGATTCCTCGAAGGTCTCTCCGCCGGGTACCCAGCGAAGCAGGCGCTGTATACCGGTTCTGAAGAAAAACCCAAAGATGGCGAACAACAGAATCGTGCTGCCGAAGCTGGCCAGCAACTCCGTGACGATCTCCCTCAGGATGTTCTCGGGACCGAACAGCCGCGACACCACGATAACGGAGATCCCGAAGATGGCTACGGCCATTAGCCCGGGGATAGAGAGAAACCTCGGTAACTTAGGGGAATCGGGATCTTCTTCGGACATCTGATCTCCCTCCTTCGTTCATCAACACTCCCTGGCAGCCTACCGGATCAGCCGATGAGATGGAATGAGATCCAGGTCCCCCCGCCCCCAACGATGGCGCCGAGCGCCAACTCGGCCAGCGTGTGGCGACCCAGCTCGAGCCTGGCCCAGAACACAGGCGGCAGGAGTGCGAAGGCCGGCAAACTCCACGCCCCGAACACGTAGGCCAGGCAGACCGCGGTGCCGGAGACGCCGGCGGTGTGGAGGGACAGGTTGCTTACAGGCGTGACCAACACGAAGCCAAGCGTGGCCAGCGCGTAGGAGAGGAGCGCGGCCCTGAGCTCCGGCGGTCCGCCGAGAAGAGTTACGATCACGAAAGCCGCGGTGTGCAACGCCGCAACAACACGCAAGGGACCGACCCGTTCGACTCGCGGGATGGCTCGCGGATCACTGACCTTCCCTGAGCGGGTGAGGTATACGAGGTAGAGCAGCGAGAGCCCGCTGGTCAAGAAGATGCAAAGGACGGCCCAAAGCAGGCCCCGTATCCCTGCGGCCTCGACTCCGACCGCCAGGAAGAGCGGAACGGCGATGACCGGCAGGCGGGTTGCCGCTGAGACGAGTTCTGCCAGCCTGAGGCGGTTCACGGTCCGGGGATTGTACAATGCCTGGATCTTGGTACGCGTGTCACAGATAGCGGGAGCGGTCGAAAGAATAGCCCCATTATCCCTGGCCGAGGAGTGGGACAACTGCGGTTTGCAGGTCGGCGACCCGGAAGCAGAGGTGAACCGTGTCCTGGTCGCGCTAACGCCGCTGCCCGAGGTCTTCGAGGAGGCGGAGGAGAAGGGTGCTGACTTCTTGCTCTTCCATCACCCCCTCATCTTCGATCCACTCGAGGCCGTGGTCACCTCATCCTATCCTGGAGGCCTCCTGGCCAGGGCTATCCGTAACAGTCTCGCAGTCTACGCGGCACACACGAGCTACGACGCGGCCCCCACAGGCGTGTCCGTCGCCCTGGCAAGGACACTCGGCCTTAGTGGCCCGCCGCGCGTACTGTCGCCGAGAGGAGCCCTGCGGAAGCTCGTGGTCTTCGTTCCGGAGGAGAACGTGGACGCCGTGGCGAAGGCGCTCGCTAAGGTTGGTGCAGGTGTGATCGGGGACTACACAGAATGCACTTTCAGAACGCGGGGCACGGGTACCTTTCGGGGCGGAGAAGGTGCGGACCCCTATCTTGGGGAGAAGGGGAGGCTGGAGCAGGTCGAGGAGGTGCGCATCGAGACCGTCGTCCCGGCCCACACTGTAGGCCGTGCCTTGGATGCCGCCACCGCCGCCCATCCCTATGAGGAGATGGCGCTAGACGTCTACCCTGTCGAGGGATCTCCCGAGGGCTGCGGCTACGGAAGAGTAGGGACTCTGCCGCAGCGGCTAACGGCAGAGGAGCTGCGCGAATACGTCTCGGAGTCGCTGGGCTTCCCTTCACGCGTCGTAGCAGACCCGGGACGACGGATAGAGACTGTTGCCGCTCTCGGGGGATCCGGCGGTTCCTTTATCTCTGATGCAGCCGCCTCGGGTGCTCATGCCTACGTGACAGGGGACGTCGACTACCACCACGCGTTGCTTGCGGAGTCCCTCGGCCTGGCCGTGATAGACGCAGGACACGCCGCCACGGAGCTACCTTCGGTGGAGCAGCTCGCCCTGCACCTAACGGAGTTCGTCGACGTGCCTTTAGAGGTCAGCCGGGTGAGACGCTAGAGCGGTTTGCTTCGTAAATAAAGGCTTCAGGTATCGGCTTTCATGAAACGCTCGAGCTCTTGCTTGGTTGGCAGGGCGCGCATGGCTCCGTAGTCGGTACAGGCGAGGGCGCCGGCGGCGCAGCCCATCAAAGTCGCCTGGTGCACCCTGTCCTCTTCCAGCGGACTGTCTGATAGGTGAACGAGGGCGGCGGCGAGGAAAGCGTCTCCCGCGCCTGTGGCGTCCACTATCTCGTCTACGTCGAAGGTGGGCACTTTGCCGCTGAACTCTTTGGTGGCGTAGAACGCGCCCTCTGGGCCCTTGCTTACCAGCACCAGGGAGACGCCGCGATCCAGGAGCATCCCGGCGGCCTCCTGGACGTCACCGGTTCCCAGCAGAGGCGCGAGCTCGTCGTCGCCAAGCTTGACTATGGTGGAGAGGTCCAGAAGCGGGTCCACGGCTTCCCTTGCGGCCTCGGCGCTCTCCCACAGGTGCTCGCGGAAGTTGACGTCGAAGGCCACGGGGACGTCGAGCTTGCGCGCGAGTTCCGCGATGCGGTGCGTAGCCGAGCGGACGGGCTCGCGGATGAGGGGGATGCTGCCGAAGTTCACGAAAGAGGCTCCTGAGACCATTTCCTCCGCAACGTCCTCGGGCGAGAGCAGCTCGTCGGCGGCAGGGTTGGACCGGTAGAAGGTGAACTCGCGGTCCCCGTCGGCGCCTATCTCCACAAAGGCCAGCGAGGTGCGGGTCGGCGGACTCTGGCGTCCGACAGCGGAAGTATCCACGCCCTCGGATTCGAGTGCCCGCAGGATAAAGTCTCCGAAGAGATCCTCGCCAACGCTGCCAACGAAGGCGGCCTCAGAGCCCAGGCGGCGAGCGGCTACCGCTACGTTCGCCGGCGCGCCCCCGGGCCTGGCGACTAACCCAAGTTCGACCGCCGAGATCTCCTCCCCCCTGTAGATGTCCGAGACGACCTCGCCCAACGCGACTATCTTCCCCAAGTTTTCCTCCCGACCCTGTATCTGGTTCTCCACCAGTTAGATTCCTACCTCGCCAAGAGTCCTTATCTCCTGGTCCGAGTACCCCGCCTCCCGCAGGGGTTCTACGACGTCGCGTTCGAGGTCGGGGACGTAGCACGCAACCAGGGTGGCCTCCCCGGTCCTGGAGGGGATCATACCAACCTCTCCTATTGCGGCGGGCAGAACGCAGCTCTCGGCGCGACCGAGTGTCTCGGAACCGCCCTCGTAGTCTAGCTCCACCGGCCCTTCGCCTACGTTCGAGAGCGTGAGGAAGCGCCGCGGGTGAGCAGGGCCCGTGTGGGTCTCCGTGAGCATCCAGCGTTCGAGGGCGAAATGTGGGCCAGCGCAGCACAGGACACGCCTGTTGGCGTTGTCTTCCAGCACGAGTCCGGCGTTCGGACGGGGCAGGTAGTCTGTCTTCAGCTCCTCGAGGGTGGCTTCTATGTTCGCGTCCCATTCCTCCTGGTCCAGGCGGTTGCCGTAGAGGTCGAAAGGCATCACGAACTGGCCCAGATCCGAGGTCTGCTGGACCTCTAGGATCAGGGTGCCTGGCCCGAAGGTGTGAAGGATGCCGCCTGGCACGTAGACGGTGTCACCGGCCCGGATTTCGTGCTGCGGCATGACGGATTCGTAGTGTTGTGCTTTGAACGCATCGACTAGCTCCTCTCGCGAGAGGTTATTCTCGACGCCTGCGAGTATCTTCGCGTCGTCGGCCGCCCACAGGATGTGCCACGCCTCCGTCTTGCCGTGGGGCTCGCCGTGTTTCTTCCTTGCGGTTTCGTCGTCGGCGTGCAGGTGGACGGGCAGCATGTTGGAGGCGTCGAGGAACTTGATCAGGAGCGGGAAATGCGGCCCACGCCAGCCCTCCCCCACCAGCTCTTCGGAGAACTCCTCGACGAGCTCGTGGAGCGTGCGACCCGCATAGGGACCGTTGGCGACCGTCCCCGTCGTCTCCCTGTAGTCGCTGATCTCCCAGGTCTCAGCCACCACGCCTTCTGGGGCGTCCCTCTTGCCGAGCAACTCGGGGATCAAACGGTCCCCGAAGTAATAATCGCGTACGTGGTAACTCAACTTGATCGGGTAGGCATCCACACCCTATCTCCCCTCACTTCTCAACAGGAGCATTCTACACTGGTAGGTACTGTCCCTGGCAGCGGCTCGCGGTGCACGAAGCCGGCGATTGTGAGTAGATAAGGGGGACGGGCCCCGACCTGGGAGAAGAATCTTGTCCCTCTACGAAACGGACGATGCGCGTGCAGAGCGGCGCCGGCGTGTCCTCCTGACAGGCGCCACAGGCTATATAGCAGGCCAGCTTCTACCGGCGTTCAGGGAGCGCTACGACCTGAGGCTCATCGACGTCAGGGAGACGGACGCCTCGGGCAACGGCGTCGAAGGGATCGAAGCCTTCGACCTGCTCTCGGACGAAGACTCCACGCTGGAGCCCTTGTTCTCGGACGTGGACGTAGTTGTCCATTGCGGACACTTCAAGCCGGAAGGCGACGACCCCGAGACGCTCTACAGGGGTGAGCGGAGAAACGTGGACATGATGCACCGCGTCTACCGGCTCGCGCTGGAGCAGGGCGTAGGGCGGGTGGTCGCGGCGAGCACCAACCAGGCCGCGAAGTGGTACGAACGGCCTTTTTACGCCGGGCTTAGAGACCGCGTCGGTCCCGAGGACTACCCGCGGCCTGACAGCTTCTACGGCTGGGCCAAGGCGGCCTACGAATCGCTCGGCTTCCTCTACGCTTGCGGCAGCCTGGGACGAAAGCTGGAGGTCGTCCAGATCCGGATAGTCGTGCCTCGCGAGATCGACGCTAGCCTCTTCGAGGACGAGCCGCCCAAACGCTACGTCCGCGAGCTCGCAGGCTATATCAGCGAGCGCGACATGCAGCAACTCTTCTGCAAGTCCGTAGAGATGCCAGACATAGAAGACGAACACGGCGTCCCTTTCCACATCTTCTACGGCGT
>DASSCV010000349.1:0-13329 GCA_035697505.1 Rubrobacter sp.
CTGTAAGGGCCGTAACTGCGGTATCCCTCAGGAGGGTAGCGGCAGGCCCCGACGAAGGCTTCGGCTTCCTCGCGGGGGTTGATCATCGGGCAGATCACAGCGTAACACCCTGCGTCGAGCACCCTCATTATGAGGCCGGGATCGTTCCACGGCACCCGGACGGCGGGCACAGTGTCCGTAGTGGAGATGGCCTGGAGCATCGGCACGAGGCTTCCATAGTCCACGGGCCCGTGCTGCATATCTATGGTCAGGCTGTCCCATCCCGAGTGCGCCATGACCTCGGCGGAGAAGGAGCTCGGCACGTGCAGCCACCCGTTGACGGCGGTTCCGCCTTCCTGCCAGATCTTTCTCAGACGGTTCTCCCTCATCCTTGCTCCCCTCCCGCCGCGACTCGGTTGTCCCAGAGTAGCGCCGCACGCACCGATCCATCCTGGATCCCGGCGGAGGTCGCCGCCGGCCCGTCTCAGTAGGGGATACCGGTCATTTCCCCGAGATCCCCGCCACGTTTCAAAGGATACCAGCGCACCGGCGGCGCGCACGCCTTCCACGTGCTTCGGTGAAGGAGGCTGCCTCGGTGTCCACACTCGGCACCAATGTGGCAAAGACAAGTCCATTTGTGCCATGCCCTCGTGTATAAGGGTAGGCACTACTTCAGGGCTCGGGAAAGAAAGAATGAGATTGTGTTGGGACAATCGCCGAGCCCCGAAAAGGCGAAGTATGGCTGGCGATTCTGAGAACAGCCTGAGAGAGTCGATGGGGATCGCGTGTACTTAGCAGAACGCGTCTACTACGAGATCCGAGATCAGGCCTCTCTCCGGCCGACCGAGCAGGAAGGATAGGTTTGGGATGCCTACCGCCTCCGGGCGAGGTAGACGCCAAGCAGGATAACCGCGCCGCCCAGAAACTTGTTCGCCGTGAGGCTCTCCCCGAGCAGCAACACGCCCGCCGCCACGCCGACGAGCGTGATCAGGTACTGGTAGACGAGCACTCGGTTCGCCCCGACCTGCGAGACACCCCTCTGCCAGGCCCAGAACCCGAAGGCCGCAACCAGGAGCGTGGAGTAGGCCAAGGCCTCCCAGGCCCTTCCACTGGCATCTGCCCAGCCGGCGTCCAAGAAGCCTGGCAGGGCGAGAGGCAGGGCACCCAGGCCCCCGAACAGCATCGTGTAGGCCGCTACCACCAGCGGCGAGTACTTCCGCAAGAGCGGCAGAGACAGGACGGCGTAGGACCCCCAGCAAACCGTCGCCACCACGACCAGGAGGTTGCCGAGGAGGCTCGTGCTGCCAGCTAGCCCACCGTAGACCACAACTGCAACACCCAAGAAGGCGAGACAGACGCCCACGATACCCCAGGGTGTCGGCCTCTCCAGCCCGAGCGCAAGGCCGAGGAGGATGCCCCAGATCGGTACCGCCGCGTAGATCAAGGCGGTTTCGGACGCTGTAGTCATGCTCACTCCGAGCGTGAAGGCGACGTTGTTGGCCCCCACTCCGACGAGGCCTACACCCGCCAGGGAGAGGAGGTCCCGCCGACCAGGCCTTCCGTCCCGCGGCTCGAGGAGCGCTACGAGCGTGAGGAGCAGGAGCCCCGCCAGGGTGAACCTCATCGTTACGAAGGGGAAGGGAGGGAACTCGGCGACGGCGATTTTGACGGCCACGGGGTTGGTACCGAGGAAGAGGACCGCGAGGAGTAGCGAGGCCTCAACAAGAGTCGCCGCCCTGTCCTTGCGCCCGGCCATGACCCCAAGTCTACCGTCCTGGCACAGTGGTCACCGGCTCGTTGGGGGCTCCTTCTTGCGCTCCAGGGTCAGGCTCACCGTCTGGAGCAAGATATCTCTCCTGAGGAGGGACACGTTATTGGGATTATTGTTCGGGCAAAGGGGTGTGGTTGGATGCAAGAAGCTCTTCTGTCTCTCTCGGGAGGTGTGGGCCCCACCAGTAGTCGCCTTGTCCGACGTCGCATCCCAACTTGCTAAGCTTCTCGAACTCCTCGTGGGTCTCTACGCCCTCGGCGACCACCTCGATACCCAACGCGTGCCCGAGATCGACCGCCGCCCGCACGATAGCCAGGTTCTTGTCGTCCGCGTCCAGATTTCCCACGAGCACCCGGTCCAGCTTCAGCTGGTCCACGGGCAAGTACCTCAGGTGCGAAAGCGAGGAGTATCCCACCCCGAAGTCGTCTATGGCAAGGCGCACCCCAAGTTCCTTGAGGTGCTGGAGCGTGCCTGCGCTCGATCCTTCATCCTCGACCAGGACGCTCTCTGTGATCTCCAGCGTAAGTCTCCCGGGGTCGAGGGCGGCCATCCTCAGGGCGTCCTCCACTTCGCCAACGAGTTTCGAGTATCGCAGCTGACGAGCAGAGATGTTAACAGCCATAGAAAGCTGGGGGTCCTTGGGATAGCGTTCCTGCCACTCCTTGGCGCGCCGGCAGGCCTCGTTGAGCACCCACCGACCCATGGGGACTATCAGGCCCGTCTCCTCAGCAATGGCAATGAATCCCGGAGGGACGAGCAAACCCTGCTCCGGATGTGCCCACCTAAGCAGCGCCTCCATCCCTACGATCTTGCCGTTGGGTATATAGACCATTGGCTGGTAGAAGACGGGTAAGCGCTCATGAGGAGCCTCAAGAGTCCGTCTGAGGTCAGCCTCCAGCTCCAGGCGACCTTTGGCCCGCGCATACATATGCGGGTCGAACACCCTGAAAGTCGTGCCCTCCTCCTTGGCCCTGTACATCGCCGTGTCGGCATCCATGAGAAGGGCTTCGGGCGTCTTCGTCCTGGCGTCGCCAAGGCCGATGCCTATGCTGGAAGGGGCGAACAACTCACGGCCCTCCAAAGAGAACGGTCTCTTCAGTTCCTCAGTGATCCTCTCTGCTATACCCACTGCTACCTCAGGGCCGTCGATGTCCTCGATGAGCACCACGAATTCGTCGCCTCCGAAGCGGGCCAGGCTATCCTCCGGGCGCAGGCAGCGCTTGAGGCGCTGGGCGACGAGCGTGAGTAGCACATCCCCGGCCTCGTGACCGAGTGAGTCGTTTATTATCTTGAACTCGTCCAGGTCCATAAAGAGTACCGCCACCTTTCGGCCTCTCTTGCGCCTCGTGCGATCGAGGGCCTTTCGGAGGCGGTCTACGAAGAGCTGGCGGTTCGGGAGGTCGGTCAGGTAGTCGTGGAAGGCCCGATGCTCGAGCCGCGCCTCCAGGGCCTTGCGCTCGGTAAGATCGTAGAAGACCCCTTGCCAGTAGAGAGGTTCGCCTGTTTCGTCCTTCAGGAGGACCGCCTCCTCACGGACCCATACCACCGACCCATCTTTGGCCAGTAGACGGTACTCTTCACTGAAGGGCTCCTCGCCCCCCGCCTCGAAGCGCTCGTCGGCGGCCAGTATCCTCTCTCGATCGTCGGGGTGGAGGCACTTGGGCCACAGCTTGTCCTCCCTCCACTCCTCGGGCGTGTAACCGAGCATTCTCTCTATCTGGGGGCTGGTGTAGAGCGACGTCTCCGGGTCGTCTACCGGGTCAATGTAGGTGACGGCAGGTATCTGGTCAACCAGGGTACGGAAACGTTGCTCCGCAGCCCCGAGCCGCGCCTCGGCCCGCTTGCGCTCCGTTATGTCTATCTGTACCCCAAGCCAGTAGAGAGGTTCCCCCTCTTCGTTTCTAACGAGTGTCGCCTCGTCCCTGATCCACACCAGACGCCCGTCCTTGGCGACTTGACGATATTCCATGACGAAAGGCTCCCCGGTCTCGTTGGTGCGCAAATCCTCGGCCAGGACCGCCTCCCTGTCGTCGGGATGAAGAATTCTTATCCAGAGGTCCGGGGTCGAGGTGCACTCCTCGGGGGTGTATCCCACGATGTCCATAACCTGGGGGCTGACGTACACGGATTCGCTGGTGTGGCGTATCTCTCGGATATAGGTAATAGCCGGTATCCGCTCGACGAGCATACGGTACCGCTTCTCGGCCTCCCTGAGACGATCTTCGGCCTCCTTACGCCTCGTGATGTCCCTGGAGTTGACAACGTATCCACCCACGCCGGGTTCTTGGATCAGGTTCGTGCCGACCGACTCGAGCCAGCGCCAGGAACCGTCCTTATGTAGAAAGCGATACTCGGCAGAAGGTTGACTCGCAGGGTCTTTCAGGCCCTCGTCGAAGGCGATCTTCACCCTCTGCAAGTCGTCTGGGTGCACGTAGTCGAAAGCGTTCTTCCCGAGGAGTTCCTCCTGAGAATATCCGAGCATCCGCTCTATGGCTGCGCTCTGGTAGCGGACTATGCCGGTGGTCTCAATCACAGTGACGAGGTCCGAAGAGTTCTGGGTCAGGGCGCGGTAGCGTTCCTCGCTATAGCGCACCCTGGCGTAGAGGCGAGCCCGGCTAATGGCCAGATCCACGTGCTCGGATACGGCCGTCATTAGCCTCAGGTCGTTCTCCGTCAGCTTAACCCCCTCCAAGCTCTCCAAGTCGAGGAGGGCTACAGCCTCGCCCTCATCGAAGAGCGGGACGCAGATCTCGGAGGTCGCACCCTCTATGGACCCCAGAGAGTCGGGCTCGGGGCTCACGTCCTCCACGAGCAAGGGACGACCGGCGCGTAAGGCTCGCGCGAAGATGCCTTTCGTAAGGGGGATCCGCCCGAGCGCCTCGTGGTACCCGACCCGGTGCTGGAGCACCAGTTCCCCGCCTTCGAGCAGGTAGGCGCTCATCCTGGTGTCGCCGTAGGTCTCGGCTACGGCCTCCACCGCCCTGGCGAGTACGCCAGGCACCTCCAGCTCACGCGCTACTGCCGTGCGAACCCGGTGGAGCAGGGCCAGTTCCCTGGACTGGCTGCGAAGCCTCTCCTCGGACTCTCTGCGCTTCGTGACGTCACTCACGGTGATCGCCACGCCCTTGACCGCAGAGTCCCGCAGAGGTCGACGACCTTCATCATCTCCGAGGAGTTCTCTACGACCGGGCGCAAACACCGGTCGTCTTCCTGGGAAAGCCCGTTCATATGCCCGGGCTTGTCGTCGCCGCGGGGGCCACGGTTCGGTGGGTTGCTCGGATCTGGCTCTGGAGGCTCTACCACTTCAGTCTTTCCGGCCACTGACGATGACTGGACCAGAAGTATACCGGAGGCGGATCCAACCCGGCCATCGATACCCCCGGGCGAGGAACTCGGAGCCGAGGCGCAAATCGTTGTGGTGAGGGGGCTCACGTCGTTCTTAGCTCAAGCGACCCTAGCCTCACACCGGCGCGTATTCTCAAGACGGGGCCATCCCCGCTCAGGGCGGATTCGGTGGAAAAGGAGCCCTCCCTTTTGCTGAAACCGTCGCCCACATCCACGCGGCCAAGGGTAGTTTCGGCATCCACCCTCGCTGCGGTGGAGGAGGGAACGGACACTACTACCCCCGAGATCCCCGTCTCTATGCTCACCTCGGCGTCCCGCGAGAGAACACCGCCGAAGTCGAGTTCGTAGCTGGCCGCCCCTCCTGAGAGACGCATCTCGGAGAAGTTGGCGTTGGCGAGCTTCTCCAGCTCTATTGCGGCGGCCCCGCTGGAGATCTCCAGCAGTTCCATGGGCTCGGGATTGGGTTGTGGAAAGCCAAGTTCGAACTTGCCAGCACCCTGCCTGACCATCAAGCGGCTCAGGGGTACGCCTCCGAGGTCCAGATCGAAGTCGCTGGCGCCGGTTTCGATCGTCAGGGCGAAGGGTCTATCCTTACCGAACTCGAGTTCATAGCGGGGTACGCCTCCGAAGACGGCCTGAATCCGTTCGAAGGACGGCTCCGCCTCCGTGATCGTAACGTACGCCTCTTCTTCGACGATCCTGAGGGGTCTTCTATCGGTCGGGTCGCTGTAGGTTCCTGCGACCCATTCCTTACCCTCGCCTGCCCCGGCTACAAATCGGCAAGCGCCGAGGGCTATCCTCAAGTGCGGATTGCTCTCAGAGGGGTAGGCAATCTGTATCGGTGTCTCCACCATGTGAATCCTCCTTTACTAAGGCTTTATGAACGTAGCGGGAACAGAAACGGTGTCAGACTACCTCCAGGTTGATCTCGCCGACCCCACCCTGGACTTCGACATCCAGGGAGACGTCGGAGTCGCCGTAGGCGCCGTTCACGTACGAGTCGCCCTCCTTATCAAGCCCCTCGGCGTTGATCTTGCCAAGGCCGCCCTCGGCTCTCACCCGTGCGCCGACCTCGCTGGGTAAGAGCACCGTTGCCTCGCCAACCCCGCCTCGTAAGCTTGCATCGAAGTCCCTGGTGTAATCACCTGTGAGGTCCACCGTGGTCTTCCCTGCCCCCATCTCGAGGACCAGCCCCGTCAACTCAAGACTATCCAGGTCCAGATCACTCTCCCCTGCGCCCATCTGTACAAGGAGGTGGGTAGGCACCTCGTCGTTGAAGCGCACATTCCACTCGTTGCGAGCGTCGCCGCCGAGGCGAACGCCTCCGCCGCTCCCTTGCTTGACGCTCAGTTCACCCGTGTCGCCGCCTACTTCGTAGTTCACTTTCGGCTTCCAGTCGGCGACGTTGTAGGAGAAGTCACCCTCCATCAGGCGGTCTGCGCCACCAGTTAGGTTCAACTCTCCTGCGCCCATCTGGAGTTTCGCATGCAAAGAGTTGGCGTTCTGTGCTTGGATCGTGCGTGACTCGTGCCGCATCTCTCCAGCCTCTTGCGATTGGCAAGCCCCTCCGAATATGGCCGTAGCCACCGCGGCGACCAGCAGGAGTTCGAACCGCCCTATCCGATCTGCATTGCTCACAAGAACACCTTCCAGCCTAAGCATCCGGACAATCCTCGAAGATGGTACTCTCACTTTCTCTCCCTCCTAGTCGTCAATCCCGGGCCTAACTGGTCTGGGCCGCTACCGTATCACGGCGCCCAGCGGCAATCCCAGGTCGCGCACCTTGGCGAGCATGCCGTGTAGCGCAGCTTGGTCGACGATCTCTTCCGAGAGAATACGAGTAGCACCTCATGATAATGGGCAGGTGGTCATGAATAGGGCTGTGACGGGGATGAGACTGCGGGCTTGTTCGCCTCCTGTCTCTTACGCCGGTAGGCCAGTACTTCAGTAACGACTATCCGGATGATCTCGACCACAGGAATGGCCAGCAACGCGCCTGGAATGCCCAGCAGTAACCCGCCCACCAGAACGGCGATGAAGATCACCAGCGCATTGAGCTGGACAGCGTGACTGTAAACCATCGGTTGGAGGATGCTACCCTCAACTTGCTGATAGACTACGATGTAGATGAGCAGCAGCACGGCCTTCCAAGGTGCCACGAACAAGCCCACGATGACGAGCAACGCCCCGCCCAGTGTTGCGCCGACAAGTGGTATGAGGTCTAGCACTGCGACCAGTAACGCCAGCGCGGCGGCATAGGGCATACCGAGGATCACCAGCACGATGAAGGTGACGACACCGCAGATTGCGCTTATGGCAAGGTTACCGCCGACGTATCCGGTGACCGCCCCTGCCGACTGCTTGAGGACACTTCGCACGAGCGGCCGGTGTTGCTCGGGGAAGAGCACTACCCCAGCGTTGAGATAACGCTCTTCGCCCAAGATCAGGAAGAAGGTGAGCGTCAGGACGGTTACCAGCGCGGCGACGAACCCGGCAGCGCTAACGATCACATCTCCGGTGGACAAAAGGAAGTTACTGGCTGACTTCCCAAGCTGGCTGCGAATATCATCGATCTGGTGGCTGAACCTCTCGAACACCCAACCGAGCTGGTATTGCCTGGCGAGGCCCTTGAGGTATTCTGTCGGACCCTCAGGAGCCTGCGCCACGGCTGCAACGAACTTGATCAGGCCCTGGATCTGGTCGATAAGCACGGGCAATAGGATTCCCACTATAAAGAGCAACGCCACTACCAGCCCCAGGTAGGTGAGCACTATGGCGAGGGGGCGCTTGATCAGTCTGTGGCGGCGTTGAAGCCAGTTGACGACCGGGTTGAGCACCGCCGCTAGAAAGAGGGAGATGACGAACCAACCGACAAAAGTGCGCACCTGCCAGATCAGGAAGAAAGCGCCCAGCACCACCGCCGCGCTCAAGAGGGCTACGACTACCGTGCGCATCACCTGGTTTGGGGAGATGCGCACCCACACAACGCCAGCGCTCGGGACAGAGGCGTTCGGCTCTGTAGGAGCACTCTGAGGCTCCGCCTGGCTTTCTGCCCGCGGGTCTGCCTGAGGTTTCTCTTGCGTATCCTTCTGCTGACTCATACCCGGCTCCTTCTACCATCCCTGGTGACCACGAGCAGCATGATCAAGGCGGCCACGTTAGGAGTGCACGACCACACGGCCCACATAGCCAAGTTAGGGGTGAGGTCGAGTAATCTTATCAATACAGCCGCCACCAGGGCCATGAGCAGGACGAGCACTGAGATGATGGCCGCCTTATTCGTATCTGTTGGCATGGTGAACATACTCCAATACCTCCTCCACCAAGTTACTAAAGTTACCAAACATGGTAGGCGGTGTACGATAACTTTACAAGGCTGGTGGCACTGCCATAAGGGTTTAGGAGATCAACAAAACTTGTTTCCACGGTTGATGCCTATGGGCAGGTTCGAATTACCCATTCCAGGCGCTTCGGTTAATAACTTCCAAGAGCTGCAACGCTACTGATACCTTTCACGCTACGTGGTGGCATTCTCGATCCCTTGCGAGCATCATACGGCGGGAATGGATCAGAGACCGAGGGTGCTGGCAGGCGAATGGAAGGTAAAGTGTGGGCAGGCAAGGACTTTATGAACGTTACCGTTCCGGATCGGAGCTCCGGGCTACAGTCGTGTCCTCGTCGAGGTGCACGTCAGCGCCGCGGGGGATCACGACGACAGGTACCGGCGAGCTACGAATGATCTTCGTCGAGCTCGAGCCGAGGAAGACCCTCCTTAGAGGTCCGAGCCGGCTCGAGCCGACCACGAGCACTTCGCCTTCCTCCCAAGGGAGCGAGTCGAGTGCGTCCTCCCAGTTGCGACCGCTGACGACGGCGGCCTCTACCGTTACATCGTCAGGTAGCGTGGCCAGTGCACTTTTCTGCGCCTCCTCCGCCTGGGCGCGCCACTGCTCGGCGACGAGGCGCTCCGCACTGTAGCCGACTTGCGACGGATACATCTGCCTGTCCCTGACGACGAGGGTGATGAGCCGTAGCGGCACGTCGTGCCGCCTACTCAGTTGTACCGCGGCGTCGAAGGCTGTCCGTGAGCGCGTGGATCCGGCGAACGCGCAAGTGACGCGCCGCAGCCGCGCATCGGAAGCCGGGCTGTACCCCCTCGGGGTGAGAGCCACTGGCACCGGCGCCGTGTGGAGCATCTCGTTTGTAACGCTGCCCATCGCGAACCGGCCGAAGGGTCCGTGCCGCGCGGAGCCGAGGACGATCAAGACTGCGTCCTTCTCCCTGGCGGTGGTGATGAGCCCTTCGGTCGCGGTGCGGGCTGAGGCGGACACGTACTCAGCCTGCACCGCATCACCGACGAACTCACGCGCCTCGGCGATCGTGTCTTCGGCGTACTGCTTCAGGAACGCGGCGTACTCCGCGTCCACGCGCGCCAGGGAAGGGTGGCCCCATACCTCAGGCAGGACGATGCACACGATGAGGGTTACGTCGCCGGTGCGAACCAGCATCCGGCCCAGGGCAACCGCGTCTCTTCCCCCGCGGTCGGCGGTCAGGCCGACTAGGTAGTTCATTCTGGCTCCTCCGTGGCGACCGCCTCCCCCCTGGCCAGCCGCGAGTGTCTGGCGCTGTACGTAAAGTAGATTATGGCCGCGACCCCGAGCCACACCGCGAATAACGCGAACGTGGAATAGGGCAGCTGGGAGATGATGTAGAGGGCGAAGGCAGCGCTGAGGATGGGCGTGACCGGATAGCCAGGGACCCTGAATCCCCTGGGCAAGTCAGGTTGGGTGCGGCGCAGGATAATCACGCCGATCGACACCACGGTGAAGGCGACCAGGGTTCCCATGCTCGTCAGGTCTATGAGCACCCCGAGCGGCACGAACCCAGCGAGCGCCCCGACGAAGATGCACACGATTATGGTGTTGCGCACGGGGACGAGGGAGGTAGGGTTGATCCTGTGGAAGACCTCGGGGAGCATACCGTCGCGCCCCATGGCGAAGAGGATGCGCGTCTGTCCGTAGAGCGTCACCAGCGTCACGCTAAAGATCGAGATGACCGCGCCTGCCGAGAGCACGGCGGCAGGCCAGGCAGAGCCTGTGATGTTGCGCAAGATCACGGCGAGGCCAGCCTCCTGGCCCTCGAACCCCTGGTACGGCTGCGCGCCGATCCCGGCGACCGCAACGAGAATGTAGACCGTGGTGACTATGATGGTCGCGAAGATAATCGCCAGAGGGAGCGTTCGCCTTGGATTGTGTACCTCCTCGCCCGCCGTCGAGACGGCATCGAGGCCGATAAAGGTGAAGAAGATCGAGGACGCGGCCACACCGATGCCAGCGAACCCGAGGGGCGCGAACGGCGTGAAGTTCTCACCCCTGAAAGCCGTGAATGCGATTATGACGAAAAATATCAGCACCGCGATCTTGATGATCACCATCACAGCGTTCACCGTCGCGGATTCCCGAGCCCCGCGCATGAGCAGCAAACCGCACAGCGTCACGAGCACGATGGCAGGCAGGTTGAAGATCCCTCCTTCTCCCGGCGCCGCGAGTATGATTTCCGGCATGCGGAACCCGAACAAGCTGGAGAACAGCTCGTCGAGGTACTGGGCCCATCCAACAGAGACGGCTGCGGAAGAAACGCCGTACTCGAGGAGCAGGCACGCAGCAACACCGAACGCCACGATCTCCCCCATCGTGGCGTAGGTGTAAGAGTACGACGAGCCGGAGACGGGAATGGTCGAAGCGAGCTCCGCATAGCACACCGCGGTCAGGGCGGCCGTGATTCCGGCGAGAATGAAGGATACGATGACCGCAGGACCAGCCTCGGGTACCGCCTCGGTCAGTACGATGAAGATTCCGGTGCCTATCGTGGCCCCGACCCCGAACATGGTCAGCTGGAACAGGCCGATCGAACGGCTGAGCTCGCCGCCCTCCTCGTCGGGGTGCGTCTCCGTGACGAAAGCCTCGACCGGCTTCCTCCGAAATACACTTCGCTGCTCAGTCGATGGTGTGCTCATGACTGTTGCGCTCGCAGTGAGCGTCCGAGCACTCGTCTCAGGCGTTTACCGACAAAGCTCGCTCGTCCAGACGGGATTGCCACCATCCTACCTCCTCATTTTCCGACTTGTGTTAGCAGTCGCCTGGTAACAATGGTACTTTTCTGGCAAGTCCCGGTCAAGAGAAGCGTCTAATCAGCCTCTTTGTACCTGGTGATGTCGTTGCAGATAGCGAAGTATTGGTCTGGCTTGCCTGCCTCGTCCATGAAAGGCACGATGGTGGTCTCGACCCAATACGTACTGCCGTCCTGTGCCTGGTTCTTGATCTCGCCGCGCCAGACGTCACCCCGAGTGATGGTATTCCACAGGTTTTCGAAGAACTCCCTGGTGTGGTAGCCGGAGTTGAGAACGCGGTGATCCTGGCCCACCAACTCCTCCATGTAGTACTTGGAGATCTCGCAGAACTTGTCGTTCACGTACGTGATCTTGCCGTTCTCGTCGGTGATCGCGACCACCGCGGACTCGTCCAGGGCGGCCTTCAAGTCCGCCATTTTTCTGAGAGAACTGCGCAACGCCTCCTCGGCCTCCTTGCGGGCTGTGATGTCACGAGTTACCTGGGAGAAGCCCCGGAGGTTACCCACTTCGTCTCTCAGGGCCGTGATAACGACGTCGGCCTGGAAGAGCGTGCCGTCCTTGCGGACGCGCCAACCCTCTTCCTCGAAGCGGCCCTCGATAGCCGCAACGCGTAGCTCTTCCCCAGGGAGGCTACGATCGACGTCCTCCTCGGTGTAGAAGACCGAGAAGTGTTCGCCAACGGCCTCCGACACCTCGTAGCCCTGTACGCGCTCGGCCCCTTCGTTCCAGCTTACGATGCGTCCGTCGGGACCGAGCATGAAGATCGCGTACTCCCTGACGCCCTCTACCAGGAGGCGGAAGATCTCCTCGCTGTGACGCAGCTCCTGCTGGTTGCTCTCTAGCTCGGCAATCGTAGCTTCCAGCTGCGAGGTGCGCTCCTCTACCCGGTTCTCGAGATCCTTGTTGAGTTGCCTGACAGCTTCTTCGGCCCTCTTGCGCTGGGTAACGTCACGGATTATGGCGAGCACGAACTGGGCTTCGCCATCGTCCGCGTCATGCACCGGGCGTACGGGGCTCAAGGACAGCTCGACCCTGATCTGCTGCCCGTTCTTCCTCATCGCGGGAAGGTCCAGCGGCGCGTCGGAGTCGATGTAGCGGCCGTGGCCCGTCCTGGCGTAGCGGGTTATCCCTGCCCGGTGGGCGTCCTTGAGAGATTCGGGAACCAGCTCTTCCACGCGCAGTTCGAGGGCTTCTGAGGCCGAGTAGCCGAACATTTTCGCGGCCGCTTCGTTCCAGAGGACTATGCGCTGCGTTTTTGCGTTCGCGACGATCACCGCGTCTCGGATCCTCTCGAAGAGCCTGCCGAAGCCTAGATCCTCTGGACGCAACCGTTCACCGGCCCTAACAGAACACATCCCACTTCCTCACGGTATCCGGCTGAACCACAGGCTCCCCACTCCCTTTGAGCGCTCACTCAGGGTCCTCGGCCCTCACCCCACGGACGTAGAATTCCTGGTAAGGCAGCATAGCAGTCTGTGCATTTCAGCGCATCCCCCTCTCGCCACAGCGAATCCTTATTAACCGCTGCCACATCTTCGGCACGTGCCGATCGACGACGTGCTACTGTTGAGCGGTCCAATGACTATGAAACGGTGGCGACGGACGGTGAAAGGAGCCTCATGGCCGGAACTGTGGACCCGGGACGGCAGCGCGAGTCCTCCGATGAGCGCCAGACGAAGATCGTCGACGTGCTGGTGGATACTTTCTCCGAGCTCATGGACGCTGACCCCGAGGCATTTCGCCAGAAGTTCAGGAAGATGGCCGCAGGGCCTTTCGCCTTCTATCGTGGCAGCGCGTGCCTGTTCTACGCGGACATGGAGAGTGAGAAGGATCGCTGGGCCGATGAGCGCACCAGCCGCGTCTGGATCCAGGGCGACCTGCACGCGGAGAACTTCGGCACCTACATGGACGGCGACGGGGTGTTCGTCTTCGACGTCAACGACTTCGACGAGGCCTACCTGGGCAACTTCACCTGGGACATCAAGCGGATGGTCGCCAGCGTGGCCCTCCTAGCCTGGATGAAGGCCATCTCGGATGCTGACATCGCGTCCCTGATCGAAACCTACGTCCGGGCTTATGTGGAGCAGGTGCGCTACTTTGTCGAGAG
>DASSCV010000350.1:0-12766 GCA_035697505.1 Rubrobacter sp.
CCGTGGCTTATTGATACTGCACCTGAGCAGGAGTGGGGGGCTGCTCCTGAGGAGGAGGCGGAAGCTCAGGAAGTGAACCGGAAGGTGACTGAGGCGGCCCAGACGACTGCTGCTGAGTCGGCGGAGACTCAGGAGGTGAGCCGGAAGGTGAGTCGGAACCCGACTCGAGAGATCCCTCAGAAGCCGACGTACCACTGGCCTCAAGATCAGGCGTACCACTACCCTCAGGATCTGACTCACTACCAGTCTTACTACCAGTCTTACTACCAGTCTCGGAGTTAGAGGTACTCCCAGTCTCGGAATCAGACTTACCAATCGCCTCAGGAAGGGAGGTGCCAATAGAGTATATCTGCTCGACAAGCGGCGTCGTCCTAGGCAGGAAGTAGCCGAAGTACAACAAAACGTTGAGGGCCACGGCGACAACCCCCACGACCAGCACCACAATCGGCCTGTTGAGCGTTCGCTCTAACCTACTCACTTAACTGGGCACCCCCCTTCTTTGGTCTCCAAGTACAAAGGACAAGTGTAAAGGAACAAGCGTAAAGGACAAGCAAATAGGATAACGCAAATAGCGAAGCCTCGCACGAGAAGCGCTGTTGTTGCCGCAAGAATCTGTCTCCCGGTCAACGAGACTCTCCTCCTGGAGATTGGGGCTCATCTCGAGCCTCGCGGCGGATGTTTCGCGACCTTTTCGGGTATACCAGGGGCATACAAGTCAATGTAGCACTGGGCCAGACTGATGGAGAGAAGGGATCAACCGTGGCAGATGTACACGTCTACGTAACCAGGCCAGCGGAGAAAGAGGGTGTGGCTCTAGAAAACATCGAAGAGGTGTTGAGGAAGCTGGAGTACGTCTCCGGCGTTGAGGCCAGTCCGACAGGGAACGTGGTGGCCGTCTCATTCGAAGGAGGGAAGGCTGAGCAAGAGGAGATCAAGCGCACCGTCGAAGAGACCGGCTACAAGGTCTCCAGACTCTCGGTCAGGACCACCTTCCCTGAAGAAGGAAATCTCTGGGATATCTGAAGGATGACTTCCTTCAGCGCCTTCAGGTATCGCGACCAACCCTGGCTCCGCGAAGAAGTCGGCTCCGATAACATCGACGTCGCCGCCCTTTCGCCTGAACCAACCGCTGCGTCGTTCAGTCAACGAAGGCGCCACGGCTCTCGTACTCGATAAAACTCCTCATCGCTACGACAGTATTTTGTTTCTCGCCACGGCAACGCGGCGAGGGGATAGAATCCGAATGTGGGGAAGAGTAAGCAAGGCGGACTATTGATGGCGGTAGGCAAGATGAGCACCCTCGGGCCCACGAGATGATCTGGTTCGCGTGGTTCATGCTCGCGTTGGAGAGCCTGGTGATAGCTATCGTCCTGTGGCTTATGTGGGCGATGGTATCGGAAGCTTCCCGGGATCCTGGCGACGCATTCCCTCCGGCTGAGGACCCGCCAGCACATTGGCTGGACCTTACTCCTGAAACCAGCGATGACCCCGCACGGTTCACCCTGGAGGAGGTCGACGAGCGCGGCTATGTGAGCAGCAGGAAGCTTCACATGGGCTGCGAGGCGGCGGTCTGCCGCACTCCTGTGGGAGCCAGGATCGTCGCGGGCAGACGTTCGCTGAAGGAACCGCAGTACGCCTGGGACTACGCCAGCGTTCGACTGGCGGACAAGGCGCTTGCGTACGCCGAGTTCAATACTCACCCAACGGATGGCATAATCGGCGTCGAAGATATGGGGCGTGGCCCCTACCCCGCAGCAGAACCTGGGCAGTACTTGCGTCGGTGGAGATATACCCCCGCGGGTCGGATGGAGAGGTGCTGAATTGCTCTAACTCTTCGGTGGGTCATCCGGATGTGGATGCCAGACAGCCCTCTTTCTGGCCTCTGCTATCTCTCTCTTGATAGGGATATTTTCGTGTCTGATCTCTGACTGGCTCGCACGCTCCTCCTCGAGCTTGTCTACTTGCCTTATCCACTGGCGTACGGAGTCGGCATCGTAGAGCGAGACGCCCGTACTCCTCGCCAGGGCTATAGCTCCACTGGTGTAGCCTCCAGGGGCCACGACACAGGCCTCTACGCACCGATGATGCCGGGCTCCAGCAAAGACTTCCTGAACGGGTCTGTTACCCACAGGCCTCCTGTGATTCTTGCACTGCACGGCCACACGCTCGCCACGACGGTTCACGATAACGTCGACGCCCTGATCCCCTGCTCCCCCGAGCATTGTCGTTTGATGTCCCAGCGCCCTGAAGAGGTCGGCCGTGAAGACCTCGAACTGGGCTCCGCTCATGGAACGAACTGCCTCGAAGCGTAAGGCGAGTTCCCTGGCGGTCGGGGTCGTAGGCCTGCTCCACAAGTGCAAGGCCACCAAGAGAGCGGCGACGACGCTCCCTATCAGAATCAGCCCACCGAACAGCCATTTGAGCGACTCCATCGGTTCTAGACTGTCGCGCCACACGAGGCCGTATAGCACCAAGACTCCGAGGCCTCCACCGCCAAGGATCCAATCCCGTTCCCTGCTCGACCCAGCCACCACCCCAGCCTAGCGTCGTTCTGCACCTTGCACTACGGTGCCGCCCACCGGAGTATAGTGCCTTCCTTCCCGCCGCCACCCCCTCCCTTGGAAGCGGCGGAAAGAATGGGATACGTCTCAGGTACGCTTCCTCTGGCCCGTACCGGCCCGACTGCTCGCCTCCAGGAGACGCCGGAAGGGTGATGATGGGCCCTCCCTGGTGTGCCTCTGATCCTCGAGCCACGCCTTGGGCTTGATCGCCGAATCGACGACGGACTCTACAATGATGCTGCTAACGAAGGCCAGTTCATTATCGGCTTCTCTCGTGCGCTGTGTCATCGATGCCTCGCCATCAGGATACGACGCATCTTCCAACTTTTCGTTTCTCATGTTCGCAGCCGAGTCCAAATGCCTTATGGCTGCCATGGCCGCTTGTTCGAAACTTATCAACATAGTCGTGATGTCGGCATCCATCAACCTGGCCGAGGATCCGAACGTATCCCTGATCTGTGCCCGAGTGTCGGACAAAGCCTCTTTGGCCAACTCCACGTATCTTAGCGGTCCCACTTCCGTGGCGTACCAGTAGATGTGGGACTGCAGATCCTTCTCCCCCGGTCTGACCAGGAGCCGGAGCGGACTGTAGCGAACGGTCTCGCCGACATGAATCCGCTCTCCAGTCACCTCATAGACGGGAATTTTCTCTTCGGTTCCCACCTCTTCTCGAGAAACCGTAGCAGGAAGCAAGCCTTTCAGGAGATCATCGACCGTCTCGAGCAGGATCAAATACAGCCAATCCTTTGCCGCGAGCCACTGGCGCCCTTCTCGCCAGGCGAGCATTCGCTCGAAGACGAACACAGCGAGTACGATCCCGAAAAGGTGTTCCGTGAAATCGAGGGCCAGCACGGGCACATGACCCTGTGCTCGGGCGAGGGCGAGAGCTAGAAGGAATAGCGCTACAAGAGCGGTTGCAACCACGACCAAACCGAAGTTGCGTCGCATCACGAATCTCTCCTAATTCTTGGCCCCGAGCACGACCCACTTCGATCGCGCACTACTCGATGCTCTCTGCGTGACAAATGCCGCCGGCTCCGCGACGAATGCAAAGCGAAGAGCCAGGAAAGTGCAGGCTCTCCCCCGGCTCCAGAAGGGCCGGCCCGCGAATGGGCCGGCCCACAAAACTCTAGTTGGTTACTACCTGCGCCGCAGAATCGCGTAGGTCAGGATGCCCGACCCGAGGAGCAGCGCCGCTGCCGGCAGAAGGATGGCAGGACCACCGCTCTCCGGAACTTGACCCGGAGGGGGCGATACCATGGTACCCTCCATCACGGTCTGAGCTACTGCCGTCGGCCCCAGGATCAGCATGGCCAGGAGAGCGACCATAACCAGAAAAATTGCCCTCTTCATCCAGTCCTCCTTCTGTCTACTCTATCTCTCAAGTGGCCTGCACTTGTCTTCTCCAGTTGAGAAGGTACCCACAGTGTACAGAATCGAAACGCAAAAGTCTCCATTATTTTAACAATTTTTAACGGAATCGAGATGAGGCACTCATCTGGCGCGAGCCAAGGGCCGGAAAGCGGGGGCAGAAGGATTCGAACCTTCGGGCGTTCTACCGCCTCTGGTTTTCAAGACCAGCGCATTCGTCCGCTCTGCCATGCCCCCTCATACGATCCTGTGGCGTAGATTATACGATCTCCGGGCAGAACATCTATCGCCGGGGTGATCCACAATGTTCGTGTGTAGTTAGCGGCTGGAAGCGACATGAGGCGAGGGATGAGAAGGAGGTTGCGAGAGCCGGTCAGCGGGCTCACCCATCTAGTGGGGGGTTTGCTTGCTCTGGTCGCATTGATAGTTCTGCTGACGAAGGCGGCTGGCAGGGTGGACCAACTCGTGGCTATCGGCATCTTCGGACTCAGCCTCGTCGCGTTGTACGGGACGAGCGCCCTTTACCATCTTCTGCCTGTCTCTCCGCCCGCGACAGCGAAGCTGAGGAGGTTGGATCGCATGACGATCTTCATCCTTATAGCGGGCACTTACACCCCTATCTGCGTGCTGGCGTTGGATGGAGCCTGGCGGGCCGGATTGCTAGGTCTGATCTGGACGTTGGCGTCGTGCTCAAACTTCTGTGGATGGACGTCCCACGCTGGCTCTCCGTGGGAATCTACCTGGCTATGGGGTGGCTCGCCGTGATCGCCGCCTCCGCAATCTTCCGGGCGATACCCTCAGGCGGGATAGCCTGGATCCTCGGCGGCGGCCTCGTCTACAGCGCCGGCGCCCTGATCTACGGTCTAAAACGTCCCAATCTGGTGCCCGGAATCTTCGGTTTCCACGAGCTGTGGCACCTCTTCGTCATGGCGGGAAGCGCCTGCCATTTCTGGGTAATGATTCGCTATATCGCGCCGATCTCGTAAGTACGCGAGATGTTTCGTGCTACAGGTTAGCAGATGGACGATGTCGTTCCATAGCGACAAAATCGCCCGCTATGTTGTCATTCTCGTAGCCGGAGCGGGCTTGCTCGTTTGTGGAGACGCGGGCGTAAAGAATGACCCTCTTCGGGCCGTGGCCGTTCGTGTTAGGCATCGCGGGTCCCCTTCGTAAGCTCGCGGGGGTGCACGCCGAGTGCCGCGGCAAGTTTGCGAGCGGTAGGCATATGGGGCTCAGTCTCCTTGCGCTCCAGCCTCGCCACGGTGTTCAACGCTAGGCCCGCTTTCTCAGCGAGCTCCCCTTGGGTAAGCGCCTGCTCAATCCGTAAAGCTTTGAGCTTGTCTCCGATATAGACCACGGCTTGCATTGTAGCCATCTCCGATCCATTTAGCCCTCATGACCTCTTCCTGAAAGTGTACTATCAAAGGGTTATAAATGTGTAATATATAGGTAGAATATGTGTGTCGGATAAAGAGATGGGCGGACACACCCAGGGACCCGGCTCACAGAAAGGTTGGCACGCTAGCGTGGACAGCAAAGAGTCTAGCGTATTCCGTCCAAGGGAAGCCAGTGAGGACCACCACCCCCGCGCCTGCACGGACGGGCTGGTCTTCCTGACCTACACAGTATTTGACGGAGCTGTGGGCGAGGAAGTCGAGCGCTTGGAAGTGGTGCCGTGCCGCCGCTGCGCGGATAACCGATAGCCCAACCCCGATGTCCTAAGCTTAGGGCTCTAGGTCCCCTCCGATTGCCTTTACCGCCTCAAGACGACGAGCATGGCAAGGGTGAACCCCGCGTACAGCGCCCACACCCCCACCAGCGTAAGCAGCCCGTTTCTCAAGGGTTTGGGCTCCGGCACGGCCGGGGGCACTTGGGCCTCCTCCCAGACGACGGCCGCGAGGTTTTTGCCGACCGCCTCGGAGAGGCGTTCGGACGCAACCCTGGCCAAGGCGTTGACCGTCTGGGTGGCCTTCTTTCGGTCGGTGCCTCGGTAGGTTAGGTCTATGAAAGTTGTGCCCCGGACCCGACGTATTTCCAAGTTGTCCATTAGATCAGTGGAATCCGCTTGCAGCCCGAGGCTTCGGTTGGCTTCTTTGGCCACGGGGCGACTGGTTGCCAGGCGGACCATCGCCGGGGTAGTTTCGGTTAGTCTCGTGTCAGGCCCTGGAGCGGGTGGCCCAATCCTTAGCTCTCTTTCCACCCACACCCGGGCGGTTGGTTTATATATCGGCTCTCGGAGGAACATTGCAAGGCTAACAAGGGTAACAATAATGGCCGCGATAATGGCGATGAGCAGCGCACCCCCCACCACCCTGGCGACCATCGCCGCTTCCACGTTCATGACCCTCCTACCGTTCCCCTCCACCTCTCGAAGCCCCATGATAGCGGAGGCGTCAAGGCCCTAATGCATGATCAAGCGACCTCTTGGGGAATGAATAGATGCTCCTAATGCGGACAATCGAAGACCCGGCACACCTTGTCGGCAAGCTCGTAAGCACCAAGCCAACCCTCGGGCTCGACCACTTTGCGCTTGCCATGACCCAATTGGGCTCGATGGCGTTAAGCCACGGACTCTGCATGGGCAGAAGGAAGCTTACGATCCTCACTCCACCTGCGCTGTTTTTGACGTGGCGGTTATATTTGTGGGACTTGATCTCCCTCCCTTGACTCTCGCCCATTCCAACCGCTCGGCGCCGCTTTCGGCCAGAACTCGATGTATTGTACTACCGAGCCGACGGGCAGATATCGTTTAGAATGCAGTTCGGGCAGTCTGGCTTGCGGGCCTTGCACGTTCGGCGCCCGTGCAAGATCAGGAGGTGGGAGAAGATAGTCCAGTCCCTTTCCGGTACTAATCTCATGAGCTCCTGCTCGACCTTCACGGGATCACTACTCTCGGTGAGTCCGAGCCTGCCCGAGACACGGCGGACGTGGGTGTCGACAACGATGCCCTCGTTCGAGTCGAAAGCGTTGCCGAGGACCACGTTGGCCGTCTTGCGGCCGACGCCGGGGAGGGCTACGAGTTCGGACATCGTGCGGGGGACCTCTCCCCCGTGCTCCTCTACGAGGGCCCTGGCCATGCCCCGCAAGGAGCGGGCTTTGTTGCGGTAGAAGCCGGTCGGGCGGATGTCCTCTTCGAGCTCGTCGGGGTTAGAATCAGCGTAGTCCTCAGCCGTACGGTACTTCGAGAACAGGCTCTCGGTCACCCGGTTTACCTGCACGTCGGTGGTCTGGGCGGAGAGGATGGTCGCGACCAGGAGTTCCAAGGGGTTGGACCAGTCGAGCTCGGTGCGCGCCTCCGGGTACTCGCCCTTCAAGCGGGCTGTTACTTCTGGGGCACGTGCTGCGGATGGGTTCACGATGGCCCGGGATTATACCCTGTTCTAAACTATCTCCGTAAGAAAGACCGCGACAGAGAGGAGCCCGGGCATGGCCGAGGTCACCTTCGACTACCAGAACCTCATCGAGGTGGAGGGCGGTCTGCAGAGTGAGGAGCTGGATGAGCTAGGACCCCGTTTGCGTGAGGCAGCGGACGGGCTTCTCGGGGACCCGCCCGGCTTTATGCGGCTGCCGAAGACCGGCGAGTACGCTGAGGCTTCCGCGCGAGTGGCAGAAGAGATCAGGACCTCAGGGGCGACGGACTTTATCCACGCCGGCATCGGGGGCTCTGCTTTGGGTCCGATGGTCCTGCACAAAGCGCTGAACCATCCTTACTACAACACGCTCTCGGGCGAGGCCAGGCGAGGCCCGCGGCTGCACTTCGCGGAGAACACCGATCCGACGACGCTCTCAGCGATCCTCGACGTCGCTGATCCCGAAGGAACCTGGGTCAACGTCGTTACCAAGTCAGGGTCGACGGCGGAGACGATGGCGACCTTCCTCGTGATCCGGGGATTCCTCCTGGACTCTTCGGGAGACTTCGGATTCCAGGAACGCACGATCGCCACGACGGACCCGGAGAAAGGGTTCCTGAAGCAGATAGCCGTGCGGGAAGACCTCAGAGTGCTCCCCATCCCGCCCGACGTGGGCGGCCGGTTCTCGGTCCTCACACCGGTAGGGCTGTTGCCAGCCGCCGTGACCGGGCTCGACGTAGACGCGCTACTCGCCGGTGCTGCGCAGTGTGTTGACGAGGTGAACGAGAGAGGCGCCGAGCACCCTGCGGTGGTTGGGGCTGCCATGCATTACCTCATGGATACCGCGAGGGGGCGCAACGTCAGGGTCTTGATGACCTACGCCGACGCCCTGGAGCGGCTCGCAGCCTGGTTCGTCCAGCTCTGGGCCGAATCCCTGGGCAAAGACGGCAAAGCCTCGACGCCACACGGGGCGGTCGGCACCACAGACCAGCACTCGCAGGTCCAGCTCTACATGCAGGGTCCGCAGGACAAAGTGATCGAGATCGCCGAGGTCGAGAACCACCCGCGCGACCTGCAGATACCAAGAGCCTACGAAGACCTCGAAGGCGTCGGATACCTCGGAGGACACACCATGGCAGAGCTCCTGAACGTCGAGTGCGACGCCACCAGGCGGGCCCTAACCGAAGCCGGACGCCCCAACTGCACGATAAGACTAGGCGAGCCAAACGAAGAGAACCTCGGCTACCTGCTACAGGCACTCGAAGTGCAGACCGCCATCGCCGGAGCCCTCTACGGCGTCAACGCCTTCGACCAACCCGGCGTCGAAGCCGGAAAGCAGATCACATACAAGAGGATGGGGAGACCGGGGTATTAGCCGGTCAGCACGCTTCGGGCCATCGGCCCTTGCTTTCAGCAAAAACTTAGGCATGCCAACAGTGTCTAGCTGAAGTGCTGAAAAGCGCCCGGTAGGGCGCGTGCTGAAGTGCTATTTGATCGCGATCCCGAACACCACGGGCGCGGCCCTGCCGTGGAGCGGTGACTCCTCCCTGTCCTGGACCACGCGCCAGAGTGCTGGACTTTTCTGCCGCAGTTCGCTGAACGCGCCGTTCCTCTCGACGTCGTCGGCCAGGAGGACGGCTCCATCCCGAAGACGGGGCCATACGGTATCGAACTCACGGCGCATGTTCCCGCGGGTGTGAAGGCTGTCATGTACGAAGAGGTCTATCGTGCGGATCTCCTCGAGGAGCCGGGGCAGAACCCTGGCGCTGGACCCCCGGTGCAGCCTCCAGCGATCTTTGAGCGCTTCTGGTACGGCTATGCCCCAGAACCTCTCATATTCGCTCCTCAGGGGAGGCAGGTCTACGCTGTGGAGTATGCCGCGGCCGTTCACCTCGAGGGCCTTCAGGATAAAGACCGAGCTCACGCCGTAGGCCACGCCGGTCTCAAGCACAACGGAAGGCGAGATCAGACGGCACAAAAGGTAGCCAAGTCGGGCGAACCTGGAGTCCGCTGCCCAACGCGGGCTGAAAGGATCCCAACCACGGATGTCCTCCAGGAGCCGGCGCGTGTCCTCTTCGACCTCTTTGAGGGAAGGCTCGTCGAGGATCTCGGTTACGCGGCCCAGGTGCTCCTCGATGTCCCTGAGCATACCTTGCCACCTCGCGGTCTCGTAGGCCGGTGCGCTTCTCCAGATTCGTTCCAGGCCCAGGTCAGCATAACCTGCCACCCTGTCACGAAACTCCCGGGGACGCCGCGGGAGCAGGAGAGCAAGGTTTATAAGCGGTTCGACCCTACGCACGGCTCACGGACGCTCCTTCGGTACTCCACGCTCGGAGGTCAGAGTATAATGGGACTTGCGCCGACGTAAGCGAACGAAGGGTTTACCCATTATGAAGTGGCTGAAGGTCTACGGTCTTCCGAAGCTCCCACTGTTCCTGGCGCGATGGGCGATGAAGCTCGGGCTGCCTGGGCCGACGTGGTACAAGTGGAAGGCCGCGTCGGCGGGGACGGGCGTCATCCTGGACGAGATGATCCGGGCCGCCGACGACCTGGGTTACGACGGCCAGAAGGTAGGCAAGCTCGCCATGAGCCGCATTGGCGAGAAGCAGGGTAGCGATCTGCGCGAGCAACTCGGCGTCAAGACGATGAAGGACGCCGTCGATGTCGTCATGCTGGCCAACCGCTTTTTCGACATCGAGATCACACTGACCGAACAGGGCGACGGAACCTACGTCATAAACGCTGACCGCTGCCCGTGGTTCGGCGGGATGGGCAACGAAGGCGTCCCAGGCTGGGACGTGAAGCCCTGCGCCGCTTTCTCTACCTACGAGAAGGCGATGGTCCAGGCCATAAACCCCAACGTCAAGCTCTCCTACACCGAAAAGCGGACTACAGGCGGCCACACCTGCCGCGGCGTCTACCAGTACCGCGACGAGGAGCTCGGCGACGGACCCGCAGAGGGCATTCAGCCCGAGATGGTCAGCATCGGCAAGAAGCCGAAGGCGTAGAAAGCTTCGAGGCGCCGGTGGGTTGCGCCGGCTACCTCAAGGAGTAATGGTAGCGTGTCAGCAGCGGTAAGGTCAGCGCTGTAACGAGAGCCCTGTCACGGGGTTTCATCTGTTTCTGCCACGCACGGTCCTGGCGTAGCTCGACGGTGCCCGTGTCGAAGCGGTTGGGGTTGCCGGAGACGGTGTGGCTTATACCTAGCCTGACGTTGCGCTCCCCCACCAGCGGCAACGCCGCGTCTTCCTCACCCGCGAGCTCCAGGATCTCCTCGAAGCTGCGACGAGGGTCGGTGACAAAATCCTCGTAGCGCAAGCGAAGGTATCTGGCGGGCATCTGGCGCCAGAGGGCCTCGATGGCGGCATTCCACGCGTCCCAGAGGACCGCGCTCTGGGCCGGGGTTTTCTGGTGCATGAACTCGCGCTCGGCGCTATCGGGCTGGCGCTTCTTCTTCGACCAGGAATAGGCCGCGGCCCTAGGGTCTCGGATCAGGTGCAAAACCCGAAGGTCCACGCCGGGCACCATGCCGATCGCGTAACCGTAGGCTGGCTCCTTGGAGGTGTCGACGACCACGCGGCTGTTCGAGACCGACTGGATCGCCCGGTACAACCTGCCCGTGTTGTCCAGGTACTTGCCGAGACGGTCCCTGATCTTCTGCCTCCCGGTCTCCGTCAGCATCATGGGAATGTGGCGGGTACGGGCGCCGGAGTACTGCAGTCGCATCATCTCGCGGGCCAGCTCTTCGCTCTGGCCGCCGAACTCTCCGTCGAAGACCGGGCCCCAGAACTCGCATTCCCGAGACGGCTTGCCACAGCCGCAGAGCCTGTTTTCGATCAGGGCGTGCTTCCAGATAAAGTTCAACTCACCCCCGGAGAAAAAGCCATCGACCTGTCCCAGGGTGTTGGCCAGTATCGTGCTACCGCTCCGCCCGAGACCGGCGACGTAGAGCACCTTGACCGGCCTTGCCGCGCCGACCTTCACCCTTGATTCCCCTTTCGGAACCGTTTCGGAATGGCTCGCTGCGCCACGTTCCAGAAAGTGCCGAGGAACTCCTTGTCCGTCTCGGAGAAGCCGAACAACCATAGGAGTCCGAAGAACAGCACGCCGAGGAAGCCGCCGAGCAGCATTATCGTGGGAACGGATACCGGTACCGGCAGGAACCCGAACATAGCATCGAGCGGCAACGTGACCTTCAATAAGTACGTCACGGTTCCGGAGATGGCGCCCGCTGTCAGAGGCTTCAGCCACATGACGTTGACCGGCCAGTACCCGAGCCGCCACTTCACGGCGGACATCGTCCCCGTATTCTCCACGATAATCGCGGTAGCCATCCCGATAGCGGCTCCAAGAACCTCGAAGCGCGGTATGAGGATGAAGCTTACGATCACGCCCGTGATGGCGGCGACGGAGGTTGCGATCATGGCGAAGTTCTGGTTGTCAGTCATGGCGAGCATCCGCGGCGCGGGTCCGACGGAAGAGCTGTAGAGCTGCGCGATGGCGACGATGACAAGGGCCGTTACGCCAGCCCCGAACGCCTCCCCGAAAATCCCCATCACCTCAGGGCCGAAGACCACGATCACCAGGAAAAGCGCGAACGCGCCGGTGAAGATCCAGCGCGACACGTCCTTGTAGAGTCTGCCCATCTCCTCCGTGTCCTGCCTCGCGTGGAGGCCTGAGATGATCGGGGAAAAGATGCCGCTGAAGGCAAAACGAACTGCAGTCAAGAAAGTGGCCGTTCGCGCGGCGGCGTTGAAGATGCCAACAGGGGCCCCGGCGGCGAAGACGCCCAGGATCAGGATGGCGGAGAAGTTGTTGAGGTACTGGGCGCCCTGCGTAATGCTCATCGGGATAGAGACGCCGAAGAGAGCCTTGGTCTCGAAGGTGGTCTGCGCCCGGCGGTCGAAGAGATCGGGAAAGAGCTTCCTGAGGTAGTAGAGTCCAACGAGCCCGGCGAGGAACATCGCGAGCGCGTAGGCGGCTATTACACCAAAGATCTTGGCCCCTAGCACGTAACAAACACCGACGAAGACCAGGAACAGCCCCGGACGTATGAGTTGCTGGATATAGGCCGCATAGGTCACGGTCTGGAAACCCTGGGTGGCCCACGCGGTCATGCTCATGAACACGAAGAATGGCAGCACGAACGCGAACCCGCGCAACACTCCTACCATCGTGGCCCCGTTTTCTTTCAGCCAGCCGGAGTCGGCGAGAAAGCCGGCCCCGAAGAACAAAACAGCGGAGAGAACGACGCTCAACGCTATGGGGAAGAGAAGGGCCATCACAATGGTGCCTCGTACCCGCGAGGCATCCTGGTGCTCTCTGTAATGGGCGACGTAGCGTACCACACCGTTCTCCATGCCGAACCGGGAGAGGATCTGTAGACCGTTGATCAGCGCGACACCCGCGGTATAGAAACCGTAGAACTGCGCGCCGAGCAAACGGGCTATGGCAACCTGGGTCACGTACCCGATAACACGCCCG
>DASSCV010000351.1:0-2462 GCA_035697505.1 Rubrobacter sp.
GTCCTTGGGGAGGCGTGGGGCCCTGGTACGGTAGTTGGCGGCGCGCTTATCATCGGCGCCGCCTTGGTTGTCTCGCGCCGCAGTAGTGTGTGAATGGCCTGTCGAAGTAGGATAGACGCTGTGCTCGGATGCGAGATTCTCTTGCGGGACCCACGACTCAAAACGCTTCTTCTGGCACAGCTGAGGACCCTCGCTCTTCCCTATGGACCATCAAGGTGGCACACATCCGTACTCTGTCCTCAGCTCTGCTTGCAGACAAATCCTGATGCCACTTTGAGCGGCGCTCCTGTAGGCCTATTCAAGAAGAGACCTGGACCCGGGGAAGCCCCGGGTCCAGGTAAGAGGTAGAGATTCTCGCTTGTACTCTACCTGTTCCCTCGCACCGTCTCCAGTACTTCTTGGGTGTTGTTGAAGGTGTCGGTGCTGGAGTTCTTTATCTGGTCGATAACCTCTTGCGGCGCATTGTTATTCTGGGCTTCCGATAAGACATCATCCTTGCTGGCCGGGAAATCCAGGTTCGGCAGGTACTGTGTGATTTGTCCCAGGTCCAGATCGCTCAAAGAATCGCCCAGATTGCCAACGCCCATATTCTTCCTCCCATTTCGCTTTCTACAAAACCTCAAAGCTCATTCTACCCGTCGGGCTTTCTGCCAAACCAACACCGCTCTGGGGAGAGCCTTGCGTGCCTGTCCGAACACAACCAGGATGTTTGGCCTCCGTGCTATTTGGTTACACATCATGCAATCGCAAGCCAAGTGAGGAGTAACACATGGCCGCCGACAAAGACAAGGGGATCGTGGGTTCGGCAACGGACCGCCTCAGGGAGACTACCGGTGCCTTGAGGGGCGAGGGTCCATGGCACTCGGTCAACTCGGAGGTCTACCACAACAATCGCAATTGCCAGACCGGCAACAGCATCGCGCCCGAGAACATAGTACAGGGGACAGGCGGCAAGCCGCTCTGCGAGGAGTGCGAACGGCTCAACAGCTCGGGTGGTCCAGTAGGCAACCTCACCAACCTGTAATAGCAACGACAATGGCTCCAAACGTACCGCCCGGGAGCGCGGCGCGTTCTTTGCACGCTCGTAATTAACCGGACCATTGAATCTGGCGCAAGGAAGCCCATCGTCGCGAGAGTCACGCTTCCCGGAGCTGAACAGAAGCCTCTAAGCGCCGAGGGCTTCTTGCACGAGCCGCAGCGTCTCTTCGGCGCAGCCCCAGGAGAGGGTGATGCCTGATCCCCCGTGGCCGTAATTGTGGATGCGCGGGATTGGCCCGTCCTCTCGTTCCAGACGTATTTCGGGCCGACCCGGCCTGAGTCCTGCTTTGTGTTCCAGCACCTCGACGCCCCTCAGGCTCGGCTCCAGCCGCGTGCAGCGGCGTAGGATACCGGCTGCGGTCTCCGGGTCAGGTTCGAGGTTCCACTCGCCCTCCTCGGCCGTACCGCCAAGGATGCAGTCGACCGAGCGGGGAACGATATACGTGACGCCCTCGGGATTATCTTCGTCCAGCACGAAACGCTTCAGGCCGGGGTTACTCACGCGCACGATCTGGCCCCTGATGGGTTCCATTGAAGCGTCGTCTACCAGATCCCTGGCTCCGAGTCCCACGCAGTTGACGACCACGCGCGCATCTACCTCGGCGAGCGAGGAGAGGGTGCGCCTCTGCACGCTTCCTCCGGCGGCACTGAAGCGGTCCATCAAGTACTCGAGATAGATGGGCATCTCGACTACGGGGGCTACGAAAGCGTGGCCGTCCCTGTAGCCGGGCGGTAGTTCGTCATCGCCACATCGACGGAAGTGGGGCACGGCACCGGCCCACGACGGGTCAGGAACCGGTTGGCGCCAGATCTCCACACCCTCTCGCATGAGGATGCCGCTCTCGGGAGTATCTGAGAGCTCCTCGAAGATTTCGAAGGTCCTGCAGCCCCAGGAGAGCACGTTGTCTTCAGGATAGGCTTTGTACGGGTACCAGATTGCGGCCGCGACGCTCGACGTTGTGTCGTGAGGCAACCTGGCAGCCACGATCCCGGCGTCAAGCCCAGCCTCCCGCAGACAGATGGCAGCCGTCAGCCCGATTACACCGCATCCAACCACCACAACATCCGCGCGGCCCAGAGTTCCTCCTTCTTTCCTAGTCAGACACACTATATGTCCTGAGTACACCTTCCGCGACCTCTTCGGAAAGCGAGGGTGTAGGATTACGGGTTGTCGGAGACGTGGTCCCGATGGGCCAGGATCGTTCGGAGGACGGATGGCGGATAGCGGTATGAAAGCGGCAGGATACATCGCGGCCGAGGTTATGGCGCGGGCCGGGGTGAGACGCCTGTACACCGTGCCCGGCGAGAGCTTCCTGGAGATCCTGGACGCCGCCGAGGAGCACCCCGACCTCTCCCTCGTCTCGACGCGCCACGAGTCTGGCGCCGCCTTTATGGCCGAGGCGGAAGGCAAGCTGACGGGGAGA
>DASSCV010000352.1:0-15618 GCA_035697505.1 Rubrobacter sp.
AACAGAAGTCCCGCCACGCGAACTTATGAGAACTCCGTAAAGCGGAAGTCCAACTTCGGAGAATCTTACTTCCACGCACTCAGGTGAATAACAGCCAGGAGAAGGGCCGGAACCCCAAACGCTGGCACTCAAGCCCTATGAGACCGCACTATGGATGGTCAAGCGGGCTCGCTCGCCGTCCTACGCCCCCGGATGAGACCAACCCCCAGCCCCAGAAGCCCCACCGCCAGCAAAAGCCCGGCTACGTAGGCGAGGTAGATCATAGCGTTGGGCTCCGTCGCCTCGGGAGAGAGAACCGACAGGAAGAAGCCTAGCGCCATCAGGACCGCTGCCGCGGGGAAGGCGAGGCGCACTACCCACCTCATCCCCTCAGAGAGGGTGGCCTCGTCCACGTAGCGTAGAGCCACCAGGGAGAGCACGAGCCACACGCCCGCGTGGGCATGACCGGCTCGCCAGAGGTCCTGCCTGAGGTCGTTCTGAGCGTAGGCGGGATCGGTTATGAGCAAAGAGAGGATACTCGCCCCGCCGATCTCTACCGTGGGGACGATGATCAGTACGATGCCTGCTACCAGGCGGGACTGTGGACTCATCTCTCTCCTTTCTTCTCTACTACGTGTGCAAGGGAGGAAGCCGTTGGGTGCTCTTCGATGTTCACGAGGGCTGCGCCGCTGCGCTTTGGGATGGAGTTTGCTCTTGGTCGACCACCAGCTCCCTTACGTGCAACCGTCCGACCTCTAGCTCCTCTATGTTGAGGTGCTCGATCCTTCCGCGCTTCACAGCGAGTGCACGGATCGCTAAGGCGCCTATTGCTAAGGCGCCGATAGCCGTCGCTCCTACTGCCACAGCTCCGATCGAGAGCCGCTTGAAAGCCACCTGCGCCCCGGAGCGGAAGCGCTTCGCACGTGTCGCTTGTCGCATCTTCATCTGCTCCTTTCCTCCCTCAGTGTTGCGGTATCGACAAAGCCATGATGCCACCTAAAGACTGCGGGTGCGACCTGCGGAGAACATCTTCCACGCACTCGGATGAATAGATCCCCTTTGTTTGTGGGCTCGCAGGAGGCCGCGCTGTTCGTAAAGTAGACAACTTGGACATATACCTTCCCAGAGAGACTCCAACGATGAAGGAGTGCTGATCGTGAGCGAAGGTAGCCGCGTTGCGCAGACCCGGGAGCAGAGCACGCAGACGTTCTTCGATCGGTTCGCCGGTCGGTGCGCCAACTTCGTAAGCAGGGCCCCTTTCTTCACCTTTTGTGTGCTGTTGGTCGTGCTGTGGGCACCAACCTACTTCCTGGTTGGTAACTTCGACACCTACCAACTCATCATCAACACCCCGACCACGATCATCACCTTCTTGCTTGTGGCGTTCTTGCCCTCTAGCAGCGACTTGATCCTCCTTACCTATCGCGTGTCTATCGCCCGCTCGAAGGCGTACTTCTCGGGCACCATCGCTTAGAACAGCGTGGAAGCAGAGCTCTGATTGTTTTGTCAATTGGGTATTGCATCGAGTTGGAACATGGACCTGCCCTATGCAGAAGGCTCCCTCTCTCTCCCTTACCTACACGCTCACGGGTGCCTCGCTCTGCCTGCGTCTTATGTTGATGATCTCAGCTACGATCAAGTTGGGTACCCAGCTGGACCAGGCGGTAGCCTGGTATGCTGCCATCTCTTCTACCCCCAATGCTGCCTGAAATATCACCAGCTGCACTCGGAGCATGACTGCAGCAAAGATCAAAGCGTAGCTGCGCGTCATCCACTCCTTATGGGAGAACTCGTTCCCGGTCCGGATGCGTTGGTAGGCAATCGAGGTGCAGCTGAGCAAAAGGACAGCCAACAGCCCGAACCCAAGGGACGAGACGAAACCACCATAGGCGTAGAGAGCCAAGTATAGCCCCGCCACTCCCCCGATGAGAGCCCCCGTTACATATATGCGACCCAGCCACCGATGCAGGGGTAGGTACTTGGCGCGTCGTGCCTCAGGAGTGAGGCGCCTAAGATAGAACTGAACGGGACCTATAATCAGCGCGAACATGATGGCAAAGGCGTGAATGTAGAGTCCCATGGGCCTCTGGAGGTAGAGCTCCCTGAGAATATTCTGGTCTGGATCGGCGGCTGCGGCATGGAGATCCAAGAAGAAGTATCGGGCAGCCAGCAAGAACATGAGCAGGGCCCCGATGGTAACCAATACCCATGCAGAACGGTGTATCACCCTTAGCATCATTTCCTCCATCCGGTCAAAGTATCTACTCCATCCTCAGTAATAGCACAAACCCTCGCTTGGTCTCCTCCTGTTCGCTTCGGGGTGGTGTTCCAGCGACCATAACGGGCGGATACAGCCGCGAAGCGCACAAGATCTTCGGAAGTCACGAGTTGACGCGCCCGTCAGCGGTCTTCCTGTCTCTGTCGCTGAAGTTCCGCAGCGCCCTGGCGTCGGGGATCTGCCGGTTATCCGGCGAAAATTGCCATCTTGTCGAGACACTGCTCCATCTCGCCTCTGGATAGATCCCATACTTCTTCGGTTGTGTAGCCGTACTCCGTGACTGTCATCTCTCCCTTTCTACTTGCGGGCTACCAGCGCCAAGCCGGTAGGGTCCAGGATGATCATGACGGACGGCGTCCTGCCGAGCGGGAGCAAACTCGCAAGCCCCCGTGTCGGTCGACCAGTCGATCCCCCCAGCGTCGAACTTCTTACGACGGTCTCTTCGATCATGTCATGCTTCCCTACCGACTGCTGATTCGCCCGCTCTTTTGCTAATCGCGGTGATCTTCGCTATGGGACCGCGGACCAGCTCGTCGACGAGCGAGCGGCTGAGGCGCTCGACCGCCTCGGCCTGCTCCCGGGAGAGGTCCAGCTTCCTCAAGACGCGTGCTGTCTCGCGGGCGCGAAGACGATCGGCGCTGGCACACGAATTTGAGGTTCCCCGTGACATAGGAAGCTTGGCCCCGTCGCTCACTTGAGGCCCTTGATCCCATCGCGCTTGACGGCGAGCGCCCAGATTGTCTCTGGGTTGTCCAATCGCGCTGACATTCTCCTTCGTTGCCTCTTGCGGTGTGCCGGAGACCCACTGCCGCCTTCCATCCTGCTCAAACATCATCTGCTCCTTCTCACTTCCAACAACTTAAAGGCATGATCATCCAAACGGAATTGATTCGGGTTTTTGCGAATGGTCTCGGAATGCCGGTGGCGATCCAAGATAATGTTAGGGACTGCTGTGAGTCCCCGTCACAGGGATGATTGGCACGCAAGACTCCGCGACAGTCGCCCTAGGAGTAACCTTTCTCGATCCGGCTGTTGACACGCCTTAGAAAAGGGGTCTCGGCCGATCCGTCGAATCTCTATATTTTTCTGCGATTTGCAGGACTTTTATAAGTGGCGGGACCCGGATTCGAACCGGGGACACCATGATTTTACGTCATTTGCCGAGGCCTTTAGGTATGCGGCAAATCCGTGTAGGTATGCGGATTTGTGTCCGTAGAGTACCGTTAGGTACCATCTGGTTCTGTCCCTACTGTTGCGCTACTGTTGACTCGACTTTTGCCCGCGCAAACGGGCCAGTACCGCTAGAGTGAGGCTGTGCCTACGCTAATCAGCAACACACTCTCCAGAGTACTCGCAAGCCCTACCCTCTGGGGGCCAGGTAGCGCCTGAACCAAGTGGCGGCGAGACGCGACACCTCCTTGAGCGCTCCCGACTCCTCGAAGAGATGAGTCGCTCCGGCTACGATCTCCAGCCGCTTCTCGACGTGCATACGCCCCATAGCCTCTTCGTTGATCCCGATTACGGGCACGTCGCTTCCCCCGACGATCAGGAGCGTCGGGGACTCCACGCGCGAGAGGGCTTCCCCCGCGAGATCAGGACGTCCGCCGCGTGAGACTACCGCGCCAACCTCATCCGGGCGCTCGGCTGCGGCGACGAGGGCAGCCCCTGCGCCAGTGCTCGCCCCGAAATAGCCAATCCTCAAGTTCTGGGTGTCGGGGTCATCCCTTTGCCAGTCGGTGGCTCCGACTAACCTCTCGGCGAGCAGGCCGATGTCGAAGCGCAGCCGGCGAGTGCGGAGATCCACCGCTTCCTCCTCCGCTGTGAGGAGATCGATCAGGAGTGTAGACAGGCCAGCTTGACGTAGTACTCTGGCGACGTAGAGATTTCTGGGGCTGCTTCGGCCCGAGCCGGAGCCGTGTGCGAAGAGCACCAGGCCTTCTGCGCCCTCGACTACGCCCAGGTTCCCTTCGAGCTCGATCGCACCGGCCGAGATCCTCACTGCCCGCTCCCTGCTCCGGTGTTCCGTTTCTCTTTCCATAAGCTGGCCTCTGTTGTGGCGCTAGGTGTAACTGTCGTTGGTCTCCCCCACCTTAGCACCATGAGAGCACTCGATCAGTTCAGCGACCTTCTCGCCAGAAATCTGCTCGAAGGCCTCGTACCAGTAGCCGATGGCCAAGAGCTCGAGGGATGTCTTGCTGCTCTTTCCGCAGTGCGTATGCTCGGTTAGGCCGCACCGCGCAATTCGCCCAGCATGCCGACCGCGGCCAGCACCACGACCGCGGCGGCCAGCGCCCAGGCCAAACCGGCGGCCAGGACCTGGGGCATGATGCCTTCCATCCAGCCCTGCACCACCAGCCGGTAGATCACGACCGTGAGCACGGCTGAGAACGCCACGTAGAGCACCGAGGCCAGCCCGTAGAGGAGCTCGAGACGGTGACCCTCGAGCCTGCTGGGGGTACGCAGGGCCGGAATCAGGTTCCGCCCTCAAGGAATTCATCGAGTACGCGCTCGAAAAGGGTGACGTGTGGTTCGCGCGACGGATCGACATCGCGAACTGGTGGAACGAGCATCACGAGGAGTTCACATGAACCCTGATAAGAGGCAAGGGGTACGAGCGGCGCTCCGAGCGTGAATTTGGCCGCTATGTGGAGCACAAAACGAGCCAGAGGACCATGAGAACCGCAGGCGTTGCCACCACCTCTCCTAGAGGCATGAGAGGGGCGTCATCCCTCAACCGCACAGAAGATGCTAGAGCACTCCCATATCAGGATGACCCTCGCCATCTACACACATGCCACATACATTATGCAAGACCCCGCCACAGCCGCGCTAGAAGAGGCCTGTTCTTGATCCGGCTGTTGACACGCCTTTGACAAAGGGCTCCGGCAGCATTGCCCGAGCCCTTGTTTTTCCCGCTATTTGCAGGACTCTCTTGAGTGGCGGGACCCGGATTCGAACCGGGGTCCGCGAACTGCCTATTGGATAGCCAGACCTCGAATATTGGACCGCACCCGTGAACTCCTGCCCCTGCTTCAGCTGTTCTCGAACGCCCTTGGACGGACCCGAGGGTTCGGCAGAGGGAATTGAATGAGTAATCCTGCTCAGTCCGGAGTCGTCTGTCGCTGATAAACTGCAGCTTGCGGTCAGAAAGCCCCCGGGACGGAGGCAACGCCCATGAGCACCGAACCCACCGAACCGCACGACCGGGGTGCACAGGAGAACACTGAGAAACCAGACGTGGACAGTCTCTTCGACGCGCCCCCACGAAGCGAGGTAGTGCCGCTCGAAACGCTCCGCCGGAATGACCTCGAGCGGGGCGGCGGAAAGGGGGCCAACCTGGGCGAGCTGATCTCGGTGGGGTTGCCCGTCCCACCCGGCTTCTGCGTGACCACCGCAGCGTACCGGCGCGCCGTCGCGGAGACCGATCTCGCCGAAGCGATCGACGAAGCGCTAAGGGACGTCCGAGATGAAGATCTCGCCTCCGCCGAAGCCGCGTCAGCGGGCATCGGCACGCTCTTCGAGGACCTGCAGCTGCCGGACGACCTGGCCGAGGCGGTCCTGGCCGCCTACCGCTCTCTGGGCGCCCCGCCGGTTGCGGTACGCTCCAGCGCGACTACAGAGGACCTGCCAGGTGCCAGCTTCGCCGGCCAGCAGGCCACATCGTTGAACGTCCACGGTGGGGACGAACTGCTTGGCGCGGTGCGGCGCTGCTGGGCTTCCCTTTGGTCGGCACGCGCCATCGCTTACCGGAAGCGCCAGGGCTTTCACCACGAGCGGGCCGCCGTCGCCGTCGTCGTCCAGCGGCTCGTCCCCGCCGAGGTCTCGGGGGTGCTATTCACCGCCAACCCCGTAACGGGAGCGCGGCACGAGCTCATTATTAACGCCGCTTTGGGTCTCGGAGAGGCGGTAGTCGGCGGTCTCACCACGCCCGACAGCTTTATCCTGGACCACGCGACCTTAACGGTACGGGACCGGCAGACGGGACGGCAAGATGTGGAGACCATTCTGACGGAGAGGGGCACGACCGAGCGTCCGCTCGACCCGGTTCAAGCCGCCCGCCCGACGTTGAACGATGCGCAGCTAGCGCGATTGGGCGAGGTGGGGCTTGCTATAGAGCGCCACTTCGGCGATCCACAGGACATCGAATGGGCCTACGCTGACGGTCGCCTCTGGGTGCTCCAGGCGCGACCGATCACCAACCTGCCGCCCCCGCCGCTGGAAGACGTACGATGGGAACCACCCTTCCCCAACTCCGCCTGGTGGCGTCGGCAGGTGGTCGAGAACCTGCCGGAGCCGCTCTCGCCGCTCTTCGACGAGCTGTACGTGGGCGAGGGCCTCGAGCTCTCGATCGACGCCCTGATGGGGTTATTCCGACTAACGTCCTTTCGGCTGGAAGACATTACCGACCGGCCTTTCTTCGCCACTGTCAACGGGTACGCCTACTCGCGGGCCAACTACAAGCTCAGCTGGCGCACGGCCCCGGCGCTCTTGCGCGTCACGCTCGAGGAGTTTCGGATCCTATTTCGAGAGGCACCTGCGTACTGGCGCGAGCAGGCGTTGCCCGCCTACCTGGACATGATCGAGCGATGGAAAGCGCGGGACCTGGCCAACACTCCCGACGAACGCCTCCTGGCGGGCGTACGCGAGCTGGCCCTTGAGGACGCCCGCTACTGGTTCGCCTGTGCCCTGGTGATAGGAGACGCGAAGATAACGGACGCGCTACTGGGTCGCTTCTTGACGGTGGCGGCGCCCGGTCGTGGCCTAACGAGCGGGATGTTTCTACGCGGCTTCCCGTCCCCGACGGTGGATGCGGAGGCCGAGCTGGAGGGGTTAGCCGAGCGTATCCGTGGCTCAGATGAGCTGCGAGCACTCGTTGCCGCTACGCCTGCTGCGGGTTTGCTCGAATCGCTGAGGAGTAAGGCGATCGGTCAAACCTGGCTTGCCGCCTTCGCGCAATACCTCGACCGGTACGGCCACCAGATCTACAACCTGGACTTCGTCGTGCCTACGCAGGCTGATGATCCCCTGCCGGTCCTACTCAGTCTCAAGGCGATGTTGCAGCAAGCCGGCCACGACCCCCGAGCCCGCCAGCGAGCCATCGTCGCCGAACGCGATACGCTCGTAGAGGAGACGATGCGTTCTCTTGACCCTCTCCGCCGGAAACTGTTCCGGATCCTGCTCGGCTGGGCGCAGCGCTTCGGCCCGTACCGCGAGCAGGCGCTCTTCTACATGGGCGCCGGCTGGCCAACCCTGCGGCGATTGGCGCTTGAGCTGGGGAGGCGGCTGGTCGAGCGAGGCTCGTTGCTTGCGGCCGAGGACGTATCCTTTCTCGAGACTTCCGAGCTCACGGAGGCCACAACAGCGCGAGTTGCCGATCAGGCCAGGCCCAAATTCGCGCACTTAGCGCGTGAGCGGCGCGAGTTGCGCGAGGCCCGCAAGCGACTGCACCCGCCTCCGGTAGTACCGCCGGGCCACAAGCTGCGGTTTGGTCCGATTGACATGTCGGCCTGGGAGACGCAGCGGCACAACGAGCCGACCGGCGCGATCCTGAGTGGTTTCGCCGTCAGCCCCGGCCGGGTGAGTGCCCCGGCCAGCGTGATCCACTCACCGTCTGACTTTTCGCGGATGGAGCCGGGCACGATCCTAGTATGCCCTACGACGACGCCGGCTTGGACGCCGCTCTTCTCTCAAGCGAGCGGACTGGTGACCGACGTAGGCGGTGTTCTGGCCCACGGCTCGATCGTCGCCCGCGAGTACGGCATCCCTGCGGTGCTGGGGACGGGGCAGGCGAGCCAGCGGATCCGCCACGGCCAGAGCGTAACCGTGGACGGTGATAGGGGAGAGGTGCTCCTGGAAGAGTCAGGACAAGGATCTAGAAAGGATCCGTTCATGGCGAAGAAGCAGTGGAGAGATCTCACGGATTTGCAGAAAGGGGCAATCGTGCTCTCGAGTGCGGTCCAGGTTGGGCTGCTGGCGGCGGCGCTCGTGGATATCTACCGGCGCCCGCAGGAAGAGATCCGGGGTAGCAAGCCATGGTGGACAGCAGTGTCTTTCGTCAACTTCGTCGGGCCAGTCTCCTACTTCCTGTTCGGGCGCAAGCGGTAGACACGACCGAGAAGAAAGAGCGAGAGTGGGTCTCGTGACGCGCCTGGATCAAGGCGTGCAGGTTGCAACAGAAACGTTCTCAGATGATGCCACCTCGAGCTCTCTCAAGATCCCCGTGCCTTGGACTGCCACGCAGTTATAGTGGAATTGTGGTGGGACGCGGCGGGTGCCGGATCGTCTCCCAAAGCACTGCTCGTCCTCACGCTTCCACGCCGCCTGGAGTCTTGTATTCTCACCGTATTTGCCGACCGTTGCCTGCGTATCACAATCGAACGTCTGTGAAGCTGACCGCGACGTTCGGCTCGTACACCCTCCACCGGTGCCAAAATCGTTTCTTTTGGCATCTCAACTAGAATTCGGTGACCTCCGGGATAACCTCGCGGCCGATGATCTCAAGGGGTCTGATCCTGTCCACCTCAGGGACCATGCCGATCACCGTCTCTATGCCCATCTGCGAGAGCCGGCGCAGTTGCCCGACCAGCTCCTCGACCTTCTCGCCTCCCTCACCAACGTCGAAGGCGAAAGCGCACGTCTTCTCTATCTCCTCGTAGTCCCGGCCCACATCCTCGCAGTGGCGGCGCAACACGTCGAGCTTACCGGGGACCTGCGGTCCGGGGCGCAGGCTACAGGCGTCTGCGTAGCGTGCCACCAGCCGGAGGGTCTTCTTCTCGCCATCACCCGCGATCATGATGGGAGGGTGCGGACGGGTAAGGCTCTGGGGGAGATTCAGAGGGCGTCCGAGTTTGTAGTGCTTGCCCTCGAAGGGGCGCTCGTCACCGCGCTCTCCGCTCCACATCCTCAAGGCTATCTGAACCATCTCCTCGAGCATCTCGAAACGCTCCTTCTGGGGAGGGAATGGGACACCTAGTCCCCGCGCCTCCTCTCCGTAGTGACCGCTCCCGATGCCCAGCCAGGCACGTCCTCCGGAGAGCACGTCGAGCGTGGTCACCGCCTTCACCAGCACGGCCGGATGACGGAAATGGACCCCCGACACCATCGCGGTGAGCCCGGCCCGATCCGTGTTCGCGGCGAGGAAGGAGAGCAGTGAGTAGCACTCAGGCTCGTTCGCTTCCGGGCCGCCCATGATCGGGTGCTGCCAGACGTGATCCGCCACGGCGAGGCGGTCGAAGCCCGCCCCTTCGGCGGTCCGGGCGATCTCGGCCAGCTTGGAGGCGAAGCTTTCAGGTCCGCCCTTCCAGTCGAAGCTGTTGAGTTGCACTCCGAGCTTCATTGGTTTATCTCTCCCTTTCCGTCGTCCAATCATCTACTCTTCCACCCACTCGGTCATCATGCGCTCTGTGGTGTGGATGTCTACGTGCCTGGCCCGAGTCGTGCCGGAGTTGGCGGGAACGTTTCCGCCCATTGCAGCAGCTGATCATACGTCATGTAGCTCCGCGTGCGCTCCGTCAGGACGGAATCCGGGACCAGGCAGTTGACGCGAACGCCGCGGGGACCGACCTCTTCGGCCACCTTCCGGGACAGCATAACCACCCCGGCCTTGGCGGCCGAGTACGCCGTGGGGGCGTGTGTCGGAACACGCCCGGCACTAGAGGCCATAATCACGACGGAGCCGCGTCCACGCTCGATCATGCCTGGCAGGAAGCCCTTCAGGGTCAAGAAAGCGGAGGTGAGGTTGCCCTCCACGCCGTCGCACCACTCTTCCTCGGCGATCTCAACGGTCGGCCCCGGAAGGGGGCCACCGCTGGCGGCAAATACGGCCAGCACATCCACCGGCCCGAGCTCCCCCTCCACGCGCTCTCGCATGCGCTCGATGGCGGCGAAGTCCGTGACCTCGGCCGAGACCCCTATCGCCTGGCCGCCGTTCGAGTCGATCTCGTCTACCACGGCTGCTATCCTGGCCTCGTCGCGGCCATGCACCGCGACCCTCGCACCGTTGGCGTCCAATAGGCGGCAGGCTGCGGCCCCGATCCCGCCCGAACCGCCAGTTACCACTGCCACCTTGCCGGCGAGGTCGGGGTAGGTGGGGATGTTTTCGGTCACGGCGATCCTTCCTGGTCGGGTTAGCAATCTACGTCGGTGTTAGCCTTCGATGGTATTGCGAGCTCGGGCGAAGATGCATCCACCGAAAGTTAGATCCGGGGGGTAGAGATTCGTCCCTTTAGGCGCGCCTTGACCCGCACGATCGCGGGGACCAGGGCGGTGTCCAGCACCCAATAGACCTCCCCGGGTCCGACAAGCGTCGCGGACACGTCCCGGTAGAACGCGCGGCTCCGGGTCGCCGATCATCTCGGAGAGGATCTGCCGCCTGAGGGGCTCCAAAAAGCGCCTGAGCTTCCTCACCATCCGATGAAACGAGGAAGGATGAAGCCCCACCACCCCGGAGAACAGGTGCGAGAAGAACCTCTGTGCGTCGCGCAAGAACGAGCGTGGCACTCTACGCCCTGCAGCTGCTGGAAGAGCGTGAGCGCGATGACCTCCGAATCCGAGAGGCACTTCATGGACTCGTAGTTTCGGGCGCGGGGTTGAGGAGGGCGTAGGCATCGTCGATGAGGCAGAAGAGCACGGTCAGAGCCTCTTCCGGCTCGGCAAGCCGTGGGGTATGGTTGGGTTGGGCCATCATTTTCTCCTTGGTGAGGGGAGAATACGATGGCCCCTTTCTATCCCGTTTCGAATCCACGCAACACACATCTAGTACTCCGTACTCCCTCCCAGCAGCGCGTGGCGGAAGCAGTCCGTCGTGTGGTCGTTGACCATCCCCACCGCCTGCATAAAAGCGTAGATCACGGTGGGACCGACGAACCCGAACCCCCGCCGCTTCAAGTCTCGGCTCAAGACCCTCGATGCCTCCGTCTCGGCGGGCACTTTCTGCAACGTCCGCCAGCGGTTCTGCACCGGTTCGCCGCCGACGAAGCCCCAGAGGTATCGGTCGAAGGTCCCGAATTCCTCCCGAATCTCGAGGAAGCACCGAGCGTTGCGGACGGTCGCCTCCACCTTCCGGCGGTTTCGAACTATGCCGGGATCGGCCAGCAAGCCCTCGACCTTCAGCACGTCGTACCGGGCGACCATCTCCGGATCGAAGCCGTCGAAGGCGCGTCGGTAGCCTTCGCGTTTCTTGAGGATGGTCAGCCAGCTCAGACCCGCCTGCGCTCCTTCCAGGACGAGCATCTCGAACAGCCTGCGGTCATCGTGGACCGGGACGCCCCACTCCTCGTCGTGGTAGGCGACGTAGAGCGGGTCGGCGCCGACCCAGGCGCAGCGATCCTTCGGCGGGATGCCGTTGCCCGCGCCACCGCCGCTCATAGCAAGTCGGGCGTGGCCCGCCGCAGCCCCTCGTAGACCCGTCGCGGGGCGACGAACTCGGAGGCCGAGCGGTAGACCTCGGCGAACTCGAGCTGCCTGTTCGGTAGGTGCGCTGGCGGATCGAATCGGTGTACGAGCCCCATGACTCCTCCTTGTCATTCAATATGAGCGTCGTCTCACGTTAAGCGAATCGTTATCTCTGCGGTTTTTCTCAGCCGAAAGAGTCGACATTCTTCGGACCACCATGCTTCCTGACCTTTCCCCTCTGCAGAGACCGAGAGGTTTACGGTCGGTGCCTACCACTAGATTCCACCCTTACTTAGCCGCACGTTACGAGATAACGTACCCAAATCAGAAGTATGCAGTGATGACAAATGCCCCCCACCTCAGTAGCGGCCCTTCAACTCCCCTAAATAATTTCCCCTTATCAATGAAGCACACCTGACAAGACACCTCAAGCTGACGATTTGCCAGACATTACCGCCCGATCACTGCAGTACATCTTAGACCTTATTTGGTCGTGCAGCAAGCAGCACAAGAGTAATCTTGGTGCACATGCTCAGGCTGTGCATAAATACCAGTCTTGCAGGACGTTCTTAGATAGCAGGGCCCGGATTCGAAGCGGGGACACTATGATCTTCAGTCATATACAAAAGCCCATAGGTATGCGGAAAACCCGCGTAGGTAAGCGAATTTATGTCCATAGAGCACCGTTGGATACCAGTTGGTTCTGTCCCTACTGTTGCGCTACTGTTGACACGGCTTTCGTCACACTGAGAGGCGCCGAGAACCGGGCGCGTATATCAGTTGGCCTAACCCGTTTGTTGGATCACTTTGACGCTTCGGCTCGCCTCGGTGGTGGGTCGGTCCGCAGCCACAAGGAGACGTGCGTAGGTTGCATCGTCTCCCTTACTACCCCTACCAGATCGTCGCTCAAGGCATCCAGGTCCGTCTCGTCCCTGAGCTTGGACGAGAACGCTTCGAGTGTCTGCCTTGCATCGTACCTGCGTCTGTAGAACCTGCGGTCTATGAAGGACTGGATGTGACGCCTCGAAGGGTTGAACAGCGCTGCTATCACGAGCGTGGAGACGACTATGGCGAATTGAGGCTGCTGCTCTTGATCCGTGAGGGTGCGTAAGATCGCCTGCGCAGTCGCCACGCCTGCGAAGTAGAGTGCGACCAGCATGGTCGTGAGGGAACCGTAGACCAGGGTGCGGTTTATGAGGGTGTCTATCTCGTAGAGACGGTAGCGCAGGATGGCTACGCCGATGGCGATGGGGCCGCCCAAGCCGCCAACCGCCACGAGCAAATAGCCAACCAGCAAGCCCCACGACATTCCTCCCAAGGGAGAGAAGACGGTGTTCTTGAGCACATTGCCGCCAAAGAATATCGCTCCAGCATAGAGTAGCCACTTAATCTGCTGGCGTTCCACTCCTCTCGCACCGCGCCGCCCTACCACCACAGAGGCCGCTGCGGCTAGCCCCAGAGCAAGTACGAGCGTCTGAACCGGCCGGTAGAGGTTTGGTAGTCCTTCAACCCCAAGTGGATTGGGGATGGAGATGTGTACGTCATCAGAAGACCTGAGAGCATCGAGGGCGGCATCGGGTGAGATAGAAATCAAAATCGCTGCCATTAGAGTGAGGGCAGCACTGAGCCATGCAAGAGGTCGCCAGCGCTTGCTCGGCAGCCGTCCATTCGGGAATAGGAACAGCAGAAGCTCGATGAGACCGAAGAAGAGGATCCAGGCCCAGAGACTGATCCAGAGCATCGCTTTACCGCCCACAAGCGCCTCGGGGTGCGGAGCCCGTAGGGCGTAAATGGCGTACTCGCCGCTGAAGTGTTCGACTGCTGCCAGAACGCCTATTGCACAGCAGATCCAGCCTATGGGATGAGCGGGAAGGCGGGAGGCGATGATGGCGCCGATCACCGCATAGCCTACCGCGATGGTCGTGGGTTCGAGCCAGTAGAAGTAGATAGGGGCATTCAGGCTCAGGTTCAAGGCTATAAGTAGGAAGCTGAGCGCTGTTAGCCCTAAAGAGAACGCACACACCGACCAAGCGAGCCAAGTTGCGGCGCGGGCACCCATCTCGATGCCGTCCTCCTTTCCATAGCGCGACGGCCCAAGGCAGCGTCGCGGACTGTACCTGGTCCGCCGATCAAAGTGCTGCTTAGAGTATGGCTTTCTGGGACATGGGCTCATACCCCAGATTTCTGGGGTTTTGGATCCCGCAGGGCGATCGATTTGCTATTGTTGATGCAACACAGCCGCCTGTGTGAAAATGTTGACGTAAGATTATTGAAGTGACGTTTGGTGAGCTGGGCGCTCACGGGAAGCTGTGGGTATATGGTAGCCAGGAGTGCTCTTAGGGAACGGGGCTTCGCCGAAGCGAAGCGGCAGTGCTACACCGGATTGGACTCGCCAACCCTCCTGCATGAGGTGGCTGGGCGCCTGGAGCGGGTGGTGCCTTTCGAGGCGTACTGCGCCTGGTCCAGCGATCCGTTGAGCGGGCTTATGACACATCTGATGCACGACGGGGTGCTAGGCGAGAAAGAAGGTCGCATCTACCTCGAGCATGTCTATTTCGAGGAAGACCTGGACGAGCAACGCAGGATGGTGCGGAACCGATCTCCGGTAGCATTACTCTCCGAGGTTACCGAGGGGAAGCTCGAGCGCGCCCTGCGATGCCGGGAGATTACCAGCTCGCTCGGGTTGGGATACGAGCTGCTAAGTATCTGTACCGTCGGCGAGAAGCAGTGGGGTGGGATCACCCTGATCCGGGAAAGAGGCGCCCCCGATTTCGACGTGCGCGAGGTGGAACTACTACATCGGATTGTCCCGCACTTAAGTAATGGTCTGAAGGCAGCGATACTGTGCAAGCAGGCCTCCGCCGAGCCCGAAGGTGACAGCGCCCCCGGAGTACTGGTCCTCGACGACCAGGGACGGGTAGTCCAACACACCCAGGCCGCCGAGCTATTGTTGAGGGACCTCGCCGACCTCGGAGGCAGCTGGCTAGAAGGTGAGGGACTCCCGGCTCCGGTGTGGATGGTGATCGGCGCCCTGCGCAAGGCGCTCAAGCTCGAGACCGATAGAGACCTGGGCGGCGTGCCCTCCGTCCGCGTCCAGTCACGATCGGGTCGCTGGCTCACCTTTCACGGCGCGCGAACCGAGTCAAAGCCCGGCCGTGGAGCCGAGACGATGGTCATTATCGAGCCGACAAGACCCCAGGAACTGGCGTGGCTGCGAGTAGCTGCATATGAGTTGAGCGAACGCGAACGGGCAGTCGTGGACCTCGTTGTGCAGGGTGCTTCCACCAAGGAGATCTCCAGGGCGCTCTACATCTCAGAGTACACCGTCCAAGAACATCTTTCGAACGTATTCGATAAGGTTGGAGTGCGAGGCCGCCGTGCCCTCATAAAGCGCCTGTTCTTCGACAACTTCTACCCTGAGTTGTTCGCATAGGGCTCCGGCCACAAAACCGGAGCCTTCAAGTTTTCGTGCGTTTTGCAGGACTTTTAGAAGGGGCGGGACCCGGATTCGAACCGGGGACACCATGATTATCATTCCAACGTCCTGACGTCGACCGCTATGTGTAGCTGCAACCCGTTGTCTAGCGGCGTTCGGGCCGCGGCAAGCGCCGCCGAGCGCCGACAATCCCCGTGGTCCCTTGCAGGGTTGCGGTAGTGTTGTAGTGAGCGTATCGGACATCTAACCGCCTTCGTTACTTCCACACTGGGACCTCAACCGCTTCGCGATCCTGGAGCCCCGGCCCTAATTACGACGAGACGCGCAATTACCACGGTCCGCCCCTCGTCTTGAGGTCACTCCTGTGGGGCGTATGGCGCACCTCTCGGATCACGCATCTCTCCTTGGCCGCTCCGCGGCAAGAGCTGCGGGCTTGGTATTTCGCCTCCGCTTTCGTCGCCCCCCAGCCAGAGCCCCACCCCAGATCCTTATAGGGCTTCTCTCTAGTCTTCTCATAGGCTAGCGCCACCCA
>DASSCV010000353.1:0-7735 GCA_035697505.1 Rubrobacter sp.
CCCACCGGCAACCACATGAGGGCTACGGGCATCACCATCTACCGCATCGTGGGGGGCAAGGCGGTGGAGGGCTGGTCCAGCGTAGCTATCAGCCGCTCGGAGGAAGAACAGCGGTGGCTCTCCGAAGGCGGAACAACTGACGAAGCGTATCCTGAGAGTGGCGACATCCCACTACCTGGGCTGGGTCTGGAGCGCTCCCCGGCCTTCGACGCCCTAATCCGCAACCTCACCTGGCGCTTTCGGGCAGCGGAGGTCCGAGAGCGAGAGCGCATCGAGCACGAACTGCAAGTCGCACAGCGGATCCAACAAGAGCTCCTGCCCGAGGCGACCCCTGAACTCGATGGCTGGCAGATAGCTGCCTACTACGGACCAGCTAGGGAGGTCGGTGGCGACTTCTACGACTTCCTAGAGCTCGAAGACGGGCGCTTAGGGTTGGTGGTTGGAGACGCCACCGGTCATGGTATGCCTGCTGCCCTTGTGATGGCAACGACCCGTGGCATGCTACGGGCCGTTGCTCAGAGTTTGGACTCGCCGGGCGAGGTACTGGCGCGGGTCAACGACGCGCTTTACCCAGACATACCCTCCGAGATGTTCGTGACCTGTTTCTACGCCATCCTTGACCCCATGAGCGGACACCTGGTCTACGCCAACGCCGGACACGACATGCCTTACCATCGGCGCCGTAACGGCGATGCGGAGGAACTAAGGGCTAGGGGGATGCCGTTGGGACTTATGCCCGAGATGAGCTATGAGGAGAAGGAGACCATCCTGCAAGCAGGCGAGGCAGCCCTCCTCTACAGCGACGGGCTGGTAGAGGCGCACGGCCCCGAAGGAGATATGTTCGGCTTTCCGCGTCTGCAGGCGCTGGTTGCGAAGCATGGTGAGGAGCAATCGCTGGGAGAGCTCCTCCTAAAGGAACTCTCCACCTTCACAGGGCAGGAGTGGGAGCAGGAGGACGACATTACCCTTCTGACGCTACGATGCTCCGCACCCTAAGCTGCACTTCTGACAGCGGTACGCATAAGGGTTGATCCTTTGGCCAATAGCCGGCATGGGCGAACCAACCTGCCGCATCTTCTGTAGTGACGGCCGCCAACGCTCGGGCTATCGCCTCAAGGAGCGCTAAGCCCCCATTGGGTAGCTCAATCGTTTTCGCTTTGCCGCTAAACTCGAGGCTGCGAGTCTGCCATCCCCTGCTCACCTCCTACCGACTCTGCAGGGTTTGTCTACCCCACATATCGGGCCGCACTCGCAGAAACCCAGAGAGATTTGCCTTCGCTGAAGAGTTCACATCAAGGGGTTGCCTACGTATCCTCCTCCGTAGGAGGGTCTGTATCCACACCCTCCTTTGAGGACACCACACCCAGGAACTACTGGAGTCCTCCTACACGTCGTGGCGGAGGCATCGGGGCCAGGGTAAAGGGGTTCTCCAGTACAAGCCGCAGGAACCTCCTCAGACGTCTGGCTAGTATCAACCGGAGAGCCTTCATCCGTGGTCCCCTCCGCGCATCTCTTCTTGTTCCCTACCTTGTTCCCCTCGCTGGTGCTTCAATTGGTAGCGCTGTGCATCCTCCGGTACCCGAAGCAGTTCTTGGAGTTGCTCGGCCTCTTTATCGCACACTTCCGCGAGCCGACGAGCCTCCAGGCCAGAGCGCCTCGCTGCTTTCTGCGCCTTAATGTATGCTTTTCTAGCTTGCTCGTGGGATCGGGCGGCCTTCTCTGACTCCTCGGTGGCTCGTCGGTATTCGTCTTCCGCCTGCCTTGCTCGCCGTTCCAAGAGTTGATATCTGAGCTCGGTTCTCGTGAGATCCGTTTGCCAGATTAGCTGGGAGAGATCTCGCCGGTGAAACTTGAACTCCTCAAGGTCTCTTCCGTTACCCTTACGTATAGTCTCCGCGAGCATGGTCCCGAGGGATCTGCGTGTTTGGATGAGGTGGTCGTAGACCTCCTCGGCCTGCGCTAGCTCATTCTCGAGTCGGCTTTCTCTCATCTTTCTTAACCTGGCTGCGGTTTGGGACCCCACTTGCCTCCTGCGTGAGCACGTTTTAGCCTATAGCTGCACTCTTTGTCTACCGATGGTAGTGGGAGTAGCGTTCACCGAAGTTCATTAGCAGAAGCGCTACGCCCAACATGTGAGTATTCACCCCTACCTTAGTGGCCTACATCTAGCGGTTCCTGAAAAATCGTCGAAATAACAGAACCGCAATCTCGGCGAATACCGTATCCATGCCGCGCTGGCGCAGATAGGCATATACCTGAGCCCCAGAACCTGCGGGAGAATACTCCCCACCCATCGCAACCTCCTTACTAATCAGAGCACTTCAAAGCCGCCCTAAAAGTCGTTGTAGGCCGAAGAACGGGCCGTCGCGGGGAAGAACCTAACGGGGCGGGTCCTCAAGTACGCTTCTACGCACACCTCAGTGAGGCTGACCGGGCGTCATAGATGAACCAGGGTCGAACCTCCTACTACCTCCCCTAGCTGGTACTTTCCGCCGCGCATTAGGGATGGAGTTGCGGCGGAATGAATCCAGCTCCCTGGCTGTAGGTCCCAACCCTTCTTGTCTCGGATCATAGAACTCCATCTGTCTAGTGCGTGTTATGAACCTGCGCTGAGAATCCCGGCTGCCTGCTGGAGGAAGAGGCAAGCAAACGCCACGAAGTGTAACCCCGCCACGGTGTCGGGCAGCCTCTCATAATCCTTCACCAGCCGCCTGAACCGCGATGCCCATGCGAAATCGCGCTCCACAACCCATGTCCTTGACAAGAGCACGAAGCCGCGCTTGGCCTCCTCATGCTTGACCACTGCGAGCCGCACTTGCGCGGGTTCTACCCGGAGTGCAGGTTCCGCTACACCGAGGCAGGGCTTCTGCGCCTGACCAAGCCCCGCGACGTTCGCTGACTTCCGAGGACACCTCCTCCAGGCACTTGGGTGAATGATGATGCTACTGCGCAGCCCCGATCCATCCGTGGGACGACTAGCCCCCGAGGCGCGCCTCCTGAAGATCAAGATCCCTCTCGATGCGACGCATCACTACCGGGCTGATCTTGCCTTCATCGCGCAAGGACAATACTACTTCCCGCTCGGCCGCGAGCAGCTCGCGCCGCCAGTCGCGCCAGGCCGCGGAACTATCCGCATATTCCTCGGTGGTGCCGCCAGCTTCGAGACCCGCAGTGTAGCGCTGGATGTTCCCCTCGTAGTACTCACGCATTCTCTCCTGACTCTCCGGTGAAACTCGGCCGTCGTCGCCGAGGCGCTCCAGCTTATCGAGGGCCACGCGGGCGGCGTCAAGGCGGGCCCGGAGCTCCGCGAGCTTATCAGCCTCGCTTTCGCCCCTCAGGCGCAGCGCCGCTATCAGCGGACCCAAGGTGAGTCCCTGCAGGACGAGAGTAGCGAGGATCACTGAGAAGGTGAGGAACACGATCAGGTCGCGCCCGGGGAACGGATCCCCGGCGTCGGTACTCAGGGGCACGGCGAGGGCTGCAGCCAGCGAGACCGCCCCGCGCATGCCGCTCCAGCTCATCACCAGGCGCTCTTGCCAGGGGGCTCTCAGGTACCTGCTGTGCAGGAGCCTGTCGAAGACCGGGTGAAAGTAGGGCGTGGTGAAAAACCAGGCGAAACGCACCACAACCACCGCCGCGTAGACCAGAGCGGCGTAGAGGAGGACCACCCACACAGGGTACTCTTCGATGTCAGCTAGGATCGAGGGGAGCTGCTGGCCGAGCAGAACGAAGAGCAGCGCCTCGAGCAAGAAGACCAGCACGCCCCAGAACGCAATGGTCTGCAACCTCGTCGAGGCATTCGGGAAGAGCCTCGGAGAGTTCCACCCCTGGTAGAGGCCGTAGGTGACCACGGCCAGGATGCCAGAGCCGTGCAAGACCTCCTCCGTGAGGATGTAGACGGCGTAGGGAATCAGGACGGAGAAGGTTATCACGACCGTGGGCTCCCTCAGCCGGGCCCACAGCGGCAGGACGATGCGAGCGAGGGCGAGACCGACGAGCATTCCGCCCCCGCCGATAAGCAAGAAGCTCAGGCCCGCCTCCCACACCGAGAACGCGCCGCTGATCACCGCGGCGACGGCGACCCTGAAGGCGACGAGGCCTGTGCCGTCGTTGACGAGGCTCTCACCGCTCACGACCGTGCCAACGCGCTCTGGCACGCCTAACCTGCCGAAGATCGCCTCGGCCGCCACAGGATCGGTGGGGGCGAGGATAGCCCCGAGTACGAAGGCCGCCGCCCACGGGAGGCCGATCAGGGCGTGCGCGATCACAGCCACGGCTCCCATCGTGGCGAGCACGAGTCCCACGGCCAGTAGCACGATCGGCCTGAGTTGGGCGCGCAGATCGAGCGGCGAAGAGGAGAAGGCCGCCGAGTTCAGCAGGGGCGGGAGAAAGGCGATGAAGATCACCTCAGGGGGGATCTCGATGTTGGGCAGGCCTGGCACGAAGCCCATTACGAGGCCCCCAAGGACTAGCAAGATCGGGTAGGGCACCTTCAACACGCGGGCGAGTTGGGCGAGCAATGCTGCGGCAGCGAGCAGGAAAATGAGCGACTCGATCTCGTGCACCTAAGCGCCCGCCCTCCGAGGCTACTCGCGTTGCCCATAAGAGCATGCCAAGGACCGCCTCATGCCACTAGTCTAATACGTTCAACATCTCCAACAGGAGGAACCGATGAGGGGAGCGAAACACACCAGCTTCCGAGAACATCCCTTCAAGGCACTCGGGTGCATAAGACTCGCCTCTAGGTGCCTATGTTCTCCCCGGCGGGGATCGTGAAGTATTGGTAGGCCCCCCGAGGGTGGACATCGTTGGCGCACCATAGGTAGACCATCAGCCCATGATCGTGGGTGCGGAGTGCCTCCTCTCCGCAGCGCAACCGAGCGCAGCCGCAGCCTTCGCAAGTCGTTCCCTCGTCTGTGGCCAGCTTCTCGACGAGGGCGCGCTGACCTTCCGTAAGGCGTTTCATGGACAAGCCTCCTCGCTTAGATGTTTAGATGCGCCCCGCAAGTCGACAACTCAGATGAGCGCTCATGTTCGATCCGCCCGGCCGCGCTCGTCCTCCTCGGCGAGGCGTATCCAGCCCACCACGCTCCAGGGGTAGAAGTAGCGAGAGAACTGGCTTTGGTCTTTGTGGCGCGTGACCAACATGACGACGCCCCTATCGTTGACGTCCTCGAGGTAGACGGGGGCTGCGGCCCGGATCAGATCCATCTCGGTCCCCTCGGCAGATCCAGGATCGAGGAAGTGCTCGGCGGTCCTCAGCTCACGGTCAGCGCGGGCCAACTGTCCGCGCATTCGCTCCATGGCGTGCCTGTCGTGATACGCTGCCATCTCTGATTCCCCAACGCCTCGGCAACCGGGATACAGGGCTTCTCCTGAGTGCCTTCCAGGGCCAGGCGCGGTTACGACCGATGTCCGCAAGTATGAGGTATGGCCCGTGATTTCCTAGTTATCCTCACCTATCCGGTAGACGACTTCGACACCCTTCGGACCGTTACCGATCACCAACGCCGCTTCTATGCTATCTCTTCCCTCGTAGATCTCGTTAGCGTGCCATATCGCACTGCCCAGGTCAGTTGTCCATCCTGCATAATGCCTTTCGCGCGCTGCAGGTTCATCCGAAGAGTGGGTTTCCTTGTAGATGCTGTAAACGTCCACCTTACCTCCATGATTGCGGTCAACCGGTTCCTTCGGGGCCGCTGCCGCTGGAGCAAGACCAAAAAGAAACATCTACTACAATCATGGTAACGGCCGTAAGGGTTGAGGTCAAGCGGCCTGGACATGGCGGGAAGACCGGCGAGATGATCTGCCACGGAGTCTTTCTGGCCTGCAGGGGAGGTACCGGCGGTGAGCCGCACAGATGTTCTCCTGCTCGCCAGGTAGGATACCCCTGCCGGCAAACGTAGCAAATCAGTGGACCAGCGATACGGATTGCCTAGAAGAAGAACGAAGAAGAGACTGCGCGAACCCGTAAACGGGTTCACTCACTTGGCGGGAGGGCTGCTCGCCTGTGTAGGGCTGCTCGTGCTGCTGGCGCGAGCGACGAGTGCAGGGAGGACAGACCAGATCGTGGCCTTCGGCATCTTCGGCTTGAGCTTAGTAGCCTTGTACTCCGCGAGCACACTCTACCACCTCTTGCCGCTCTCTCCGGCCGGCGTAGCAAGGCTGCGCCAGGTGGATCACATGATGATCTTCGTGCTCATAGCGGGCACCTACACCCCCTTCTGCTTGCTCGCGCTGGAGGGGGCTTGGCGGGTTGGGTTGCTTAGCATGATCTGGGGCCTTGCTGTGTGCGGCATCCTGCTCAAGCTCTTCTGGATGGGGGCCCCGCGCTGGCTGTCTGTGGCACTCTACCTGGGGATGGGTTGGGTAGGCGTGATCGCGGCTCCCGCTCTCTTCCTAGCGGTGCCGACAGGTGGGATAGCTTGGGTCTTGGGCGGAGGCCTGCTCTACACTGCGGGAGCGCTTATCTACTGGCTGAAACGCCCGAACCTGGTGCCCGGATTGTTCGGGTTCCACGAGCTGTGGCACCTCTTCGTCGTGGCTGGAAGCGCCTGCCATTTCTGGGCTGTGCTGCACTACGTTGCGCCGCTTGCCTAAACGCTCAGGCTGATTACCAGGCAAGTTGATACCTGGCACATCGAATTTGTGCGTGGGGCTCACCGGGCGGAGGTTACTACAAGGGCCCTTGTACCCAGAACCCTCTGTGCGACCAAGCCACCGGTCCCTGCGCTCCTCGAGCGACACTTGCTCTCAGAATGGATGCTGGCAGCCCCCAGAGTACAATGAGGCCGTGGGTTACCTGATGACGGTAGCAGATCACGAGGAAGGCGTAAACCTCACGGACCCCGAATGGCGAGCCCTCACCCTCATCTACGTGGCCAGCCAGCAGGACTTCTCCGCTCCGCACGTCAGACTCGAGAGAAACAACGAAGCCGTGTACATCGACGCGGCCGATGCCAAAGAATTGCGTAGCGCTCTAGGCAAGGCCCTCGAAGTCCGCGAAATCGAAGAGATAAGGACACCAGACGGTGAGCTGGACTACGATACCATTCAGCGCGTGCGTCACGTTCTACTCTCGGGGGGTGTACGTCTGGCCCGCACGCCCGCGTGGTAGGCCGGCGAATAAGCCCATAGGACTCACCCCAGGGGCTCATTCATTCGAGTGCGTGGAGAAGCTGTCCGAAAAGTCTCTGACGCACCTGCGATCTTGCCTCATGGACAGTCGAACATGCCCTTTTCGGCCCTTCTGCGGCCTCTGTCGAGCGTCCAATCAGCGGTCAGAGCGTTGCTTATGCTCCTTTTCGGACAGTTTCAGAAAGTGCATTTTGCGCTATTTGTGTACGGCATTATGGCCAGCGCCGATCCTATGGGGCCAGAATCGCCCTATAGCCCCACACCTAAGCCTTGAAGTCGACACTCGATGGTGTGGTGCTGCATAGATATGTGCTTAGCTGATGAACCTCAGGAGAACCCTCTAGGTGTTTTGGGTGCACTCGGCGGTTACTCAAAGTCGCTACCACGTTCGCGTGCGATCCCTACTTCGTTGGTGCGAGTTCCAGGTAGTCCCCAGAAACATCTCGTAGGCGAATTCCGGGTAAGCCCGAAATACCTCCTCTGCGGTGTATCCCTTACTGGGGGTGGCACCACCGGAGTGGGTGTTGATGAACGGGTAGAGGGTGCGTCGGGGAGGCCTACCTGGTTTTTTCTCCTCGACGTGGACCAGGTAGAGCAA
>DASSCV010000354.1:0-4195 GCA_035697505.1 Rubrobacter sp.
TACGATGCCGTCGCCGCCCCGGTGCTCGCCGTCCCCGCCCGAGCCGTAGAGCAGCTCGTAGCGCTCGACGCGCATCGGGTACTCCATCTCGAAGGCCTCGATAGGGGTGTTGAGCGTGTTGCTCATGCCGACGTGGACGCCCGAGGGGCCAGGACCCCTTTGGCTTGCCCCCTGGCCGCCGCCGATGGTCTCATAGTATGTCCAACCAGGACCGCCAATAACCAGGTTGTTCATCGTCCCCTGGCCTTGCGCCGGAAGCATTGTCGCACCCGAGAGGGCTGAGAGAACGGTGTCTGCTATGCGGCTGCTCGTCTCGACGTTCCCGGCCACGACGGCCGAGGGGCTCCGCGCGTTCACCAGGCTGCCATCTGGGGCCTCTATGTCGAGCGGGGCGTAGGTGCCGGCGTTGGCCGGAACGTCGCCGGGAAGAACTACGCGCAGGGCGAAGTAGCAGGCCGAGCGCGTCACGGCGAGCGGGCAGTTCACGTTGCCGCCTACGGCCTCCGCGGTCCCGGAGAAATCGAGGCTCATCGAGTCTCCACTTATAATGATCTTCACCCTGATGGGGATGTCCTCGTCTACCGTTCCGTCGCCCTCCATAAAGTCCTCCGCCGAGTATTCGCCATCGGGCAGATCTCGGACTACCTCGCAGGTACGGCGCTCGGTGTATGAGATGACCTCGTCGAAGGCGGCGAGCACGATATCCTTGCCGCGGCGTTCTATAAGCTCCCTGATGCGTTCTTCCGCGATCTGGTTCGCCGCTATCTGCGCCCTGAGGTCGCCGCGCCTTATGGCTGGCGTGCGGACGTTGGCGAGTAGGAGATCGAGGACGTCGTCGACGTACTCACCGCCTCGTACCAGCCGTACTGGAGGAATGATGATGCCTTCCTGGAAGATCTCCCGCGAGTCGCTCGGAGCCGAGCCAGGGCGCATCCCGCCCACGTCCGAATGATGGGCACGGGTTACGGCGTAGCCCAGTATCTCACCCTCAAGCGCGACCGGAGAGACGAGCGTAATGTCGGGAAGGTGTGTGCCGCCAGAGTACGGGTCGTTGATGGCGAAGACGTCGCCCGGCTCAGGGTCGCGGCGCATGATCGCCGCAACAGCCTCCGGCATCGCGCCGAGGTGGACGGGGATGTGCTCGGCCTGGGCGACCATACGCCCCTTCGCGTCGAAGAGCGCGGTCGAGCAGTCGCGCCGCTCCTTGATGTTCGATGAGTAGGAACCCCTGATCAATACAGCCCCCATCTCCTCGGAGATGCCGGCCAGGGCGCTGGCCAGGACCGAGAGGGTTACCGGGTCAAGCCTTCCCTCGCTCATCTCTTCTCCAGCACGAGCGTGCCTACGCTATCCACCACACCCCTCCATCCCGGCCTGACGACGCAGGTCGACTCCTTGAACTCCACGATCGCGGGGCCTTCTACCTCCGAGCCCTCGCCCATCCGCCCGCGGTCGAGGACCGGCACCTCGTAGGAATCCCCCCCGAAGTTCGCCTCCCTGCGCCCGCTCTCAGCGTCACCCTGCGGCGGGGGCTCGGCCAGCTCCGGCTTGTCGACGGGCACGGTGGCAATGAGGCGCAGGTTGACCAGCTCGACCGCCTCATCGTCCATCCAGTAGCCGTAACGCTGCTCGTGTGCCGCGTGGAAGCGGTCCTCCTGCTTCTCTAACTCGAAGGGTTCCTCCGCCTCGACGGTGAGCTCGAAGGACTGTCCCGCATAGCGCAGGTCTGCCCTGCGAGTGTACTGAGGACCTTCGAGATCTTCCGCGGCGGCATTCTCCATTTCTTCGAAGGATTCCTCCATCTCCGCGGCCTCGACGTCTGAGAGGTCCTTGAGGGAAGGACGCACGTAGTCCCTGCGCACGTCCGAGATGGCGAGTCCCAGGGCACTCAAGACACCACCTGCCCTGGGGACGAGAACGGTGGACATGCCCAGCTCCTCGGCCAGCGTGCAGGCGTGCATACCGCCGGCGCCGCCGAAGGCGAGGAGGGCGAAGTCCCTGGGGTCGAGGCCGCGCTCGACGCTTATGACCCTGAGCGCTCGCACCATCTCCGCATCGGCGACCCGCACGATGCCGAGAGCCGTCTCCTCGGCGCTCAGGCCGACCTTCTTGCCCAGTGACTCCAGTGCCTTCTCGGAGAGGTCGCGTCTCAGCACCACTTCGCCGCCCAGTTCGGTCCCGTCGGCGAGGTAGCCAAGGTAAAGGTTCGCGTCTGTGACCGCAGGCTCCTCGCCGCCCTTGCCGTAAGCCGCGGGGCCCGGCTCGGCGCCTGCGGATCGGGGTCCGACGCGCAGGGCGCCGCCCGCGTCGGCCCAGGCGATAGATCCCCCGCCTGCGCTCACAGTGTGTACATCGACCATCGGGAGCTTTATGGGGACACCGGCGATCACCGTCTCCGTGGTAGTCTGCGCCTCGCCTTCGAGGACGGGTGCGACGTCCGTGCTCGTCCCTCCCATGTCGAAGGTCAGGAGGTCGTGGTAGCCACCCAACCCCGCGACGTAGGCAGCGCCAACGACCCCGCCGGCCGGTCCCGAGAGGATGAAGGCCGCGGCGTCGCGTACAGCGTCTTCTATGTTCGCCACCCCTCCCGAGGACTGCATTATCAGGGGTGATGGCATGCCGGCCTCGGTCACCTTGCCGCCAAGGTTTCCCAGGTACGCCGCAAGCCTCGGGGCAAGATAGGCGTCGGCAGCGGTCGTGGAGAAACGCTCGTATTCCCTGAACTCCGGCAGGACCTCGCTGGAGAGCGAGACGTGCACCCCAGGGAGCGCTTCCCGCAGCGCCTCCCCGACCCGCCTCTCGTGCCCGGGGTGCATGAACGCGAAGAGGAGGCAGACAGCGACGGCCTCGACTTCGGCCTCCCGGACGGCTGAGACGGCGTTAATCAGGCTCTCTTCGTCGAGAGGTTCGACTTCACCCTCAGGACCCATCCTCTCCTTCACGGTGAAGCGCAGCTCGCGGGGGACGAGGGCGGGGGGCCTGTCCTGGGTCAGGTCGTAGAGCGAGGGCCGGTTCTGGCGTGCTATCTCCAGGATGTCCCTGAAACCTTCCGTCGTCACGAGCGCCGTCCTTGCGCCGCGGCGCTCCAGCAGGGCGTTCGTCGCCACCGTCATCCCGTGGGCGAGAGCGGAGAGAGAGCCAGCCTCCACCTCCGAGGCTTCGATGGCGTTCATCACGCCGACGGACTGGTCCCGCGGCGTCGATGGGACCTTCACCGTGACCGGCTCACCTTCGGAGAGCGCCACGAGGTCGGTGAACGTGCCGCCGACGTCAACGCCGAGCCTTACCTCGCTCATGGGAGCACCCGGCGTCCGCTTGCCACTTCGACCCCGTCGCGCAGCACGAGGCGCACCTCGTCCAGAGCGTGGATATCGCGCAGCGGGTCTCCGCCCACCGCGAGGACGTCGGCCCGCTTCCCCGGCCCCAGGGTGCCCAACTCGTCGCCGAGGCCCAGCAGCCTGGCCGCCCCGGAGGTGCCGAACTTCAGGCCTTGTTGCGGAGTCGCGCCAGCCTCCACCATCAGCTTCAGCTCCTCGCGCAGCGTGCCGTGGGGATGGCCCGGCGCGCCGCAGTCGGTGCCCGCCGCCATGGGCACCCCGGCGTCCAACGCTAGCCGGAAGGCCCGCCGGGAGGCTTCGAGCACCTCTGCGGTCTTGCGCTGGATGTACTCCGGGGCTCCGAGCTCCGGTCCCTTCTCGCTCATGGCCGCGTACACCGACATGGTGGGCACCAGCCAGGTCCCCGTCTCGCGCATCATCTCGGCGGTATCGCGGTCCAGGAAGCTCCCGTGCTCGATGGAGTCGACCCCGGCTTCCAGGGCGTTGCTTATCGCCGCTGTCGAGTAGGCGTGGGCTGCAACTCTGCGTCCGGCCTTGTGGGCCTCCTCGACCCCTGCGCGCATCTCTTCGGGCGTGAGCTGGGGCGAGCCGGGTTCCTCGGCGTGTCCGTAGACGCCGCCCGAGGCCATCAGCTTGATGCAGGCTGCACCGGCCTTCATCTCCTCGCGCGCCGCGCGCCTGACGGCGTCAGCGCCGTCCGCCTCGCGTCCGAGGAACCAGCCGTGCCCGCCGGTCATCGCAATAGCCCTTCCTGCGGCCACCACCCTCGGGCCGGGGAGGAGACCGAGCTCTACCGCCCTGGCGACGTCGATCGAGAGCCCGTCGGTCGCGCCGAGATCCCTGACGGTGGTGACGCC
>DASSCV010000355.1:0-24737 GCA_035697505.1 Rubrobacter sp.
AACGAAGGCCAGAGTGGCGGGAACCAGCAGAACGCTCGTCAGGTGGTGGGTGAGGGAGAGACCGACCAGAAAGGCCGAGAGCAGCAGGTATCGGCTGTCGCGGCGGTCTCTCCAGAGGAACAAGAAGAGGATGACTAGCGCAACGAGGAGTGCCTCGAAGGTGTAGACCTCGGCGATCACAGCCTGGCTCCAGAAGGCCCCGGAGAGCCCGAAGGCCAGCGCCCCGGCCGCCGCAGCGACGGTCCTCCCGCCAAGCCGCAGTCCCGCGAGGTACACGACGATTACGGCGGCGACGGCGTAGACGGCGGAGGCGAGGTTCACCCGGTAGGCAACGTCCCCGAACGGCAGGTAGGTAAAGAGGTGTGTCAGCATCATGTAGGTCGGGTAGCCGGTAGGATGGCCGACACCGAGCACAAAGACCTCCGTCTGGAGCATCGGGGAGTCGAGCGTGTCAGGAGCACCGTAAGGCAGAACCGCTGGCGCCAGGGTCCCGATGTAGAAGATACCGACGAAGATCGCGACCGCCCCACCGAGCAAAGCTGCGCCCCCCTGCTCGAGGTATCTGAACCTGCCGCTGGAGGAGGGATTCATCATAGGGCAGAATACTACGTACACCGCCCTACCCGATGGTCCTCTGTATACTCAGCCCGTGGCTAAGCGTGGCTACACGCGGGACACGATCCGGGGCGGCGCCAGCGAGTGGGATGTCTCGCGGCCTCTTTCGAGCTACGTGCGAACGTTGGGCATGCTACTCGTGCACCCGATCAGGTTCTTCGAGCTCTTGCCAAGGATTCCGGACATGAGGGCGCCTGCCCTCTTTCTCATCTTCTCCGGCCTCCCCGCCGCGATCTTGTGGCTGCTCTTCTGGGGGCTCTATCCTGCGCTAGTAGCGGTCGTACTGCCACTGCCGCTCTCCTTCCTCCTCGCCGGCCTCTACCATCTCGGCGTCCTCGATGGCCGGCACGGGTACGTCGTGACCTGGAGGGTCCTCGCGTACCCGCTCGGTTTCTACCTGCCCCTCGCCGCAGTGCCTATGCTCGGGCCTCTGGGAGCCGCTTACTCAGGGCTCGTGATCATGCCGCTCGGGCTCGCGGAGGTACATGAGGTCGGAAGACTGAGGGCCGTGCTCTTCTGCGCGGCTGTTGGAGTCGTGTTCGGGGCGGCTTACTACTTCTCGCGCGTCGCCTGATCCAGGCCCAGACGAAGATCATTCTTCGGGTGGATCTTCCTGAGATCCTACGTACTCCAGCGCGACCACGTCGGTCTCCACGAAGCCCAGGGAGCGGTAGAACTCGCGGGCCGTTACGTTCCCGCGGGTGGCGACAAGTTCGATCTGGGAGGCGTCGTTGTCGGAAGCGACGTTGCGCACCTCCTCCATCAGGAGCCTGCCCACCCCGGCCCGCCTGTGATCCTCTGCTACGACTAGCATCGGCACCTCGACGACGATGTCGCCGTGGGCGAGATCGGGTTTGATCCAGAAGCTCGTCCCTCCCACGATCCCAGCCTCATTCTGGGCGACCAGGACCCGTGCCCTGGGTTCGTCCAGGAGCTCCTCGAGCCGCGCCCTGGTTGCCTTTTCTGTTGGCGGTTCGTCGCCGACCGTCTCGGCCAGCTCGCTGGCGAGACCGCAGATCTCCGCGGCGTCCTCGACGTTCGCCTCTCGCACCCTGTAGTTAGAGCCCATGCTACTCCTCGTCTCGTAGTCCGGAGATATTACTTACCCTACGGAGCGCGGCGACGAACGGATGAAGGCGCTAAGATGATCCAGACGCGGAAAGGAGACGCATGGGACGCAGGGCGGTCGTGATCGTGCTCGACGGCCTTGGCGCTGGCAAAGCCCCGGACGCGGCGGATTTTGGCGACGAAGGCGCCAACACGCTGGCGAACACGGCAAGGTCTACAGGCGGCCTCCGGGCGCCGAACCTCCAGGCCCTGGGGCTCGGTAACATCGAGGAGATAGAAGGCATAGCTCCCTCCGCCTCTCCTGCCGCTTCCCACGGCCTGATGGTCGAGCTATCAGCGGCCAAGGCCACCCTCGCAGGACACTGGGAGATGATGGGCCTCGTGCTCGAAGACCCGCTCCCTACCTATCCGGAAGGCTTCCCAGATGAGGTGTTGCGTCGCTTCGAGAACGAGACGGGGCGCGGGGTAATAGGGAACAGACCGGCCTCGGGGACCAGTATCATAGAGGAGCTGGGTGCCGAGCAGGAGCGAACCGGGGCCTGGATCCTCTATACCTCAGCCGACTCCGTCTTCCAGATCGCGGCAAACACCGGTGTGATCCCGCTCGATGAGCTGTATGAAGCATCCAAAAAGGCCCACAAAATGCTCATCGGCGAGGGCGAGATCATGGTCGAACGGGTCATCGCCCGTCCCTTCCACGGCGGGCCCGGCGCCTACGTCCGCGAAAACGAGAACCGCCACGACTACGGCATTACCCCGCCCTCGAAGACCTATCTGGACCGCATAAAGGATGCAGGCCACGAGACCGTGGCCGTCGGCAAGATCAAGGACATCTTCGACGGCCGTGGCATAACCGAGCACCTGCCCGCCCCGCCCGACGATGCGGCCAAAGTAGACGCGATTCTGGATGCGCTGGGCCGTGTCGAGTCGGGCTTGATCTTCGCAAACCTCGTGGACTTCGACGCCAGCTACGGCCACCGCCGCGACCCCGAGGGTATGGCAGAAAATATCCAACGCTTCGACGAGCGGCTGCCCGAGATGCTCGATGCGATTACCGCAGAAGACGTTATGATCATCACCGCAGACCATGGCAACGACCCTACTTTCAGAGGAACGGACCACACCCGCGAGAGGGTGCCTCTCCTCGTCATCGGCAGCGGTGAGCCGCATGACCTCGGGATTCGCGAAAGCTTCTCCGATGTCGGAGCCTCCGTCGCCGCGTGGCTCGGAGTCGAAAAAGGCGGGCTACCGGGCAGGAGCTTCGTGCAGGGAGCCAGAGATTCGTCCACCCGTTAGAATGGCACGGCGGCAGCGCTGATCCAAGGCAGGGACCGTATGGGCTCAGGGAACGCGATACACAATGCCATAGAGGCCAAGAAGTTCGGCGGGGAACTATCCGACGGGCTGATCCGGGATGTGGTGGAAGGCTACACTACGGGAAAGGTGCCTGACTACCAGATGGCCTCGCTGCTCATGGCGATCTTCATCCACGGATTGAGTTATGGGGAGACGCTAGCGCTGACGCGGGCGATGGCCGAATCCGGCAGGACTTACTCCTTCCCCGAGTGCGTGGACAAGCACTCCACAGGCGGCGTCGGGGATAAGGTGAGCCTCACGGCGCTACCCATTGTGGCCGCCTGCGGGGCGCCCGTGGCCAAGCTCTCGGGGCGCGGCCTCGGGGCGACCGGTGGCACGATCGACAAGCTGGAGTCTATCCCCGGCTTCTCGTGCAACCTCTCCGAGGAGCAATTCAGGAACCAGGTCGAGGAGGTCGGGCTCGCCATAATCGAGGCGGGGGACCTCGCGCCGGCGGACAAGGAGATCTACGCTCTCCGCGATACGACGGGCACAATAGACTCCCTGCCGCTTATCGGCTCCTCCATAGTCTCCAAGAAGGCTGCGACCGGCGCGGGGCACCTACTCTACGACGTGAAGCGCGGCTCGGGGGCATTCATGAAGACCACCGAAGAAGCCCGCACGCTGGCCGAGCTACTCGTACGCCTGAGCGAGGACCTTGGCATCGACGCATCGGCCCTGATCACAGACATGCACAACCCTCTGGGGAGCGCGGTCGGCAACGCCCTGGAAGTCCGCGAGAGCGTCCTTCTACTCAAGAACGAGCCCGTCCCCGACGATCTCGCCAGGAAAGTCAACCACGTCGCCACCCGACTCCTGAAACTCAAGGGTATTTCGAATCCTGAGCACGCCGTCGAGAACGCGCTCTCCTCGGGTACGGCCTACGAGAAGTTCATGGCGTTCGTCAGTGCCCAGGGCGGCGACGCAGACGCCCTGGAATACCTTTCCGTCTCCACCCAGGTCACCGAAGTCAAGTCCCCGCGAGCCGGCTACGTAGCCCGCTTCGGGGCGTCGGCCATCGGCCGCGCAGCCCTCGCCCTTGGGGCCGGCCGCAAGAAAAAGGGCGCCCGGATCGACCACGGAGCCGGGGTCGAAATCCTCGTAAAGCCAGGAGACCCACTTGAAAAGGACCAACCCATAGCCCGCCACTACGGCGAACGCGAAGCGGAGCCGGCTCGGCGCTTCGTACTCGAGGCCCTGGAGATCTCCGAGGAGCCCGTAGAACCTTCACCCACTATACTGGATAGTCTGTGATAAAGCTGGTCAGCATTTCAGCACGCCGCCCTTTTGGGCGGCTTGTCAGCCAGTCAGCTAGGCTGTGAATGGCGGAGGGATAGTTTCCCTGAGAGTGGTTTGTAAGAGCAGGCGGTTCGATCCCTCACACGGACAGCGAACCGGAACCAACAAGCTGACAAGCTGAATTGCTGACAAGGCGCCGTGCTGACAAGCGAAGCCCGAAGGGCTGAGCGTGCTGACATGCTGAAGTGCTAAGACGACCGAAGGGAGTCGACCATGTGCCCTGTTCATGTGCGCGCCGAGCCTGGAGATTTCGCGGAGAGCGTTCTCTTGCCGGGCGATCCTCTGCGGGCGAAGTACGTCGCCGAGACCTTCTTCGAGGACGCGAAGCTTGTGACCGAAGAGCGCGGGATGCTTGGCTACACGGGAACATACGGGGGCAAACCGGTCTCGGTCCAGGCCACGGGTATGGGGTGTCCCAGCGCCTCCATCGTGACGGAGGAACTTATACAGCTCGGGGTGAAGAATCTGCTCAGGGTCGGCACCTGCGGAGGGTATAGCAGGGAGTTGAGGCTGGGGGATCTCATCGTCGCGACCTCTGCTGCCCCGCAGGACGGAACGGTCTCCTCGATCACCCGCGGCGTCCCCTACGCCCCGGCGGCCCACTTCGACGTTGTCCACGCCGCCCACCACGCGGCAGAAAGCGCGGGGCGAAGGACTTTCGTCGGCCAGGTAGTCAGCTCCGACCTGTTCTACGACCCTACCGAAGACCCTGCGACTTTGTGGGGCGATCTCGGGGTTCTCGCCGTCGAGATGGAGGCCGCGGCGATCTTCACCATAGCCGCAATGCGCGGCGTGAGGGCGGGATGCCTGCTGACTGTCTCCGACACCATAGGCGCTGAGATAGTCAGGATCAGCGACGATGAACTGCGCAACGCCGTGGATAGTATGATGGCACTGGCGCTGGACACCCTCAACGCCTTAAACTAGAACCCCCTGTGGGGACGAGATTGAGCAGGTCAGGCACCAACTTCTGCTAGATAGGAAAGTAGAGTGACGATCCTCAATGAGTCGGGGATACCGGACGTTCTCCCCCCTTTGCATGCCGTAAATGACCTGGCTCAGAGGCTTCCTGATGTCCTGATCGTCGTCGCCGGTACGCAGGCCGAAGCGCACCTCATCCAGTGCCTCCCGTCCGCACCATCCCCGAACCTCCCCCCCTTCAGGCGCAACCAGCGGGTGATCTTCGCGGTCCTCGACCCCGACGACCTGCCGCAGCAGGGCCTTCTGGCCTCCCGCATCGTGGAGAGGGCCGCCGAACACCGTGGCACGGAGCTCGTGCTGCTCGTGGCGGGTCGAGCGGCGGAATCGCTCGGGGTCGACGCTACATTCGAGGCCAGGCTCGTAGCCCGCAAGCTCGACCTGCCGGCCGAGGTGGTGAATCCAGATGCCACCCACGAGATCCCCGGCGTCCTCTCCACCGACCTGGAGGACCATGTCCTCGCCGCCCTGGTTAACCTCTGCCCGAAGCGGAAGACCTCAGACCTCGTGGAGACCGCCTCTCCGGCGAAGCGTGGCGGGCTCTTCGGCAACTTTCTAAGACGGGGCACCGAAACTTCGGACTCCAATGGCGGCCGCCCCGTGGTGCTGCTCGGAGGCACCCTCTCACCGGGTGCCGATCGGGGGCTCGCCGCTGAGCTCTCCAGGACCGGGGTGGACGTAGTAGGGAGCGTCCCTGGATCGGGGATAGGCAAGCTTCCGCAACTGGGGGAAGGCACGGTGGTGGCCGTGATGGATCCGAACCTGGCCTCAGCGGCAACGGTCGCCGAGAGCCGCGGGGCCACGGTGGTCAAGACTCTCATGCCTGTCGGAGTCGACGGCACGGCACGTTTCGTTCAGGACGTGGCGGAGGAAGCCGGGTCGCGGACCAGCGAGGTCGTGCGGGCGAGATCTGTGTGGGAGGATCTGGGTGTCCTGAGGAACCGCATAAGGGGAAAGAGGATCTTCTTCACCGGCGACACGGGGCTGGAGATCCCGCTCGCCCGCTTCCTCGCTGACGCGGGGGCGGTCGTGCTGGAGGTCGGCGCGCCGCGGCTGGACCGAAGGTTCCTTGCCGCCGAGCTGCAGGCCCTTGGCCCCGACGTCGACGTCGTCGTCTCGCCGGACTACAGGGGACAGACGAATCGGATCGATGAGAGTCGGCCTGACGTGGTGATCTCCAGTCCCGGTCTCCACCTGCCCCTGGTCGCCCGCGGACACCTGTGCCGCTCGCCCCGTGACTTCATCTCGGCGGGCCACTACGGATACAGAGGGGCCCGTCGCATCCTCGAACTCCTGGTGCGCACCATGGAGCGTGCAGAGACCCTCGACTCACTGAACCTGTGAAGCTGCTGCGCGGCGTCTACGAGGGACCGCAGAGCTACGGTATCATGCGGGTGGCCGCGAGCATCGGGGGCGTGCACGCCTTGCTCAGGGCACAGCCGGGCGAAGCGTACTTCCGTACGCTCTACGGGGCCCGTGAGCGAACCGGAGAGATGGCGCCGGTCACACTCAGCCCCATGCGCGAGGGACCCGATGGCTCGATGGCGCCGGGGAACCTCGCCCGCGACCTCTCTGGTGTCGTCCGGCGCCATCCGAAGACGGAGATCGTCGTCCTGGCCCACTCGGAGGCGTCGCTGCTCTCAGGAGAGACCATCCCCGTCACCACTCTCCCCGAAGTAGAAGGGACAGGAAGGACCCCAGGGTTGATTACGTTCCCCTGGGAGGGACCAGGCATGAGGGAGATCGAGGCCGCGGAGCTCGCGCTGGAGGACCTGATCCGAGCCCGGATGAACGACAGACATGAGAGGAGCCCTTACCCCACGGTCAACCTATTCGGGCCACCAATCTTCGGGCCCGGCGCGGCGGCCGAGTACGCCGAGGCCGAGCGGCTTTTGGATATGATCGGGGTCGAGGTAAACGCCAGGGTGCCGCTGGGAGCGAACACAGGAGATCTTGTCCGCCTCCCGCGCGCCTGGGCAAACGTGCTCCTCTACAGGGAGGTCGGGGAATCCGCGACGCTCTACCTGCAAGACGAGTTCGGGATGCCGCGGGTGACGACCCCGATGATCGGCGCCGCGGGAACGGGCGCGGTCCTTCGCTCTGTCGGCGAGCTGTGTCAGCTCGACCCGAAGTCCGTGCAGCGTACGATCTGGGCAGAGCTGGCCCGCACGGCTAAGCTGCCCTGGTACGCGCGGCTGGAACCGCCCGAGACTTTCCAAGACCGCAGGGTCGCCATATTCGGAGACTTCACCTACCCCCTTGGCCTCGGTTACGCCCTGGCCCGCGAGGTCGGACTGGATATCACCGCCTGCGGTACGTATCTCACGCACCTCGAAAGAGACTTCCTCTTCCACACCCACACTTTCACTGAAAGGGCTTTCGTCGAGGACGATCCCGGTGAGGTCGCAGCCCGCATCGAAGCCGCGAAGCCCGACCTGGTCATCGGAACCCATCTGGAAGAGGGCGTGGCCGGCTCCCTGGGTGTGCCCTTCCTCCCCCTCTGTCCTCCCGTCGCCGACAGGCCCTTCGTCGAGCGACCGCTCATCGGCTACGCCGGGTCCAGCGTCCTCGCCGACGCGCTCGAGAACGCCCTGCGCGGGAAAGCTGCGGAGACCCCAGGAGAGGCCAGTATACAGTGGACCGACGGGGCGCTGCAGGAGGTATCAGAGGTGCCGCTGTTCTTGCGGGGCCGGGCCCGTCGGCTCGCCGAGGAGCGTGCCCGCAGACTGGGCTCGGCTGAGGTGACGCGAGAGATCTTCCTGGAGTCACGCTCCTGAACCTATATAATCCTGCCACGTGGGTATCAGAGACTTCATACACTGCTTCGATGAACACCAGAACCGGCTGAAGCGCAGCCAGAACCTCTCGGACAAGGAGCGTGAGGAGACTTTGAGGGAGGCCGAGACGATGGTCGGGATGGTGGATGCGGCCATCAAGGAGCTTGATTCGGTCCTTGGAAACCGGCGGGTCAACCTTCCCGAAGAGCACGCCGTACGCTTCGCCAAGGACGTCTTCCTCTACCTCAGAGATCAAGAACAGAAGGTCAAGGAGGTCCTCCGCGAACCCGCCTCCAGGGACGCTGCGGAAGGCTGATCTCCGAAACCGCCCTAGCGCAGCCGCTTTTCGAGCATTGCTCGGGTGGGGGTGATCTCGTAATCGTCGAGAAACCGCTCCAGTACACGTTCTAGACCCTTCAGCCGGCGCTGCTTTGTCTCGGGATGTTTGATAGAGATTCTCACGACTTCCTCATCGTGTTCGGACTCTATTTCGAGGACACCTTCTCGTGCGGAGAGCAAGACGTCCGTGATTACGGCTTCGGCGGCGACGGCCATATCGTTCAGCCTTCCGCCGCCGAGCCCAGCGACGGCGCCCCTCCAGGCGATAAAGTGGCGGGCCTCGCCTGCGCGGGCCAGGTCAGCGGGCACCTCTCTCCTGTTGGTCGAGGCATCCACCCTTAGAGGGTACAACGTACAATCGTTTAGGACGCCCCTCGTATAGACTCTGTGGCGAACCAAGCGCCCCGAGCGCCTACAGGAGGTTCCGCTATATTGAAATCGAGATCTACAGCGATCTCCACCTCGCTCGCCTTCATGCTCTGTACGATCCTGCTTGCGGGATGTTTCGAGAAAGAGCCGGGCCCGCAAGCGGACAACAAGGCCAAGGTCTCGCCGCAGGTTTCATCGGGTCCGTCCTCGCCTATACTTGCAGATGAACCTGTGGCCAGGGTAGCCTCGAGGGTGGGGCCCAGCGTCGTGCAGCTCAACGTCAAGGCGGTGCACCAGACGCCGCTCGGAACCCAGAGGGGGGAGGAGATAGGGAGCGGTGTGATCTACCGTCCGGATGGCTATATCGTTACCAACAACCATGTCGTCGAAGGAGCCACCGACGTGAACGTGGCCTTCGCTGACGGCACTATCGAAGACGCGAGCGTAGTCGGCACCGACCCGAACACCGAGATCGCCGTGATAAGAGTAGACCGCTCCGACCTTCCGGCCGCCCCGTTCGACACCAAGGACACCCCGATCGTCGGCCAGCTCGCTGTAGCCATCGGTAGCCCTTCCGGCTTCGAGTCGACCGTAACCTCTGGCGTGGTGAGCGGCGTGGGCCGCGAGTTCCCTCCCGAGCTGACGAGCAGCGGTACTGCGGAGCGGAGCGCCCTGACTGACCTTATCCAGACCGACGCAGCGATCTCGCCTGGCAACTCCGGCGGCGCCCTGGCCAACCGCGGTGGCGAGATCATCGGTATCAACGTCGCCTACCTCCCTCCTGCCGAGACCGGGGCGGTAGACCTCGGCTTCGCCGTCCCTTCTGACACGGCGGTCTCGGTGGCGGACCAGCTTATCGAGGAGGGGGAGGTCACGACTCCTTACCTCGGCGTGTTGACGACAGACCTTAGCCCCGAGGACGCCGGACGGTTCGACCTGCCCGTAGACTCGGGCGCGCTGGTGGTTCAGGTCGTACCGGGTAGCCCAGCCAGTGAAGCCGGGGTGCGCAGGGGGGACATAATCACGGCCCTGGACGATGCCAGAATAGTGGGCTTCGGGGACCTCCTCGGCGCCCTGCGCGACCATGAGCCGGGCGACAGAGTCACCCTGACGATCTTCCGCAACGCTGAAGAGAGGAAGCTCGCGGTGACACTCGGCGAGACGTCGCAGTAAGGAGAGGAACCGCATGCAGGCCCACAGGAAGAGGGTCCTTCGCCGAATAGCCGAACCTCCCGCTCCTCTTCAGCCCGGATCACCTTCGGCATCCCGCTCGCGCTACGAGCCATCAGCTTGTCGACCGCTAAGCAAACAAAGAGCTGGAATGCTGACCAGCTGAAATTCGCGGGCGATAGAATAGCCCCATGGGCCATCACGGACACGACCACACAGCGAGCGAGCGTGACGGGAACCGCCGCGCGCTAGCGGTGGTGCTCGTCCTGACCGCGAGCTTCACGGTTGTGGAGGTCATCGGCGGCCTCCTCACTGGGAGCCTGGCCCTGCTCGCTGACGCGGGACACATGCTCTCGGATAACTTCTCACTCGGGGTCGCCCTTTTCGCAGCCTGGTTGGCAGGGAGACCGGCTACACCGGAGAAGAGTTTCGGATACCGCCGGGCCGAGATCCTGGCTGCCCTGGCGAACGGTATGACGCTGGTGGCGATCTCGGTCTGGATCTTCATCGAGGCCTACACGCGCCTCAGAGAGCCGGCAGAGGTGCTCGGAGGCCCGATGCTGGCCGTGGCCACGCTCGGGCTCCTCGTCAACGCGGCCGGTGCTGCCATCCTTTACAGGTCAGGGGGAGAGAACCTGAACATGGAGGGAGCCCTGCGCCACGTACTCGCCGATGCCCTTGGTTCGGTCGGCGCGATGGCCGCTGCAGCCACCATCATCCTTACCGGCTGGCGCTATGCCGACCCCCTGGTCAGCGTAGCCATCGGGTTCCTGATCCTGGGCAGCTCGTGGAAGCTCCTTAGGGACTCGACCAATATCCTGCTCGAAGCCACGCCCCGCGGCCTGAACGCCGGGGAAGTAGGCCAGAAGATGGCAGCCGCCGATGGCATTGTCGAAGTCCACGACCTCCACATCTGGACCATCACCTCGGGCTTCCCTGCCCTCTCCGCCCATGTCCTCGTCGGCAGGCACGAGGACTGTCATGCCCGCAGGCGCGAACTCGAAGAGCTCCTCACCAACGAGTACGGGATCTCCCATACTACCCTCCAGGTCGACCACGTGGGCGACCATCACTCCACCTTCCAGACCCTCCGGTTCCCCTCGCGTCTGGACTGACAGCGCTGTGCGGAAGGGTTCGACGTTCCGCACAGGAAGGCTACAGGCATCAGGATTTGCACGGGAGAGTCATCTCTGTGCGGAGCGCAGTTCTGCCTTCTCATGGCTCAGTTCTCGTGAAACGAGGTGTGACACTCATCCCACCTGTACCGACGTATCAACAAGCGTTAGAATGAAAGTATGAGTGACGACCGCTGCGATCTACTATGTATCGACGCACCGCGGGCCGAGTCGATACGCGTGGGGCTGCCCGGGGTAGAGGCTGCGGGGGAGGCCGCTGAACGGGCGAGGATGTTCTCGGACCCGACACGGCTCGTGCTTGCGGCGGCACTTGGGAAGGGTGGGGAGCTGTGCGTATGCGACCTGGCCTGGATCTCCTCTCGCGCCCAGAACCTCGTCTCACACCATCTGAGGCTGCTCCGCTCGCACCGGTTGGTCACATCCCGGAGAAGCGGCAGACTGGTCATGTACTCGCTTACGGAGGAGGGAAGGTCGCTCCTGCAGGCCGTGTTGGGAGCGAAGATCATCTCGTGAGCGGCCAGCAGCTCCAGTTGTCACGAAAGCTGCCAGGGATAGGCGCGCGGGAACAGCTGATCAGGCGGGCAAAGCTCCTGGCCTGGCTCGGGGTAGTCTGGCACGGTCTGGAGGCGGCGATCGCGGTCGGCGCTGGGGTCGTTGCCGGGTCCATCGCGCTTGTCGGTTTCGGGGCCGATTCGCTCATCGAATCGCTAGCAGGGATCATCCTCCTCTGGCGATTCGCTGCCGCGCGCGCCACTTCGGAGGGTGCGGAGCGGAGCGCCCAGAAGCTCATCGGCGTAAGCTTCTACCTCATTGCGGCCTACGTCGGATTCGAGGCTGTGAGGAGTCTACTCTCTGGCGCGCGGCCTGAGGCCAGTTGGATCGGCATCTGCCTTGCGGCATTTACGCTGGCCACCATGCCGCCGCTCGCCATCGCCAAGGCCCGCGTGGGCGAGAAGCTCGGTTCTTCGGCGACGAGGAGCGAAGGCCAGCAGAACATGCTCTGCGCCTACCTCTCCGCGGCTTTGCTCATCGGGCTCGGCGCGAACGCGCTCTTCGGCCTGTGGTGGGCCGACCCCGTCACGGCGCTCCTCATCGCGGGCGTCGCCGTGAAAGAGGGCCGCGAGTCGTGGCGCGGCGAGAGCTGCTGTGCTGCGCCGGTCGTCACTGGCGAGAACTGCGAAGACGACTGCTGCCGATAAATATGTCTTCTGTCGACCCTAACCAGGGACTCTCGTCATCATCCCGCTCGGAGTTGCGCTCGCGATTAGACTGATTCCACCCCAAATCCTCGCCGGGCGCCGCGAAGAGGCGCCTGATATGGTAGTGGTGGCCGTATGGCTCGTGGCGCTGGCGTTCTGAGGCCTCTCGGAGAGGCGGGCTGCATGTGCTACGATCTCACCGCGGACTAGAAAGAGGAAGATCTTGGCGAAGAGCAGCGGAAGAAGCCGGAGCAGCGGGTCAGGAGGCTCCAGAAGGACATACCTGATAGTAGGCGCGGTTATCGTCGCGTTCGTAGCGGGGTTCATCGCCCTCGCGATGCTGGACGCCAGGCAGCGGTCTGGCGGCGCCGCTTCTGAGGACGTAAAGTCCTACGATGTGGGTCCGGCCGGAAAGCACACAGAAGGAGAAGTGGACTACGAGCAGAGTCCGCCCGTTGGGGGGGCGCACAATCCTGTCTGGCAGAACTGCGGCTTCTACGACAAGCCCGTCCGCGATGAGAATGCCGTACACTCCCTGGAGCACGGCGCGGTCTGGATCACCTACTCCCCAGACCTCCCACAGGATCAGGTAGACGAGCTGCGGGGCATCGCAGAGAGCCAGTCCTTCGTCCTAGTCAGCCCCTATCCCGACCTGCCTAGCAATACCCCAGTGGTTGCCTCGGCCTGGGGCAAGCAATTGGGTCTCAGCGGTTCGGACGACCCCGACCTGGAGAGCTTTATCCAGGCCTACCAGCAGGGCCCCCAGACCCCTGAACCAGGCGCCGTCTGTACCGGCGGCACGAGCGCGACGCTGTAGAGCTACGCGGAAGTATTGACCTCCCGCACAGCCAGGCAACAGGCTTCAGGTTTTTCGTCCGACAGACTCGCCTGACACCAGTAACCTGACTTCAGTCTCGCCGGACGACGCCTTCTCTCCAGGCGTAGACGGCGGCCTGGGTACGGTCTGCCAGGTGTAGCTTGGAGAGGATGTTCGAGACGTGGCTCTTGACCGTCTTCTCGCTCACGTAGAGGCGGTCCGCGATCTCCGAGTTGTGCAGTCCTTCGGCGATCAACTTCAGCACCTCGAGCTCCCTGTCGGAGAGGTCGTGGAAGACGTTTGGTTCGGCGCGCCTGGCGCCGTGAAGCTCCCTGACCACCCGCGCCGCCACCCGCGGGTGCAGCACGGCCTCGCCCGAGGCGGCTTTACGGACGGCGTCGGCGAGTTCCTCTGGTCCGATCTCCTTGAGAACGTAGGAGAGAGCGCCAGCCCTTATCGCGGGGAAGACATGCTCATCGTCGTGGTAGGAGGTGAGCATGATGACGTTCGTGCGCGGCGAGCTTGCGACGAGGCGGCGGGTCGCCTCCACACCATCCATCCCTGGCATGATGAGGTCCATCAAGGCGACGTCAGGGGCGTGCTCGGCGGCGAGCCTCACGGCCTCTTCCCCACTACCGGCCTCGGCTACCACACTGATATCGCCCTGCGTCTGTAGAAAGGCGCGCACTCCCTGCCGCACCAGCGCGTGATCATCCACCAGCAGGACCGTGATCGGCTCACTCATAGGTCTTCGCCTTTCTTCTCCTGTACCGGACAGAAGCATTCCACCCGCGTCCCCTTGCCGGGTGCGCTTTCGACGTTGACGTGTCCGCCGAGCCTTACCAGCCGCTCGCGCATGCTCTGCAGACCGAAGCCCCCGCCCGGGTTCCGCGAGGGGTCGAAGCCGCGGCCGTCGTCAGCGACGCGCAGGATGATGGTATCTGCGGCGTAGGTCAGGTCCACCTCAGCATACCCGGCTCCGCTGTGCCTGGCGACGTTGGCCAGCGCCTCCTGGGCGACGCGGAAGAGCGCCTGTTCTACCTCCAGAGGCACCCTACGCTCGCCCTGGACTCGAAAATCAGCCCGGATCTCGGCCCCCTCCGACCAGCGGACGACGTACTCGCGTAGCGCCGTCGCGAGGCCTTTCCCTTCCAGGGCCGCGGGACGCATCTCCTGGATCAGGACATTGAGCTCTTTCTGGGCCTGGCGTACGAGTTCGTCTGCCTGGGAGAGGTGGGACTCGGCCGAGCCCACGTCCTTCTCGATCAGGGCGCGGGCCGCGGCGATCTGGAGCGAGGTCGCGAAGACCTGCTGTTTGACGGAGTCGTGCAGATCGCGGGCGAAACGGTTGCGAGCTTCTAGGGTCGCTAGCTCTCCCCGCGCCTGGAGCAGGTTTTCCAGCTCGGCCGCCATGGTGTTGAGCTCTCGCGAGAGCTGGCCGAGCTCATCCCTCGAGCGGTCCTTCGTCGTCACGGAGAAGTCGCCCCTGCTCCACGACCGTGCAGCCCGGGCGAGACGTCCTATGCGACGGGTCAGGCTCCAGGCGGTAAAGAAGCCGAAGAGCGCACCCAGAAATGCGGCCGGTATCGTCAGGAAGATCGCACCGATCCCCACAGTGATGAGGAGCGGCGCCGTGAGGTTCGGCAGCCGCAGCGTGCCGACGAGTACCCCGGCGACCCGGCCCTTCTTGCCCTCTATGGGCGTGACGGTTACCACCTGGCCTTCGACGTTGGAAGAGAGTTGGCCCGAGTTCTCCTCGCCGTCGAACGCGGCGTTCACCAGCGGCTTGAGGCCGGAGATGCCGCCTGCGTCGAACCGCTCGCCTTCGGGGAAGCCTTGCATCTCGGGGACGGAGACCAGCAGGCGGCGTGTGTCGTCGACCACGAGGAGGCTGCCCTGGTCCGCCGTGTAGTTGCTCGGGCTCATGGGAGGGGGCCCGTCGTCCCCCTGGACGCCCGAATCACCGGCGAAGCCCTCGAGTTCCTCCCGTATACGTTTGGTATTCGGCGGATTCTGGTTCAGGGGTCTCTCGAGACGCGGCGCTACTTCGTCCCTGAAGTTCTGCACCACCATCCTCGGCAACAGAGGCGAGTTCAGGAAGGCGACCAGTGCGCCGGCCAGGATCAACTCCAGCGCGAGCAATGTCACCGCGGCCACGAGCGTGTAGCTGAGCGTCAGCTTCCACCGCAACCGCCGCAGCGCGAAGATCTCACCCATCATCAGAGTTATCCATTCTCATGACTCATGCAAGTTTAGTACCGTGCGAGACACAACGCATCGGACCGCGGACGCAACGACGCTCGGTCCCCAGGACGAAAGGGAGGGTCCGCGCGGCCCCTTTAGATCAGGCCTCTCTACTCGTAACGCAACGCTTCGGCAGGATAGACCCTGGAGGCCTGGCTGGCAGGGAGGAAGGTAGTGAGCAGCGAGGCGAAGTAGGCGAGGACTACGATCACACCCAGGGTGCTCCATGGCACCGTGTAACGGATACCGGAGATCTGCTCCTCGAAGGAGTCAACGATCCCGACCGAGAGCGCGGCGCCAAGGGCCACACCGAGCCCGATGCCGAGGAGGGCCACGAAAGACGACTCTATAAGGAAAGCGAGCCGCACCTGTCCCCGCTGAAAGCCTAGAGCGCGGAGCATTCCGATCTGCTGCCTTCTTTCGACCACGGAGCGGGCCGCGATGACACCGAGAGCCGCGATGCCTACCAGGAGGCCTAGACCCATGAAGCCCATGAGCAGGTTGTTGAAGAGGCCCTGCGAGGCCGAACCGTCCTCGATCTCTTTCCTTATCGCGACGGCCTGGAGGCCGTTCTGGGCGAATGCTTTCTCCAGGTCTTTCGCGATGGCGACGGAATCCACCCCGTCTTTCGACCTGAACTGGTAGCTCTGCACCGGTAAGGGAGATCCCGCGAGGTCGTCCACGGTCGCACGTGAGGACGTCACGCCCGGCGCGAAGAACGCCGTGTCTTCGAGTACCCCTATCACGTGCAGGTTTCTTGTCTTGCCTGACTTCGGGTCCTCTACCTGTAAGTAGAGGTCGTCGGGGAGCGCCGGATCTTCACCATAGAAGCCTGAGAGCTTTATCGGAGGTTCCTGATCCCCAACAAAGTTGGACCTGCTGGGCGCGAGATCCGACGAAATAACCGCAGTATCCTTCTCAGTCCGCAGCGCGGTCCAAACTTCGTCCGCCGTACCGTACTCGGCGACGGTAGTCTTGAACCCGTAGCCGACGTTCTTCGTGTAACCACCATCTACACCCTGCAAGAAGAGGGTCTGCGGCTTCCGGCTCGTGTCCATCTGCTTCGCATCCACGGAGAGCCCGGTAAGGGTGCCGACCGCGGTGAAGTCGTCAGCGTTCACGCCCTTCTTATCTTTCAGGGCCTCTTTCATGTCAGGGATCGGGGCTGCGTAGCCGGCGTCGGCGCGCACGTCGAAGCCGCCGGAGAGCCGGTCCGTGTCCTCGAAGATGGAACCGAAGGCGGCGGTTATGAAGCTCATGGTCACGATAGTAAAGACGACGAGGGAGAACATGGCGAGGGTCATGCCGGTACGAAAGCGGCTCTGCATCGGGTAGGATACGGCAGCCCTGAGGACGGGCGGCATCCCGCGCAGCCAGCCGAACAGGACGACGACGGCGCCAAGGAGCAGGTCGGAGTTGTAGATTATGATCCACACGCCGGCCAGCACGATCATGATGCCCGAGATAAAGAAGAGGTCTATTCCTTGTGTCATCCCGCCAGGCGCGAACGAGAAGGGCAGGAGCCAGAGTCCGAGCAAGAGCATCCCTGCCACCGTGAAGGAGATCCGCTCGGGCACCCGCAGCACACGGGCCACTAGCGCGGCCCCGACGATGATGAGCGAGAGCCCCAGCATGTACAGGCCCATTTGCTCTGCCTGGAGACCCTGCCAGAGAAGGCCTGCCCCTGCGAGTGGGGTCGCGAGCGCGAGGAGGACCCCCTTGACGCTGCGGCCCTTCCTGTCAGGCTCGGGGATGTCGCGAATGGCCCTTACCACATTCAGACGACTCACCCGCCAGGAGGAGATCAGGACTACCGCGAAAGTGAGCACCATGCCGAGGCAGAAGGCTATGACCACGTTCTCGGGTCTTGTGGCGAAAGAGATCTCGAAGCCGGAGCCTGCGAACGCTTCTCCGATCACGCGCACCATAAGCCACCCTACCCCGACACCGGCGACGCTACCTAGGGCGCTAGCGAGAAGGGCGTAGAGCGCCCCCTCGAAGGCGAACATCCGCATCAGGTGGCCCCTGCGCATACCGACGGCGCGCGCTATACCGAGCTCGTGCTTGCGCTCCGCGGCGAGCATGACGAAGATCAGGAAGATCAAGAGCACACCCGCCCCCACGGAGAATTGCCCGAAGAGCAAGAAGATGCTCGTGAAGGTCTCCCCACCCTCGTCGGCCTGATCTATGGCCTCCCTCTTGACAGGCTCGGCCTGAAGGTCGTTCTCCTCGAGGAGCGGCCTGAGGGCGTCCTTGGTGGCGCCAGTGCCCGCGGCGCCCTCGATTGCCGGCCCTTTGTGGGTGATGAGGACGGCATTGATCCTGCCTTCTTCGCCTATCCTCTCCTGCAGCCTCTGCAGAGGCATGACCATCGATGTCGAAGAGGCCGGATTCGCCCCACTCTCGTAGACGCCGGCCACGGTCAGCTCCGAAGGCCGCGGAACGGGCAAAGCACCAGGTACCGCGGCAGCGGCCGGAGGTGCGTTCGGGGCTGAGGTCGCGCCGAGCTTCTGGGCGAAGGTGGCCTCTATCACGTCTCCGGTCTCGACGTCCAGACCTTTCGCAGCATCAGCGCTCAGATAGATCTCGTCCTTGCCGAGATCGGTCGGATGGAGCTTCTTGCCCGAGGAAGTGGTGAGCCTGTCGAAGCCCTTCATGGAGCTTTCGTCCACGCCGAGCACGTCCGTGCTCGGTTCGCTGAGGTCGCTGCCCTTGGCCGTTACAGGGACGGTCTCGATGGCGGCTGGAGCCACGCCCGAGACGTGGTTTTCATCAGAGAGCCGGTCGCGTACCTCGTCAGCCACCGCCACGTCGAAGTAGCCAGCACGTTCTGAGGATGTGTCCCCGAACTGCTGCTGGCCTGAGGCGCCTGCGCCGTCGGCCTGCACCTGAACATCGACCTGGCCCAGGTTCTCCAACGACTGTACGCGGAGGGAGTTGGTCAGGGTGTTTCCCGTGGTGAAGGAGGCGGAAAAGAGCATGGTCGCGAGCATCAGGCCCACCACGATGAGGATGGTCTGGGTGCGGCGGCGCGGCAGGTTACGGGCCGCCATCCTGAAGGAAACGCGGTTGCGCAGGACGGAGAGACCGAGGATCAGGGCTCCTGCACCGAAGACGGCGAGGAGAATCCACATTAGTTGTGGCGTCGGGACACCGAAGAGCTCTTCCACCTCACTCTACCTTCCCATTCGACTCGTCGCTCGCGATGAGGCCGTCGCGCATGCGGATCGTACGGTGCGCCCTGGCCGCGACCGCGGCGTCGTGGGTGACCAGGACGAAAGTCTGCTGCTCCTGCTCGTTCATCCTGACCAGGAGATCCATTATCCCTTTCGAGGTCTCCGAGTCGAGGGCGCCGGTCGGTTCGTCGGCCCAGACTATAGCCGGAGTGTTCACGAGGGAGCGGGCGACGGTTATGCGCTGCTGCTGGCCGCCGCTCATCTCGGCCGGACGTTTTTTGGCCTGATCCGCGAGCCCCACCATCTCGATGGCGTCCTGCGCCCACTGGCGGGCCTTCTTCGGCTTCTTGCCGGCGACCAGCAGCGGAAGCTCGATGTTCTCGATCGCGGAGAGGACAGGGATCAGGTTGTAGGACTGGAAGATGAAGCCCATCCTCTGGGCCCTGAAGCGCGTTCGCCTCCTGTCCGACATGCCCTTTATGGACTCGCCGTCGACGTAGACCTCGCCGTCGGAGAGGTCGTCGAGGCCGGAGAGGACGTTCAACAACGTGGTCTTCCCGGATCCGGAAGGGCCCATGATGGCGACCATCTCCCCGCGCCTGACCCCGAGGTCAACCCCCCGCAGCGCCCTCACCCGCAGTCCGCCGGCAACGTACACCTTCTGGACGCCTGTGGCCTCGATCATGAAATCCATCGCTGTTTCCTCCTCGCTCCGTCGAAACTGACTCTCGTCGCCCGAGCACGACTCTCTCCTCCGTCGCCAACACTCTACGCAGTTACCATAGTCGGGTTGCTCGGGCCTCACATCGGACCTCGGATCGAAGTTCTCTAGGTCTGCGGACGGACCTATTCGAATCCGTTGTGGAAGGAGTAGACGAGTGCGACAATGGCGCGGCACTTCGACCATTGGACCATGACTTGCTCCGCACCGTTACCGCTACACGCTACGTAACGCCCCTGCGCGAGGGGGGTTCGCTGCCGGCGATCGTCGAGGCAGACGATCTCGGGACCTACGTCCTCAAGTTCCGCGGGGCCGGACAGGGCCGCAAGGCGCTAGTGGCCGAGCTCGTGGCGGGTGAGATCGCGCGGTGCCTCGGTCTCCTCGTGCCCGAGGTCGTGCTTGCCTACCTTGCGCCCGAGTTGGGCCGCTCTGAACCTGACCCCGAGATACAAGACCTCCTGAAGAGAAGCGCCGGCCTGAACCTGGCGCTGGACTACCTGCCAGGCTCCCTTGGTTTCGACCCGCTCGTAGAGCCGCCGGATTCCGGCCTTGCCTCGCGCATCGTCTGGTTCGATGCCCTGGTGACCAACGTCGACCGCACTCCGCGCAACACGAACCTCCTGGTCTGGCACGATCGTCTCTGGCTCATAGACCACGGGGCTTCGCTGTACTTCCACCACAACTGGCCAGCAAGAGACGGGACGGCCCTGGGGGCCGCGAGCCGGCGCCCTTTCGCGGCCGTCAGAGACCACGTCCTGCTCCCCTTCGCCGACTCTATCTCCGAAGCAGACGCGGCGCTCGCCCCGCGGCTCGCCCCAGAGGTGCTCCACTCTATCGTAGACATGATCCCCGAGGAGTGGCTGGCTGACGAGTCAGGCTTCGGGAGCGTCGAAGAGGTACGCTCCGCATACATCGCTTACCTGAGTACCCGCTTGCGGGAGCCGAGAACGTGGGTAAGTGCGCTGGAGGAGACTGCGCGATGAGCCTTTTCGAGTACGCACTCCTGCGCGTGGTGCCGCGCGTCGAGCGCGGTGAGTTCATAAACGCGGGGGTGGTGCTCTACTGCAAGGACGCGAAGTACCTCGACGCGCGCGTCCGCCTCGACCTGGAACGCCTGCGCGCGCTCGACCCCAACCTCGACCCCGAGACCGTACAGGCACACCTCGAGGTCGCGCGCCGGGTGTGCGAAGGCGGAGCTGAGGCCGGCGCCGTCGGGATGCTGCCTCAGGGCCAGCGCTTCGGATGGCTTGTCGCGCCCCGCAGCACCGTGGTGCAACCTTCCCCGGTCCACACGGGCTTCGCTGATGACCCTGAGGAGGCCATAGAGCACCTCCTGAGGGTCATGGTCGATCCGCCCCAGTAGATACCCAGTCGCAGGTGTGCGCGACCTGGCACCCTTTTGTGTCCTTCACCCTTATGGGCGTCTTGAATGGGACGACCTCCAAGCTAAGATCCGGCGCAGAGCTCGACATACGGCTCTCCCATCTTCCCGACGTAAGCTGCTTCGAGGGATCTCTTTAGCAGGCGGGTCGCCTCCCTGGCCCGGATGAGGTCCTGGCGCCGCAACTCGCGCAGGAAGGCGGCGACCTCGAAGTCCCCATCCTGTTCGGCCTCGAGGATACACGCCTCGTAGGGCTCGATGCTCCTCAACACGCCGAGCAGGAGCTCCGTCACGTCACGACATCCCGTAACCGACACGGGATGAGGGACTCCCACCGGTAGAATACTTTCCCTGCTGTCCAGCATCTTTATCCTCCTCGAATATCCACGTCTCTTGCGTATATAAGAACGACATGTACGAATGCTGTCAGAGCCAGATGAGAATCCTCCTGGAGCGACGCCCCCGAACCACATGGTTCGGGGGCGCCTGTTCTCTGACTGCCTTCTAACGGGATTCGATCATGTCGGCGATCAACGGGTAGCGGTACCCGCCGTCCTTGCTCACTCGGTAGGCCGCGTAGGCACTGTGCACGAATGGGACCAGTGTGATCAGGGCCATTACGGGGACGAGTAGGAACCCGATCAAGACCAACATCAAGAGCGTAGTCAAGGTCCATCCCGCGACCAGGATCACGAGCCAAGCCACCTGGTACCACATCGACTGCAAAGCCTGGAAACCCACGTTGCTCGACCGGTCTCTATAGACCAGCCAGATGATAAGGGCAGCCACGGGACCCAGGAACCCAGTGACCAGGTTGAGGAAGATGCTAAGGTGCGCGAGCACCGACATCGTCTTCTCCTCTTGCGTACTCATCCTCACCGGTCCCTGCTCCTTGGCTACCTCGTCTCCGGCTACCCCGTAGTTGTGGTCCTTCGCCTCCATTGCTGCTCCTCTCTGTCAGGCTACGACTTACATGAGCAAGGTACTCCCTGACCACCGATTCGACATCGGTCCCAGGACTGAATGTTGCTAGGTCCGCGGGCGTACCTCTTCAGATGGCGCAGAAGCTTTTAGCGTGGCAGACTCTGAATGGAGAGCCGATGAGGAGATCGCGCGACAATCAAGAAACCAGTTCAATGGAAGGCGGACATCCCATCTTCGCGGCGCTCTACGACCCGCTTGGCGCCTCCGCGGAGCGAAGGTGGATGGGCGGGCGCAGGAGGCGGTTGCTCGCCGGGGCCCGCGGTGCTGTGCTCGAGATCGGTGGCGGCACAGGCGCTAACCTGGCGCACTACCGTGATGTAGATCGGATAACCATAGCCGAGCCCGATCCGTTCATGCGCAATAAGATCGGCCCGAAGCTCGAGGACGTCCGTGTCCCAGTCGAAGTCGCGGCGGCCGGGGCGGAGGCGCTGCCCTTCCCTGACGGGAGCTTCGATACCGTGGTCTCGACGCTCGTCCTGTGCACGGTCCCGGATCAGGAAGCTGCACTGGACGAGGTCAGGCGCGTCCTGCGTCCGGGCGGACGGTTGCTATTTATCGAGCACGTGCGCGCGACTGGGTCCGCGGCCCGCTGGCAGGACCGCCTGGAGCCTCTCTGGAGGCGGCTCCTCGGCGGCTGCCACCCCAATCGAGACACCGTCGCTGCCATCGAGGAAGCTGGGTTCGAGATAGAGACGTTCGAGAGCTTCTACCCTCCAGATCCCCTGTCTGGCCTCATGCCACACGTACAGGGCTCGGCGACGGTTCGACTCGCCGCCTGAGAATTCAGCGAGGGCGGTATGCTAGGATCAATGCGCCCATGGGAGGTCCTGAATTGCATCCCGCTTCGTCATGACCCGCCGGACTGGCCTGCTCTTCGCCCTCGCGCTCGCGCTCGTGGTCTTCGTAGTCGACCAGGGCATAAAGTCCGTCGTCGAGGGCTCGATGCGGGTTGGGGAGAGCATCACACTCATTCCAGGATTCCTCAGCCTCACCTACATAAAGAACGACGGCGGGGCCTTCGGCATCCTCGGTGGAAGCCAGATGGTTCTCCTCGTCGGGAGCACCATCGCTGTCGTGGTCGTGCTCTGGATGTTGCTGTCGGGGAGACCGTCGACGCTCACGATGCTGGGGTGCGGTTTGATCCTGGGCGGCGCCGCAGGCAACCTTCTCGACCGCCTGAGCAGCGGAGAGGTCACGGACTATGTCCACTTCAGTTTCTGGTACATCTTCAACGCCGCCGACGCCGCCATAGTCGCCGGCGTCGGGCTACTGCTCCTCTCGGCCCTCCGTCCCGAAAGGGCAGGCCAGCGACCAGCCGTCGGTGACAGGCAGCGAACGGAAGGCTGACTCTTACCTTTCGTCTTCGCCGGAGACTCTCGGGGAAGCCTCGGGCTGTTGGTCCTCCGCCTTCTCGCGCAACTGGCGCAGTATGCCGCCAGCGAGGAGGATGTCGCGCTCCCGTTGCGAATACTCGGCAAGGAGCGTTACTTCCTCGTCTCCCTTCCTTAGCGGGACTACCTCGTCACCGTTCTCCAGGCGGTCCCTGATCTCCGGCAGCTCCCAAGTTTGCCCCTGTTCGAATCTGTCGTAGTCCGACTCATCTTCGAAACGCAAGGGGAGGATGCCTTGGGAGATCAGGTTCCGGCGGTGGATGCGGGCGAAGCTCTTCGCGATGACGGCCCTGATACCGAGGTGCAAAGGCGCCAGAGCCGCGTGCTCGCGACTCGACCCCTGCCCGTAGTTGTGCCCGCCCACGATAAGGCCAGGCGCCGACTCCTTGGCCTTCCTATGATACTCCGGGTCGAAGCGGCGGAAGGTGAACTTGGCGATCTCGGGTACGTTCGAGCGGAACGACATTACCTCGACCCCGTCCGGCGCGAGGTCGCCCGTCGAGATATCGTCCTCGACCACGATGGTGACCGTGCACTTCAGGGACTCGGGGAGTTCGGGGGCTTCTGGCGGCGGCTCTATGTTGGGGCCGCGTACGATCTCGATGCCCGATGCTTCCTCGTGCGGCGCGGGAGCCAGGATCTGGCGGTCGTCCACCGCAGGGTTCGCGGGAGCCTCGGGGAGATCAGGGTAGTCCCCGAGCTCACGGGGGTCCGTGATGGCGCCCCGCAGAGCGGTCGCGACCGCCGTGGTGGGACTCGTCAGGTACACCTGGTCTGTCATGGTCCCCGAGCGTCCGGGGAAGTTACGGTTGAAGGTCCTGACGCTGACCGAATCGGAAGGCGGCGCCTGTCCCATCCCGACGCAAGGGCCGCACACAGGCTCGAGCATCCGGGCGCCAGCCCGCACCAGGTCGGAGTAGACGCCGGTAGCGGCGATGGAGTCGAGGATCTGACGACTCCCCGGCGTCACGGTCATGACGAGACCTGGATAGACCGTCTCGTCTCGCAAGACCGCAGCAGCGACGGCCAGGTCCTCGAAGCCGGAATTGACCGAGCTGCCGATGCAGACCTGCGCGGCCTTGGTGCCAGCCACCTCGCTCACGGGGACGACGTTGCCAGGCGAGTGCGGCTTTGCGATCAGGGGTTCCAACTTGTCCAGCTCGATGTGCTCGCGCTCGTCGTAGTCGGCGCCCTCGTCGGCGGAGAGCTCCACGAAGTCCTCCTCGCGCTGCTGCATCTTCAGCCACTCCCTCGTCCTCTCGTCCGAGGGGAAGACGCCCGTGGTGGCACCGAGCTCGGCGATCATGTTGCAGATAGTGGTCCTTCCCGTTACGTCTATGTTCGCGACGCCAGGGCCATAAAACTCGAAGATGCGCCCGAGGCCTCCCCTGACGCCGCGACGCCTCAAGAGCTCGAGGATCACATCCTTCGGCGTCACCCACTCCGAGAGAGCCCCTGTAAGCTCGACGCCTACGACCCTGGGAGCGGGGGTCTGGAATGGTTGTCCGGCCATCACGAGGGCCACGTCGAGACCACCGGCCCCGATCGCTATGGATCCTAGAGCGCCGGAGGACGTAGTGTGAGAATCAGCCCCGACGAGCGTCGCGCCGGGCCTGGCGAAGCGCTCGACGTGCAGGTAGTGGCAGATCCCGTTTCCGGGGCGGGAGTAGTGAATGCCATATTTGGCGGCGAAGCCCTGCAGGAAGCGGTGGTCGTC
>DASSCV010000356.1:0-12451 GCA_035697505.1 Rubrobacter sp.
TGGCGCGCCAAAGGGGACGCATCTCAGCACTATCCTGTGGTGGTCGGTTCCGCGGGGTGCTTGCTTTCATTTCGTATGTTCCCTACTGTTGTGGTGCGGGTACCATCATACTTTCCTTCCTATCAGCTACCCTGGAATACCTATCCGGCGGTGTGCTCATGGCCCGTCCCTCCTGGCGACGAAGAGAGCTTATCGCACGTGAGAGATCGACGCATCACTCAGATAGGCAATTTCTGCAGTGAGGGTAGTTGGCTGGCGGGAAAATCGGCCATTGTATTTTCAAGTCGCACCACTCCGCAATTCTCGAATTGGCTCTTGTGAGTCCCAGCAAGAGTGGACGGTGCAGCCAGCATGTCCTCTGCCCGTTCGTCTGATCGCGTTTACGAGATTACGCCATAAGCTCGTCGATATCGTGGCGGGCGTCCATGTACGCTGCTGCACCCCCGGTGGCGGGATCGAGGATCAGGTAGGCGAAGGAGTGCCTCGGCTCATCCACGGGCGGCATTTTCCTCGTCCGATGCTTCGGCCTGCGGCATCGTTTGGCGCCCAACAGACGATCGCCGGTCTGCCCAGCGCCGTAGCAGGCGTTCGGAATAGGTGCTCGACCGAGGATCGAAATGGGAACCAGCCCGCGTTAGGTAAGGGGTGCTGGTTCGCCGCAGAAAGAAGAGCAATCCCTCTTCCACGATCGTCCGCAGTGCGTGGCGATAGTACTCGAAGATGTGAACGTTTCCCAGTCTCACGCCCGTGCGCACCGCGCCGAGCGCAACCATGGAAGAGATCTCCAGTACCGAGCGATCCTCTTGCCGGGCCGCCAACTGCAGCTCGGAGTAGATCTTCTCCAGAGTGGCAGCGTCCGGCAGATCCGCCGCCTGCCGCTGTAGTTCCTGCCATGAGGTACGCACGCTAGTGATGTTCAACGGTGGCACGTCTACCGTGTCAGCCAGCACGCCAGAGGTGTCCTCCAGCGCTCTCAACAACTCCTCGAAAGATGCCACGTCCGCCTCCGGCGCGAGTACACCCGAATCCTGTAACTCCGCGACGAGCGTCCGCAGATACACCTTCGTACCCCCGACCAGGTCGGAAGCCCCTGCCAGGAGCCACACAGGCGACCAGCCGACCGCCAGGAAGCTGCTTAGCTCGACCACGTTACCGGCTGTCTTGCGTACCAGCAGCTCCCGCACAGGCATCTCCTGGGTCGGGTAGACGCCCTCCACGCCGCCCACAAGCTCGATGATGATACGCAACAACCGTCCGACTATCGCCTGGTATAGCTTGGACCGGCGAACCGCAAGCGGTAGCACAACCTCGCTCGCTTCGTATACCAATCCGCCTGTCAGCGCAGCTCCCGCTCGAGCAGTTCGCTCGGGTAGAGATGCCAGGTACGACCGCGACAGTACAGGTCGGGCTTCTGCTTCGATGTTCACATCGTTCACTGTCGTCTCCTGTGGTCTTCGACCCGCTTGGGGTTGGCGAACAATTTCGCCGTTGTGGGCCCACTATAAACCGGCCTGTGAGCAGACACATGGGGCGGATCCCATTCAACTCGTCCCGTGAGGCGATTTCCGATGGTCACGAAGCAACGTCCCGGTTGCGCTTCGCTCCTTCAGCGAAGGCCCACATTTGGAGAGCACAGCTTCCAAGACGTTACCCACGAGTTGTTGCCTTTAACCGGGCGGTCGGCAGGTCTGATCCACGACATCTTGCCGGCTGGAGAGATAGTAGTGAGGATGGTGTCCGAAGCGGAACTAGCGTTGACGCGGTCAGCTGAATTCAGAAGTCTGGGTGGCGGCCATGCAATTCTGTCACAGAATCAAGATGGCCTCCTGCAACGTCTAGAAGGCGTGTCCCCTACCCTATGGTCCTCCGGCAGTGCCCAACGCCCGGTAGCCCGAGAGCACCTGGTTCAGGGGAGAGCTTAGCGGCGCTGCAAGCATCAGCACCGAGGAGTTGGAGCCACAAGCCTTCTCCCTCGAAGGTGCATTCTCATGCCCGACAACGAAGCAGGAGAATCCCGTACAGGCGAAGGTCGCAGACAGCACCTTCCAAGCACCCGGGTGAACAAGGGTCGGAACCGCCCCAGGCTAGCAGCCTTCCACTTCGCGCCCATCGCGAACAAGCGCCTCCACTTCGTCGATGAACGACAGCAGTTCCTCCAGGGGCGGGTTGAACCTGCGCGAGCGCCTCCCGCCGAGACAGACCTCGGACGGTTCGTCGGGCTCGGGGGAGAGTCTGTACCACGCCACCCTCCCTCCCGGATCCACGGTGTTTGGGCGACTCGACACGACGAGGTCCGGGTCGAAGCTCTCAAGCTGATCACCGATCACGGCAAGCCTGCAGACCGCCACCTCTGCGGCCGGACGGAGCCCGCCCAGGGCTCTCTCGAGCGTATCAGCGTAGACGCGGTAGGCTTCTTCATAGGAGATCAGGATCCGCATTTAGCGTCCTCACCCTAACCTTGGTGTCCGAGCCTCCTGACGGCAGCGAGGACCTCCCTTAAGGTGACGTCCTTGGGGAGCACCTCTGCGGCGCCGGCACGTAGCATCTGCTCGTGGATTTCGGGGTCCTCTATGTGGGTTATTACCAGCACCGGGATGGGGGAATTTGCCCCGTGTAGATCCCTGACCATCTCTGGAGCGCCCTCGTCGGGGAGAGGTATGTCCACGAGGGCGGCATCTATGCCGCCCTCGGCCATCTTCTCGCGTCCCTCTGCCACGGACCCGGCCTGGGCCACCACCTCGAGGTCAGGCTCTTGGTCCATCACAAAGGAGGCAGCCTGGCGGAAGGTGCTGTGATACTCCACAAACAAGATCAACGACATCTCCTTGCCCCCGTTCCCCTGGCTCTCACCCTCACCGGCGTATGTACCCACAAGGTGTCCTGAGGTCACCTTCGGAGCCGTGCATGCTCTCCCGACCTTTCAAGGTAAGACCGGCGCCCCAAAGCGCTCGATCACAGCAGCGAATTGTCCGCCCCGGAGACGCGCAGCAGCCTGAGTGCGATTACAACCGTGCAGGACAACAACTCGAGTACTATCACGATCCGTTGCGCCAGGCTAGCCCACGCATGCAACGGCGCGTCCTCCATGGCTCAAAAGAAGACACCTTCAGGTTGTCGCTGCACACATTGGGGTTCTACCGGTGGCATTATAGGCGGAGAAGGTTGTCCCGATAGGTGAAGTAGAGGAAGCGGATTAGTAGGGAGGACAAGATTTCCTATGTCGTCGGCGGATAAGAACAAGGCACTGGTGCGCCGCTTCTTGGAAGCGCATGCTAAGGGCGACCTGGACGCCGTGGAGGAGATGCTGGCCCCCGATTTTGTCAACCACAACCTGCTACCGGGCCAAGAGCCAGACCTCCAAGGCTATTTACGGTCCTTCACCCAGTATCATGCCGCCTTTTCCCACACCCGATACGTCATCGAGAAGCAGATGGCCGAAGGAGACGAGGTGATGACCATCTTCACCGCAAGCTCTACCCATGACCGGGGAGAGTGGATGGGTTTGGTGCCTGCAGGCAAAGAGTTCAACGCGCTGCTTATCCTTGTCCACCGAATAGTGGCAGGCAAGATCGCTGAAGAGTGGAGCCAGGGGAGCGGCCTCGCGGAGCTGACGCAGCGGCGTCTCGAGCAAGAGATGAGCGAGCGTGAGCACCTCGAACAGGAGCTTAGGGTGGCAAGGCGCATCCAACAAGCCTCACTGCCCGAGGAGGTTCCAACTCTAGAAGGCTGGCAGATCTCTCCCTTCTACCGGCCGGCCCGAGAGGTGGGAGGAGACTTCTACGACTTCTTCGAGCTAGAAGACGGCCGGGTGGGAGTGGTCGTGGGGGACGCCACGGGTAAAGGGGTGTCAGCAGCTTTAGTGGCGGCCGCGACCAGTAGCATGGTTAGGGCAGTAGCCAGGGCCTTGGGTTCCTCCTCACCGGGGGAGGTACTGGCCCGAGTCAACGAGACGTTGGTGTCACGCATACCCTCGAATATGTTCGTCACCTGCTTCTATGCCATCCTCGATCCCAAGAGCGCTAGCTTGAAGTACGCTAACGCCGGCCACGACCTACCCTATCTACGCGGCCGCAGTAGCGAAGACGCCGAGGAGCTTAGTGCCAGGGGGATGCCGCTGGGGCTGATGCCGGAGATGGGCTATGAAGAGAAGGAAATAGTCCTTGACGCTGGCGATAGTGTGCTCTTCTACAGCGACGGTCTGGTAGAGGCCCATGACCCCCACCGCCGCCAGATGTTTGGCTTCCCTAGGCTTCGGGCACTCGTTGCCGGACATGCTGAGAAACGGTCATTTGTGACCTTACTCCTTGCAGAGCTCTACTCGTTCACGGGAGAGGAGTGGGAGCAGGAGGACGATATCACCCTTCTGACGCTCCGGCGATTTGCACCCTGAGCTGAACTTCAGAGATCCTCTGAAGTCTGACCTTCCGACAATTCGCCTCGCCGGACGCCAGGCGACGCCGTCCACGCCGGCGGCAGATAACGTGAACTTCTGAGAATACTGCTCTAAGCCAAGTCCAAGGAACGATCTTGACATTCGAAGTCGGCAGGCGTATACAAACTGTAACAACAGAATAGCCGTGACGCCTAGCCCCTGGGTGGCGCCGGGGGGCGGGGGACCCACACGGATCGAGCAGGTCCGCGGGGTGAATCGCTAGCTGGCTTCGCCGAGCTAGCGTAGGGCTTAACTCTTTCGGCCCGAACCCGACAGCTAACCCCGCAGGCGCTAATGAAAGAGGGCACTCCTGGCCTAGTGGTTCGGTATTGGGAGAACCGGCACCGAATCGGGCGGCCAGGAGCGGACAGCCACACTCAGGATACATCTCTGCGGTCTCCTGGGGAACCTTCTCGGTGCGGCCAGCGGATCCAGGGCCGGTGACTGCGTCCCCTCTATGGGTTAAGAGGTGTAGCACCGGCTCTTGTCGTTGGCTGCACCATCAGGAAGAGGAGGTGCAGTGACACGCTCATGAAACGCCGACAGAGAAAGCCCGAGGCAGCCATCAGCGACGAAATGATGGCCTTTCAGCACGAGTTCGTGGGACGCGGCCCCGATCGGATCAGAACGCGCATGGTCGAAGACCTGGTGATAGTGCGCAGCTTCGGCGTGCTCACGCCCGCAGAGCTGCAACTATCCACTAACTTCGAGGGGCGCAGGTTGATCAAGGCCATGCGCCAGCAAGTCCTGGAAGCCGAGCGCTCGCTCTTGGAGAGGATTGTCCAGAAGCACACTGGAGCCGAGGTCATTTCCGTTCACTCGGACAACTCCACCAAGAGTGGAGAATGGCTGGACTTCTTCGTGCTCGATCGCAATATAGAGGAGGAATAGCGGTGACCAAGGAACACTCTCTGTTAAGGCGGTTCTTCTTTGGGAGTGACCCGAGCAGGGTCTGGCGGGAGGAGAAGGTCCTCCGCTACATCATCCATCGCATAGATGAGGACGCCGAACTCCACGATATACTCGAGGAGCCTTACGTACAGCGCAACTGCTCCCAAATCGAGATCGATGAGATCCGGAGCAACCCCGAACTCGTCCATGCCTGTAGGGAGCACCTGGAGCAGACGTTCCGTTCGGGAGAGCTGGACCCCAGGGGGCACCGTACCCCTGGCAAGTAGTGTTTCGTCGTGGTCCGCTCATCGAGGCAAATCCTAACGTATTCCCGCCGGTTGCGTAGCACCGTAGCTCATTGCACCGAGCCATGGGCGAAACCTGTGGACGTCCTGCGGGTGGGGCACACTAGCTTGCGGTGCTTCACACGTACGCCCACTCTGGAGTCCGTAGCAGGATCACTCCCATGCCCGGCAGGCCACGGTGCAGTGTAAGGGAGTTCTGAGAGAGTGAGTGGACGTAATCAGAAGAGGTGCCGTCTGATGGTTACCATTCAGGGTTCAATCTGAGATAATCGTCAACCGTAGCTTGACAGGTCCCGAAAGACAACGCTTCGGGAAAAAGCGTCCGATTGAGGTGGTAGGAAAGGAGACATGTCGGCTCGTTGCCTGATAGGAGGCTGTAGCGCCCATACTTTGCATCGCCGTCATCCCCATTCTTTGGTTGGTAGTGCACTTGGCTGCGGCTTGCGATCAGACCCCGCTCTAGTTAGTGCCGCTCTAGTCTGACATGAGGCTCTCGAAGGCGTGGCGGTTTGTTCGCGGTAGGGCATTGTGCTCCTTGGGCGTCGTTGGTCCGTCGTTGGCCAGCGCCTGTGAGGACCTGCCCTTCCTAGGGTTCCGTCTGTAAGGATCTCCGCGCTCCTCTCACAAGATGCACAGGAGAATCCCAATCCGGAAACACAGAAAGGAAGGTCAGGAGGGAGGCGATGGGAACAGATCGGCGCGCCCACGAACGCAGTGAGGTGTACAGCGACAGGCCACCGGCAGAGCCCATTCTGCGGGTGGAATAATGCCGAGGCGAAGCATTAGTGGGAAAGGAAAAGGATGGGTTCTTCTGAGCGTGTGAGGCGGTCCGAGGTTGCGCGAGGCCAGAAACGCAAGACCGTAAGGGTATGGTTGCTGGGAAGCTTTCGGGTTAGCGTAGGTTCCAGAATCATTACCCAAGATGCCTGGCGCCTGAGGAAGGCAGCCACCCTGGTGAAGCTCCTGGCCCTGGCTCCTGGCCATCGCATGCACCGAGAGCAAGCGATGGATCTCCTGTGGCCCGACTCGGGCAGGAAGGCCGCCTCCAACAGTCTGCGCAGCACCCTTCACACCGCACGCAAGGTCCTCGACCCGGCCATGGGTTCTTGGTACCTGGCATCGGAGGATGAGTCGCTGGAGTTGTATCCGGAAGGCGAGCTGTGGGTGGACGTGGATGCCTTCGAGGAAGCGGCGACGACTGCCAGGGGCGCCAAGGAGCCTGCGACCTACAGAGCAGCGCTCGACCTATACGAGGGCGATCTACTTCCTGACGACCACTACGAGGAGTGGACGGAACGTAGGCGTGAAGAGCTTCGGCAACTCTACCTTGCCCTGTTCGTCGAGCTCGCAGGGATTCACGAGGAACGTGGTGAGCATGGCCTAGCTATCGAGACGCTGCGAAAGGCTACTGCCAAGGAGTCCACCCTCGAGGAGGCACAAGTAGCCCTTATGCGTCTTCACGCCATCTCAGGTCGGCCAGAGCGAGGTCCCGCCCAGTACGAGCGACTCCGCGATGTGCTCTCCAGAGAGCCCGGTACGCGGCCCGCTGCTTCCAGTCGCCGTCTGCGTGACGAGATAGCCGCCGGGAGCCTTCCGATGACACCATCAGTAGGTTCCTCCCAGGAGGAACGAATCGGGGCGGGCAAGCACAACTTGCCCGCCCCGAGGAACAACTTCGTGGGTCGTGAGCAGAAGATAGTCGAGGTCAAGAGGATGCTCGCCATGACCAGGCTCCTTACCCTGACCGGGGCGGGTGGCTCGGGAAAGACACGACTGGCCCTGGAGGTAGCCAGGGACCTTGTGAGTATCTACCCAGACGGGGTGTGGCTGGTGATGCTGGCGGGGCTCTCGGATGGAGATCTGGTCCCTCAGCCTGTAGCCACTGCCTTGCAGGTTTCAGAGCGTCCCGGCCAGCCACTAACCGACGCATTGGTGGAGGCCTTGGAAGACAAAGAGTTGCTCCTCGTCCTAGACAACTGCGAGCACCTCGTGGAGGCAGCAGCACACCTGGTGGATACGCTTCTGGACTCGTGCCCGCATCTCGGGGTGCTCGCCACCAGCCGAGAGCCCCTGGGCATCTCCGGTGAGGTGAATTGGGCGGTGCCTCTCCTCTCCTTGCCAGCCAGAACGGATGAAGCACCTAACGGAGGGTTCAACTTAGATAGACTAATGCGCTCCGAGGCGGTCAGGCTCTTTGTGGATCGCTCCCGACTAAGACTGCCCGACTTCGAGTTGACCCAAGCAAACGCTGGGACCGTGGTGAGGGTGTGCCGGAAGCTCGACGGTATACCCCTTGCCATTGAGCTAGCTACCGCACGGATGGGAGCCCTTGCGGTGGAGCAGGTCGCCCAGAGACTAGATGTCTCTCTAGACGTGCTAAGCGGCGCCAATCGCATGGCCGCAGCGAGGCAACAGACCCTGAGGACGACGATCGACTGGAGCCACAAGCTGCTTTCAGAGGCCGAGCGGACGCTCTTCAGGCGGCTTTCGGTATTTGCCGGGGGATGGACTCTGGAGGCTGCGGAGGGGGTGTGCTCTGGAGGCGGCGTTGAGGAAAACGATGTCTTGGATCTCCTCGGAGGGCTGATTGACAAGTCTCTCGTGGCGGCTGGGACGCCCACGGGCGGCGCGGTGCGCTACAGGATGCTGGAACCCCTCCGGCAGTACGCCCGTGAGAAGCTCGAGGAGGGCGGGGAAGCCGACGAGGTGCACAACCGTCACGCCGCCTTCTTCCTCGCCGTGGCCGAAGAAGCCGAACCGGAGCTCGCCGGACCGCAGCAGAGCGTATGGTTGGAGCGGCTGGAAAGGGAGCACGACAACCTCAGGGAGGCTCTCACATGGGCCCTCCAGCGGGAGGCCGAACTGGCGCTGCGCTTGAGTACCGCCCTGTGGCGTTTCTGGCACACCCTGGGCTATCTGAGTGAGGGTGTGAGGTGGCTCGACCGAGCAATTGCGGACAGCAAGCAGGCAACAGATCCAGCACGGGTAAGTGCGCTCGAGGGGATGGGATGGCTGACGCAGCGCCAGGGCGATACTCAACGGGCGAAAGCAACCTACGAAGCGATGCTCGAGCTATCCCGACGGTTAGGCGAAAAAACGAACATCGCGACCGCCCTCAATAGCCTGGGAACCCTGGCCGTGGCGGAAGGCGACAACGAGCGGGCGAGGTCTTTGCTAGAGGAGAACCTCGCAGTCCTCCGGGAGCTCGAGAACGAGGGAGACGCCGCCACACCGCTAAAGAAGTTCTATGTTTTCAACCTGCTGGGAGCCTTGGCGATCAACGAGGAGGATGACTACCCGCGGGGAGCGGCGCTTTGGGAGGCAGGCCTGGCGTTAGTCCGGGAGACCGGAGACGTGAACGCGGTGGGGGCAACCCTCTCCAACCTGGGATACGCTGAACTGCTGCAGGGCGAGTACGAGCGGGCGAGGACGCTAAGCGAAGAGGCCCTCACGCTCGCCCGGGACCTAGGAGCCGGGCGAACGGGATTTATCCCCGAAACCCTGGTCAATCTAGGGCTGGCGGCGCGGGAGCAGGGCTACCACGAGCGGGCGGACGCGTGCTTCGAGGAAGCTCTGGTGGTAAGCCAGCAGGCCGGGACAAAGCCGAGTGTCATCAACACCCTGGAGGGGATGGCCGGTCTCGCAGGAGCCGTGAAGGAGGACATCCGAGCGGCGCGCCTGTGGGGGGCTGCGGAGGCGGCACGCGAGGTCACCGGCGTTGCTTTGCCACCCCCCGAGCGGGCGCTGCACGAGCCCCACCTGGCTGCAGCGCGTTCCCGGCTGGGGGAGACGACATGGGAAGAAGGGCTGGCCGAGGGACGATCCATGTCGCTCGAAGTAGCCGCCGAGTATGTTCTCTCTGAGGAGGCGGATCACTCCGAAGCCACGATCGAGCAAGATCTCTCGCCCCGAGATGAACCGATGGGCAACCTGACCAAGCGCGAGGGAGAGGTAATGGTTCTCGTCGCCCGCGGCCTCACCAACCGCCAGATCTCCCGCGAGCTCGGGATATCCGAGCGCACGGCAGGCAACCACATCGCCAAGATTCTCAAGAAGCTGGGGCTCCGTTCGCGCACCCAGATCGCCGGCTGGGCGTCCGAATCCCAGTCACCTATGTCTCGCCCAGATTAGGGCCACCCACCCCTCGATGTTTCCAAAGCGGGGCATTACGGAGCTTATGGATGAGAATGACTTCTTTTTGTGGGACGTTCTGGGCGAGAGGATCTGTTCTCCCAGCCCCGGTGATAGGTTTGACTCCTGGGCCCGCCGCTACCTTTCCTCCGCGGTTCGCCCGGCTGTTGTTGTCCGCAAGGAACCAACCACCTGGTGCACGATCAGGCGACCTCCTTTGCAGCGGAGAGATGCTAGTAATGCAGACAATCAAATACTCTGCATACCCTCTCGGCAAGCTCGTATGCTCCCGACAGCCCATCGGGCTCGACGACTTTGCGCCTGGCGTGAACCCACTTCGGCTCGATCGCATTGAGCCACGGACTCTGCTTGGGCGATACTCTAGGTTTCGTCTAGCGGAGCACGTTCTCGGGGGCAATGGTGGGCTCGGCGCCGCTACAGCACGAGGTCGATCAGATACGGGCCCTCGGAGCGCAGACTGGCGGCAAACTGCCGGTCGAGATCCTCCATCGTCTTGGCGCGTCCCGCCTCAACGCCCATGCCGCGGGCGAGGCCGACCCAGTCGAGTGCCGGCCGGTCGAGCTCCATCATGTCGAGTGCCCTGCGCCCGGCCTCCTCCGCGCCGAAGTTCGCCAGCTCCTGTTTGAGGATCGCGTAGGAGCGATTGTTCAGCAAGATCGTGGTGACGTCGAGGCTCTCGCGTGCCTGGGTCCAGAGGGCCTGTACCGTGTACATCGCGCTGCCGTCGGCCTGCAGGCAGATCACCTTGCGATCCGGGCAAGCGACCGCCGCCCCGGTGGCGAGCGGGAGTCCGATACCGATAGCACCTCCGGTGACCTGTAAGTAGTCGTGCGAGGCCGCGCCCCTCGTTCGCGACATGAAAGCCGGAGCGGCACTGAGCGCCTCGTCGACGACGATCGCGCCTTCCGGAAGTAGCATCCCGAGGGCTGCGGCGGCCGCGTCTAGGGTGATCGCCTTACCCGTGGGTGGTGGGTAGTTCTCTCGCGCCTGGACGGGGGCATTCTGCGACGCGCCGAGCTCTTCGGTGAGCGCCTCCAGCGCCCCCACGATGTCCTCGCCGGGCCTGGCGAGCGTGTGGGTTTCGCATTGCGGCGGGCTCAGCACGCTCGGCTTGTCAGGGTAAGCGAAGAAGGCGACCGGCGCCTCGGTGCCGACCAGCACGAGGTGGCGCGCCTCGGCGAGGGTCGCTAAAGCGTCGTCGACCGGGTAGGGGAGGAAGTCGACAGCGACACGCCCCGCCCCGCGTTCCACCCTTGCGTTGAGCGTCTGCGCAAGGAGACGCGCGCCGCTCTTCGCGGCGATGCGACCCGCAAGCATCAGACCCGGTTCGCGCAGGGCATGGCCACCCATAAACAAGACCGCGGGCTCGCCGGAGCGCAAGACCCGAGCGGCATCGGAGATCGCCTCGGGGGCAACCTGCGCGCGACCCTCGACGGGAGGTAGCGGGGCCGGCCCGTCCGCCTCGTTCCAGGAGGCGTCGGCAGGGAGAATCAGGGTGGCGACCCGACCCGGCGGGGCCATCGCCGCAGCCACGGCATCTGCGCCGTCGCGCGCGACCGAGCGACTATCGGCCGACGTCCGCACCCAGTCCGAGAAGGGCCACGCCACACCCTCGACGTCCGAGGCAAGCGGCGCGTCGTACTCCTTGTGGTAGGTTGCGTGGTCGCCGACGATGTTGACCATCGGCGTGTTGGCGCGCCTGGCATTGTGCACGTTGGCGAGCCCGTTGGCGAGTCCGGGTCCCAAATGCAGAAGGGTCGAAGCCGGCCTGTCCGCCATGCGCGCATAGCCGTCGGCCGCGCCCGTAACAACGCCCTCGAACAGCCCGAGCACGCACCGCATATCGCCGACCTGATCCAGCGCCGCGACGAAGTGCATCTCCGAGGTGCCCGGGTTGGCGAAGCAGACATCCACTCCCGCGCTGGCCAACGTCTTGACCAAGCTTGCCGCCCCGTTCATCCGTTCATCGCCTATGCTCCCGTCAATAAGCGCACCCCACCAATCTTGGCCTCGACGAAACCATCGTGTGGCTGGGTATGGGCTGCTACCGCCGATATCTTCCAACACAAGTGTCCTACCTGTCAGGACGGTGCTCCAGGCCGCCGGTAGGATAGCAGTCACGAGTCGCCGATGCCTGTTTCTAGAGGGTGCTCGGCGTTGCAGAAGCTCAGATCCTTATGCTTGCAGCACCGTCGGGTATGCTGAAGATCTCCAAAGATCGGTGCTAGTTAGCTCCCAACGCCAGACAGCCAGCTCGTCTAGACAAAACCGAGGGTATACGGTCGGTTAGATCTCTCCTTCGGCTCCGGACCCGGTCAACCGCAGCTCCCACCTCCTCATGCGCCCCTTGGAGGGCCTCGGTGTCAGCAAGCTCACCACCACGAAAACGAGGAGGCTCGCCAGCATCCCCAAATTATTGGAGTGTTGGCGAAGAGGCCGTCCATGACCATGAAGATCACCACAACGGCGCTAACTGCGGACATGGACGCTAAAGCACCTGCAGCGGTAGCGCGTCTCCAGAACAGGGCGACGCTCAGGAGGTCGTAAGCCACCGTCAGAGCACCCACTACATCGCTTGTTTGTCCCGTCTACGCGCGGCGATCAAGCTCAACAGCTCATAGGCTACGTTGGCCGCGAGGAAGGCCGTTATCTGTGCCGGATCGTAAGCCGG